>JAQGID010000072.1 GCA_028291405.1 Rhodospirillales bacterium | reverse complement strand
CGCCGCGCATCGCGACGACCTCGCCGGCGTTGACGATGCTGCGCACCGCCGAGGCGGCCGGGCGGAAGCTTTCGACGATCGAGGTGATCGGCACGATGTAGCTCTCGCCGCCGACCGCGACGATCATCCCGTCCAGCACGGCCAATGTCAGTGGCAACGACAAGGTGAAACGCGAACCGTGCCCGGGAGTCGAGGTGATCACGATGCGGCCGCCGAGCGCCTGGATGTTGCGCTTGACGACGTCCATGCCGACGCCGCGTCCCGATACGTCGGAGATGACCGCAGCCGTCGAAAAGCCCGGCAGGAAGATCAGATTGTCGATCTCCTCGTCCGACAGCACGGCCCCGGACGCGACGAGGCCGCGCTCCTTCGCCTTGTCGAGGACGCGGCGGCGGTCGATGCCGCGGCCGTCGTCGCTGATCTCTATGATGATGCGGCCGCTGCGATGCTCGGCCGAAAGGTGAATGGTTCCCTGCCGCGGCTTGCCGGCGGCGATCCGCTGCTCGGGCGTCTCGATCCCATGATCGATGGCGTTGCGGATCATGTGCGTCAACGGGTCGCCGAGCTGCTCGATGACCGTCTTGTCGATCTCCGTGCTTTCCCCGGTCGTGACCAGACGGACGTCCTTGCTCAAGGCAGCGGCGAGCTCGCGCACCATCTTCGGCAGGCGGGCGAAGACCGACTTCACCGGCTGCGCACGGATCGCCATGACGCTTTCCTGAAGCTCGCGCGTATGCTGCGAGATCGCCTCGAGCCCTTGTACGAAGGCGGGATATTGCTCGGCGGGAAACTCGCGCGCCTGCTGCGCCAGCATGGCCTGCGTTGTCACCAGCTCGCCGACCAGATTGACGAGGCGGTCGACGCGATCGAGATCGACGCGGATCGAGGTCGCGACACTGGCGTGTCCGCCGTTGGAAGCGGGCTTGCTCGGCTCGCCGGATGGCGCCGGAGCGGGCGGGGCGATGGTCGCGACCGGCTGATGCGTCGGAGCTGCTTCGTCGGGAGCGAGTTCTTCGACTGCGAGCCGGCAATCGTCCTCGACGAACTCGAAAACCTCGAGGATACGGTCGCGGGCGACGTCGCCGACCAGCTCGATGGTCCAGGCGAGATAGGCATCCTCGGCCGCCATCTCCGATAACGGCGGCAGGCGGTCGAGAGCTGCCTTGACCGACACCTCCCCCAGGCGACGCAGCTCGCGCAGCAGCAGCATCGGCTCGTTCGCCTTGCGGAGCATATCGCTGGCCGGCGCGAATTCGATGCGGAAGCGCCGTCGGCCGCTGTGCGTCACGGCCTCCGTGACGGCGGTCACGGCAATCGTCGGCTCGGCCGAAGCCGCACCCGAGACCTGCTCCAAGGCATGGACCAGAGCTGCGCCGAAATCCTCGGGTAGCGCCTCGTTCTGCTGGGCCGCTCTCACGAAATCGCCGAGTGCGTCGTTGGCACGGATGAAGATCGCGACGTTTTCCGAGGTCGCGCTGATGCGCCCGGCTCGCAGGACGTCGAGCGCCGTCTCGAAGACGTGTGCAAAGCCGACGAGGCGCTGGAAACCGAACACGCCGGCGCCGCCCTTGATGGAATGGATCGCGCGAAAGATCGCATGCAGCGTCTCGCCGTCGGCTTCGCCGGCTTCGAGGGTCGCGAGATGCATCTCGGCCGCGGCAAGCAGCTCGCCGCATTCCTCGAAGAACGTCGTCTTGAATTGCTCGAGAGGATCCACGGATTATGACCCCATTCCAGGTGTGCTGGCGCGGCAGAGGCTTACGGACATAGCTTGCTGACCAGCTCGACGAGGCGCTCGGGTACGAAGGGCTTCACCAGCCAGCCGGTTGCCCCCGCCGCCTTGCCCTCGGCCTTCTTCGCGGCATCGCTCTCGGTGGTCAGGATCAGGATCGGTGTCGTCCGGTGGACCGGGTGGCTGCGCAAGGCCTTGATCAAGGCGATGCCGTCCATCTTCGGCATGTTGAGATCGGTAATGATGAGGTCGACACGCGTCGAGCCCAGCACGGTCAGGCCGTGCTGGCCGTCTTCGGCTTCGCGTACCTCATGGCCGGCGCTGCGCAGCGTAAACGCGACGACGTCCCGGATCGTCTTGGAATCGTCGACCGCTACGATCTGTTTACCCATCGCGCGCCATCCATTCTTCCAAATGTTGTTGCAGTCCGAGATCGGCGAAAGCTGCGGCGAGCGTCGGCGACGGTGCAGTGAGACGGAAATCGCCGTCGTCGCCCGACACCTGTGCCGCCGCGAGCAGGATTTGGACGCAGGTGGTCGAAATGGCCTCGACGGCACCCCCGTCAAGCGTGACGCGCCCCCCCTCGCCTGCGACCCGCAGCGAGTCCAGAAGATCTTGCGCAGCACCGGCGTCGAGACGAACCGGCAGCGCGATCGGATTTGGAACTGCACGCGTGCGTGCGCCCTTGCGGGATACCGACATCCATTTCTCCAACTGCAGATTGCAGTAATCTGGCCGAAAAAGATGAAGGAGGGATGAACTGCTGAGGTTTCGCGCTGAGGGCGAGTGCGCCGTAAAAACTGAGTGTTTTCGGTGGCTTCCGATGGACCCTACAGGTAGAGAGGGCCGCGCAGAGGCGCCGCAGCAGCGGCGGCCCCGGAGCCGCGGCGCCTCAATTGGCGGCCGCCCGCTGCGCCTCCATGAGGCTCGCGAGGCCGGCGATGTTGCCCGCGACAAGCTCGCATTGGCGGCGGATGTCCGGGACCGAGGTCATCTCCCAGAACGCCGCCTTCGTCACCGGCCCGACGGCGTAGAGCCGCCGCGAGATCTCGCCACGCTCGTTGCGGAGGGCGCATTGCGGGGTGACGTCGAGGCCGAGGCGCAAGGAATCCGGGCGGACGTGACCCTGTTCGAGCAGCGAGCGCACGAAAGGCTCGCGGATCCGGTCGTAGTCGCAGCCGGGACCCGAGCAATTGATGACGCGAGCGACCCGTACGATCGAATGGGGCGTGCCGCCGCCGTTGGTGACGACGTCGACGGCGCCGTCGCGCACCTGGAAATCGGCGATCCGGGCCGCGGCGATGTGGAGCCGTCCATCCCGCCTGGCACGCTCGATGCGCTCGGCGGTCGCGGCGGGCATGCGGTGGCGGTGAATGTCCCACCAGCGGCGCAGATGGCGCACGAAGACGGCGCGATCGGGCTCGCTCAATGATTGCCAGACGTCCTGCAGAGCGGGCCGCAGCCCGTCGACCACCGCCCGCCAGTCGTAACCCTGCCGCTCGGCGAGTCCGACCTCGGCGCGGATGAACCGCAGCAGCGCCGGCATTGCGGTCGGCAAGGGTCGGTCGAGCAGCGAGACGCTACGGGTCGGGGCGTGGCGATGCGGCAGCAGGCCGCGGCGCGAAATCGCATGAATTGGCCCGACATGGCCCTGGTCGAGCAGCGAAACCGCCATGTCGATCATCGTCAGCCCGGTTCCGATCAACAGCACCGGGGCGGCCGGATCGAGGTCCGACAACGTATCGGAGGCCCAGGGATCCGGCCGATAGAACGGCGTGTCGTAGAAGCCGGGGTCGGCGATGCGCGGCGCCTCCGGCGGGAAGTTTCCGATCGCGAGGACGGCGATGTCGGCGGCGATCTCGCGATCCCTGTCGAGCCGCAGCGCGACGTGTCGCGGCGTCACCTCGATCTCGCGGGCCTCCCCGCGACTCAGCACGAGGCGCTGCTTGCCGGCGCTCTTCAGCTCATCGTTGAGCAGGTGGCGAACATAGTGCCCGAAGACGGTGCGCTGGACGAAGCTCGCGGCGCCGGAGTCGCGCTGCTCTTCGGGACCCTCGTGGCGCAGCCATTCGACGAAATCGTTCGGCCGGTCCGAGAAGGCCGACATGCGCCCGGCAGGTACGTTCAGGAGATGGTTGGGATTGCCGGTCGAATAGGCGAGACCGCGACCGAACCGGCGGTTTCTTTCAATCAGGTGAACGACGACGTTCCCCGGACATCGGCGTAGGAGATGGAGGGCGATCAGCGTGCCGCTAAAGCCGGCACCGATCACCGCAATGGCGGTCTCGCGCTTGCCGTCGCCGGTTCGGTTCCCCCGCTGACGCCGGGACATGGGAAGTCCGCCGGCGCGGTCTGGCGCCCGAAACTCGATCATCAAATGCCTCGACGAAGGGGTTCAAGGGAGCCCGGCGGACGATGCCGGCGGCGGCGTCCGTTAGAGCGCCTCGTCGAGCCAATCCTGCAAATCGTCCGCCTCGATCTCGCCGATGCGCGAGGCGGCGAGCTGGCCCGAGCGGAAAACCGCGAGTGTCGGCACGGCGCTAACGCCGTAGCGCCGCGCGACATCCGGCAGACGGTCGACATCGAGGCGGCCGAATGCCGCATCGGGCGTTCCCGCCATCTGCAGCAGCCGCTCCTCGATGCGGCGCCCGGGCGAGCAGCCCGGGGCATCGAAGAGGACCAGCGACGGCCGGCTCGGATCGTTGACAAAGCGGCTCAACGCGACCGCGTCTGCGAGTTCGGGAAGGCGCGAGCCAGTGAGATTCATGGTCCGGGTCTCCTATCCGGCCGGCGCGCGGCCGGCAGATTGTCGTTTCGCCTCGACATCGGCAGCGATGCCGGCGACCGAGCGGTGGACGTCCCGCAGCGTGCGGAAGCGTCGGCTCTCGAGGCCCCAGAAGGGCTCGTCCGAAGCAAAGAACTGAAAACTGTTGCCGTCGCGCACCGCAACGCCGGCCGCACGGCCCTTGGTCTCGATAATGAAAGCGCCAGACATCCAAATTCCTCCGCAGCCGGCGATCGGCCGGCTGCTGCTCTTGTTCGTTCCACCGATGAACGGAGGCAGAGGCCCCGTTGCTCCATCAAGCGAACCGACAACAGCACATCGAGGAAGTGGCTTGGCTTTCCGCGGGGCGACGATTTGAGCGCATGCGTGCTCTCCTTGTCAGTCTCGGGCCCACGGATCACTCCGTGGCGCTTTAGCGGTTTTTGCGCGGCGCAAGCTGCCCTTCAAATGCCGCGGGTCCGAAGCCGGACCGTGAGAACAGTTTATAATTACATTCAATGAAAGTCAATATCCATATTTAACTTTCTCAATTTGTATTTAAGGTTGCCTTCGAGGGCCGGCCGCTGCCGAGAACCTGCCGCAGACGCGTCTCGTCCAGCGCCCCTTCCCATTTCGCGACGACGATCGTCGCGACGCCATTGCCGACGACGTTGGTGAATGTGAGGGCCATCGACATGAAGCGATGGATGCCGAGGATAAGGGCAATGCTCGCGACCGGGATCGTGTCGAGCGTCGCCAGCGTCGCCGCCAGGACGACGAAGGCGGCACCGGCAATTCCCGCCGCGCCCTTCGAGGTCAGGAGCAGCACGAGGATGAGACCGATCTCCTGGCCCAGGGTAAGATGGGTATTGGTCGCTTGCGCCAGGAAGACCGCCGCGGTGGTCAGGTAGAGGCAGGTACCGTCGAGGTTGAAGGAATAGCCGGTCGGAACGACCAGACCGACGACCGATTCGTCGCAGCCGAGATCGCGAAGCTTCGTCATCAGACGCGGCAGCACCGTCTCCGAGGAGGTCGTCGCCAAGATGATCAGCAGTTCCTCCTTGAGGTAGAGCATCAGCCGCAGGACGCTGAACCCGGCGAGCCATCCGACGATCCCGAGTACGCCGAGGATGAAGATCACGCAGGCGACGTAGAACTCGACGAGCAGCGCGGCGAGCGAAACCAGCGTCGCGGTCCCGAAGGCGCCGACCGTGAAGGCCATCGCGCCGAAGGCGGCGATGGGCGCCGTCCACATCACGAAGCCGACGATCTTGAACAACGTCTGCATGGTGACATCGATCAGATCGACGAGCGGCTTGCCGCGATCGCCCAGCAGCGACAGGGCGAAGGCGAAGACCACGGCGAAGAAGAGAACCTGCAGGATATCACCTTCGGCGAAGGCGCCGACCACTGTCGAGGGAATGATATGCATCAGGAAATCGACGGCCCCGAGGTGTTTCGCGCCTGCCGTGTATTGAGCGATCGATCCCGCGTCGAGCGTCGCCGGATCGAGATTCATTCCGACGCCCGGCCGCCAGAGATCGACGATGGCAAGGCTGAGGACCAAGGCGATCGTCGTGACTGCCTCGAAATAAAGAAGCGCCTTCACCGCGACGCGGCCGACCCTTCGCATGTCCTGCATGCCGGCGATGCCATGGACAACCGAGCAGAAGATGATCGGCGCGATCAGCATGCGGATCAGCTTGATGAATGCATCTCCCAGCGGTTTCATCTGCGCGCCGAGCCCGGGATCGACCACCCCGAGGATGATCCCGGCGACGACGGCGGCGAGTACCTGCACGTAAAGCTCACGGTAGAACGGCACTCGAGCCGCTTGTTCTGACATGACCATCCTTGCTGCGATCTTGCGATGAAATGGGTGGTGGCGGGGCGTTCGACCGGACCGGCATCGCCGCGAATGAGTGCTGACAATGCTAGAATTTAAGATTGACCGTCCATTGCGTATACGACGTCGTCTTGGCGCCGACAGAACGCAGCGCCGAGCCGGGCCGGAAGGTCGCGAACTCGACCAGGAGGCTGACGTGCGGGACCGGGGTCCAAACGATCGAGAGGTCCGGCTGCTCGCCGATTCGCCGGCCGCGGGTCAACGCCGTCGCGGCGTATTGATTCGTGCCGCCGCCGCCCTGCCACGCCGTCCCGGAATAGACCGCGTCCGCCTCCGAATAGCGCCATAGGAACGCGTAATAGATCTCCGCGCTGAGTTCCGCCGTCGGCTGCACCTTGATGCGCGGCGCAACGTCGTAGAAATTGGTCGGCGAGAAGAAGCTGTTGGGCAGGTAATAGGCCGTATTCGCACGGATCGGCTGATAGGTGTGGATCGTTCCGCCCGCGCGGTCGGCGCCACCGGACGCGCCGTCGATATGCGTCCCGATCCTTGGCCGCCAGGGCAGGTCCTTGAAACGGAAGCCCGTGTCGGTATTGAAGGCGAAGGCATCGACCGTCAGCCCGGCGAAGCTGCCGGTCTGAATCATCGCGGCCCAGTCGTAATCGAAGCCGCCGTCGGTTCCGACCGACCGCAGGCCGAAAGTATGTCGACGATCCTCGCCTTGCCGGAAACCCGCATTCGTGGCGGCGACGACGGGGGCGCCGGTCAGCAGCGCGCTGTCGTTATAGGCGCCGGTGCCGGGACCGCTCGCGTTGGCCCGCGTGCGAAACCCGAAATAGAGGGGCTCGACCGTAATTCTCAGGGTTCTCTCGGCAAATGCCATCGGCGGCAGGTCGAAGCTGCCATAGACACCCCAGAGATTGCTATGGGGATTGTCGGCATCCTCGAGCACGCCGGCGACCCGTTGCACCCGATTGAAAGCGAAGGCATCGATCCGCCCCTTGCCCCAATCGACGTAGGCACGTGCGCCGTCGAAGACCGGATCGGGCAAGCTGGTCGCGACATTGGGGCTGAGCGTCAGACCGGAGCCGAGCCAGATCACCTGGCGCCCAAAGCGGAGCCCGTATAGCGTCGTGCCGACCGTCGTATAGGCTTCGGCGAAGGCGTCCGATGCGGCCAGCTCGTTGCGCTGGCTCGCCGCCACCGTCGTCCCGACCTCGCGGCCGGTCTGCTGTGCATGGTAGAGATCGGCATAGAGCCGGAAATGCGTGCCGAGGTGAAGATCGGCGCCCAGAGCATAGCGCTGCTTGTAGAGTTCGTTCTCGTTCGAGCGCGTCGCCGGCGTCAGCGTCGGATTGCCGCCGGCGATCGGAGATGGAGTGCCGCCGGTCGCGACGCCGAAATTCCGGTGCTGGGTGTAATCCGTCCGCAGGCGGTACTCGCCGTTCAGCGTCAGATAGACATCCTTCGCATCGTTCAGCGGAATGAATTTGAGCGGATCGAAGAAGTCATTCGACGTGCTGGGATCGCGAAGATAGGAGAAATCCTCCTCGAAGCGGGCGAGATAGGCGTTATTCGCCCCGGGTCCCTTCCCCTTGTAGTACGTCGTGGTCGCGTCCTGGGCCTCGACGGCGCCATTGCACAAGAGCAACGACGCCGCGGCAAAAATTCCGCTGGCTGCACCCCGCTGGCGGGATGATCGGCCCGCGGCGGTCGAACCCAGGACGCGAGAGCCCCGTCTTCGTAACGAAGTCATCGATCGTCCACCATCGCCGCGGGTTATGGGTAAGGTCGGATCACGGCGCGGCGCAGGACGCTTCCATGTCGCGGAGATGCTGGTCCTCAGGAGACGCGGGCATCAGGTCGACGACGATAGTATCGACCGCGGAGCCAGCTTCGAGCGTGCGATGGACGGGGCAGCGATCGGCGATCTCGAGCAATCGCGCGTGTTGCGCAGCGTCGAGCTCGCCTTCGATCTGGATCGTCCGAAGGAAGCGGTCCTGGGGACTGCGCGCCTTATCCTTCGAGTGACACACCCTTACGTGCACCCGCGAAAGTGGCCATTCCTTCTGCTTGGCGTAGAGACGCAGGGTCATGGCCGTGCAGGCGCCGAGCCCGGCACTCACCAGATCGTATGGGCCGGGACCCGATCCCAATCCGCCGGCGCCGATCGGTTCGTCGGCGTAGAGCCTTGTGTCGCCGGTGCGAACCTCGACCTGGAAACGGCCGAGGCCAGTGTCCTCGACCTCGACAATGCCGGGAGGGAGCGGCTCGACGGCCGGCTCGACCGCATCGAGATAGCGCGATGCCCAGGCCGCGATCACCTCGGCGGCGTATTCGGCATCGGCTTTCCGGGTCAGCAGATGGTCGGCGGCGTCCAACGAGACGAAGCTTTTCGGATGCCGCGCCGCCAGGAAGATCGCGCTGGCGTTCTCGATGCCGACCGTCTGATCGCGCGGCGAATGCAGCACGAGCAGCGGCCGGCGGAGCTGCGCGATCCGCACCGCCTGGTCTTGCCGCGCCAGATCGTCGACGAACGAGCGGCGGATCGTGAACTTGCGGCCGCCGAGGTCGACCTCGGCCTCGCCGCGGTCGAGGATCTCCGGCAGCCCGCCCTTGAGCAGCCCAGTCAGATGCTGCACGTCGAAGGGGGCGGCGACGACCGCGACGGCGGTGATCTCCGGCAGCTCGCCGGCGGCGGCGAGCACCGCTGCGCCGCCCAGGCTGTGACCGACCAACAGCTTGGGGGCGAAGCCCTCCAGCGCCATGGCACGCGCCGCGGCGACGAGATCCTTCACGTCGCCGCTGAAGGTGCTGCCGGCGAAGTCGCCCTCGCTGTCGCCGAGGCCGGTGAAATCGAAGCGCAAGACACCGATCCCGCGAGCGGTCAGCGCCTGACCGATGTGCACCGCCGCGCGCGAGCTCTTGGTGCAGGTGAAGCAGTGCGCGAAGAGGGCGTAGCCGCGGGGCTTGCCGTCCGGCAGATCCAACCGTCCGGAAAGACGTTGCCCGGCCGCGCCGGTGAAATCCAGTCGCCGTGCTTCCATGCTTGCGGTCCTCGATCAGATTTCAGCGAACACTCGTGCGAATATCCATGCCCGACCTGAGCGCGAGGGTCACGGGCGTGCGCTCGGCAATGTCGGCGAGGCGGGCGCGCTGCTCGCCCGAGAGCGCGCCCGCCAACGCAATGACGCGCTCGACGCGGAGTCGGTCGCCGTCCTTCAGGCAGGTCAGCGCAACCTCGACGCTGTCGAGCGGCCACTGCTTGCGCCCGGCATACATGCGCAGGGTGATCGCCGTGCAGGAACCGAGGCCCGCCATCACCAGCTCGAACGGCGCCGGCCCGGAATCGCCGCCACCGATGGCCTTCGGCTCGTCGGCGGTCAGCGGATGATGGCGCGTCTCGATCGCGACGGCGTAGGGCGTCGACCCGTTCGCCGCAACGACACGCGCGATGACGGTGCTTCCGTCGCTCATTCCACTCGCTCCCTGGTCATGACAACGGATTGGCCGGCGGCGGCGGATCGCCTGGCAGCGGCACGAATTCCTGGTTGTCGAGATCCGGCAGCTTCATCCGGCCGGCGCGCCAGTCGGCCTTGGCGTCCTCGATCCGCGATTTCGACGACGAGACGAAATTCCATTCGATGAAGCGCTCGCCGACGGGTTCGCCGCCGAGCAGCATGACGACGGCCGGCGTCAGCCCGGTGAAGAGCACCGGCGCACCCGGCAGGAAGACGAGCATCTCGCCGGCAGCGAAGCTCCGCCCCCCGACCTCGACCGAGCCGCTCACGACATAGGCGGCACGCTCGGGATATTCCGCCGGCAGCTGCGCCTGGGCGCCCGCCGCCAGGACCCAATGGACGTAGAACATCGGCGAGTGGGTCTTGACCTTGGCCTTGGCGCCGAAGGCCTCGCCGACGACCAGCCGCGCCCAGAGTCCGCCCGTCTGCAGCGTTGGCAGGTCCTCCGGCGGATGGTGGAAGAATGCGGGATCGGTTTCTTCTTCCGCCTGCGGCAGCGCGACCCAGGTCTGGATGCCGTGCATCTTTCCGCCCTCGCGCCGTGCCTTCTCGAAGCGTTCGGAGTGGGTGATGCCGCGCCCGGCAGTCATCCAATTGACCTCTCCCGGCCGAATGTCCTGCTCGGAGCCGACGCTGTCGCGGTGCGTGATCTCGCCCTCGAAGAGATACGTCACCGTCGACAGGCCAATATGGGGATGCGGCCGGACGTCGACCTCGCGCTTCAGCCCGGGGGGAAAATCGACGGGCCCCATATGATCGAAGAAGACGAAGGGTCCAACCATGCGCCGCTTCGCCGCCGGCAGCACGCGGCCGACCTCGAAGCCGCCGAGATCGCGCCGCCGTTGCTCGATCACGAGATCCAACATGTTCAACCTCCGGTAGTTGGCTTGGCAGATCGACGGAGCGAGCCGATGCCTGTGCAGCAGCTCGCTCCGTTCTCCGCTAGACGAACTTGGTCGTAAGCGTAATCTCGATCGCTGCCAGCGCCTTGGAGACCGGGCAGTTCGCCTTGGCCTCTGCCGCCGTCTTCTCGAAGGTCGCCGCGTCGATGCCGGGCACCGAGCCTTCCGTCGCAAGGTCGATCTTCGAGATCGCGAAGCCGCCCGGCACCGGGCCGAACGTCACTTTCGCCGTCGTATGGATCTTGGTCGGCGGATGCCCCGCGCCGGAGAGCGCCGCCGCCAGCGCCATCGAGAAACACCCGGCATGCGCCGCGGCGATCAGCTCCTCGGGATTCGTGTCGGTACCGTCCTCGAAGCGGGAATGAAAGGAATAGCCGCCCTCGAAAGCGCCACTGCCGAGCTTGACCTTGCCCTGCCCGCCCTTGAGATCGCCACGCCACTCGGCCTCTGAACTTCGGCTCGCCATCGTGCTCTCCTTCGCTGCAGTTGATGTCGTGAACTCGACGCATCGCCAGTCTAGGACCGGACGGCGCTTCCAGCCAATATCGGGATCTGAAATCGCAGGATCGATCGGCATCAACGGATACTGAGCTGCCGCCCGCTCCCTTACCCGCTTCGAGCGGGAGCGGCTTGGGTCCGTTCGCGCCATTACGGGCGGCTGAGAGCGAAGTCAGAAACTTTCCTTGAATGGCCGAAGATCGACCTCCTGCGTCCAGGCCGAGGGTTGTTGGCGATGGATCTGCCAATAGGTCTCGGCGATCGCATCGACCCCCAGCATCCCATCCTCGCCCCGCTCGGCGACCGCTTGCGGCGCACCCTTGCGCAGCTTCTCGCCATCGATGCCGCCGTCGATGACGACATGCGCGACATGGATGCCGTCCTTGCCATACTCGCGC
>JAQGID010000048.1 GCA_028291405.1 Rhodospirillales bacterium | reverse complement strand
CGGTGTCGATGTTCTGGTCCGAGCACGACATGATCGTGCCGGCGTGCCCAGCCGTCGCCTCGCGTGCGAGCTCGAAGCTGCGCTTGCGCTCCGCCAGCGACATCGAGGCGAACTCGCCCTGCTTGCCGGCGACGAAGATGCCGTCGATGCCGAGCTCGCGCGTCCAGTGATGGATATTGCGGCGGAAGCCCGCCTCGTCGACCGAGAGATCCCCGGTGAAGGGCGTCATCGCCGCCGCCCAGATTCCCCTGAGATGCTCGCGCGCATAGTCCTTGGCGTCGCGTTTCCGATAGATCATCGCATCCTCTCTAGAGCAGGCGTCGTCCGAGCTTTGCGCCGGGATATTTTAGATCTAATGTTTCGCCGCTGTCTTCCCCCTCGTCGGTGGGAGACGAAAGCGGGGAGGTCGGGATGGCGACGGAAGATCGCAGGCCGCCGGTGGCGGAGACCGCGAGCGGCGCGTTGCGCGGCGTCTGGGACGGCGATCTCGCCATCTTCCGCGGCGTCCCCTTCGCGACGCCGCCGCTCGGCGATCTGCGCTTCCGCCCGCCGCAGCCGGCCGCGCCCTGGCAAGGCATCCGCGATGCGACGCAATTCGGGCCGATCGCGCCGCAGGCGCCCTCGCGCCTCGGCCGCGTCATGGGCGATTTCGACCTGGCCCAGGACGAGGACTGCCTGACGCTCAACGTCTGGACGCCTGCTCTCCACGACAAGCCGGCGCCGGTGCTGGTCTGGCTGCACGGCGGCGCCAATACTTCGGGGGGCGGCAGTGTCGGCTGGTATTCCGGGCGCGAGCTGGCGCGAAACGGCGGGATCGTCGTCGTCACCGTCAACTATCGCCTCGGGGCGCTGGGCTTCCTGCGGCTGCAGGGCGTCGCCGACGGGAATATGGGGATCCTCGACCAGCGTCTGGCGCTGCGCTGGGTCAAGGAGAACATCGCTTCGTTCGGCGGCGATCCCGCCGGCATCACCCTGGCGGGGCAGTCGGCCGGCGCCCGCGCGACCAGCCTCCACATGGCGCATCCCGAGACCGCTCCGCTGTTCCGCCGCGCCATCATGCAGAGCGCCCCGGCCGGCATCCGCCCGATCCCGCCCGAGCAATGCGAGGCGGCGGCGCGCGATTTCCTTGGGATCCTCGGGCTGGCGCCGTCGGAGGCGGCTTCGCTGCGCCAGGTCGCGCCGGCGCGGCTGGTCGCCGCCTATGGCGAGCTGGCGCGGCGCAACAAGCGCTTCGCCAATTCCCGCATGCCTTTCGACGCGGTCGATGACGGCATCGTCGTGCGCGGCGATCCGGTCGACGCGGCGGCGCGCGGCGAGGGCATCGCGATCGATCTGATGATCGGCACGACGCGCGACGAGAGCGCCGCGCATTTCGCCTTCGACGACGAGATCGTCGGCGGGACGGCGGCGCAGGTGCAGGAGCATTTCGCGACGGTGTTCGGCGCCGCCGGCGACAATTTCCTTGCCGAGTACCGCCGCGCCTGGCCGGGCGCGAGGCCGGACCGCCTGCTGACGCTGCTCGCAACCGACGCAACCTACCACCGTGGCAGCATCATTCTCGCCGAGGCGCGCGCGCGACTCGGTCATCCCGCCTACCTCTACCGCTTCGACTGGCAGTCGCCGACGAGGCGGATCGGCGCCTGCCATTGCGGCGAACTGCCCTTCGTCTTCGCTAATTTCGCCGAATGGCCGGACGCCGCGATGCTCGCCGGCGCCGACCCCGAAGAACTCGCTGCCCTGTCCGGCGCGATGCACAAAGCGTGGATCGCATTCGTCCGCACCGGCAATCCCGGCCACGACGGCATTCCGCCGTGGCCGCCCTATCAAGGGGAGAGCCGTATGACGATGCGTTTCGACACCGCGGTCGAACCGGTCGGCGATCTCGCCGGAATCGCGTGGCGGCGTCCCTGGCCGCTCGGCAATGGAGCAACTGCATGATCGCGCCAGACCGCATCGGCCACGTCGTCCTCAAGGTCCGCAACCTCGAGCGCTCGACGAAATTCTATACCGAGGTGATGGGGTTCAAGCTGATGAAGGAGCAACCCAGGATGACCTTCTTCTCGAGCGGACGCGACCACCACGACATTGCGATCCTGGAAATCGCCAAGGACGCGCCCAACCCGTCGCCCGACGCCGTCGGCCTCTTCCACGTCGCCTTCCGGCTGCGCGACGAGGCGCATCTCCGCGCCGCCTATCGGGAGCTCAAGGCGCTCAAGGTGCCGATCGAGCGCACGACCGACCACGGCATCACCAAGAGCATCTATATCCACGATCCCGACGGCAACCCGATCGAGATCTACTGCGACCGCATCCCCGATCTCTGGCAACGCGGCGAGGTCGCGGTGCCGCTGGATCTGGAGAGCGAGGCAGGGTGAGGCTGGACATGGCAAGGTCCAACTGCGCCGGTTTTATCGGGCTATTCCTCGCCACCCACCTCGTCGTCTTCCTCGCGAAAGCGGGGACCCATTCGTCCGGCAACGCGATGTCGGGACAATGGATCCCCGCGAAGCAGGCCGTGTGAGAAGTCCGGCCAGAGAGGGGGCGGTGGAAAGGATCGGTGCTTTGTTGGCGATGATTGGATCATGCTGGGACGGGCGCCAGTGCCGCCAGGAGGGCGGGAACGCC
>JAQGID010000029.1 GCA_028291405.1 Rhodospirillales bacterium | reverse complement strand
AGGCGGTGGAGAGATATGGCGCGGCATAACCGATCACGTTCATGTCGAAACCGTCGAAGAACGTGATGATCCACGAGATCGTGACCAGCCCGACAAGGAAGCCGCTCAGCTTTTGCCGCTCGATGACTTCCGATACGTCGATGGTCGTTGCATCTGCCATTGTTGTTTCCTCCCGGATGTGCGCCGCGCCGTTCCGGCGTTTCGTCGATCGGCTGCTCGTCGTTAGTCCGCCAGACCAACGTTGGCGGCGAGGCGCCGGCGCAGTGCGGCGATGTCGATCTGATGGACGCTGCCGCTGCCCGCGAGGTCGAGGGCATGCGCCGCAGCGGCACCCATCGCGATGCACGGGCCCATGACGCGGACGCTCGACAGCGCTGCCCCGTCGGCATCGATGCAGCGGCCGGCGGCGACGACATTGTCGGCATCGGCCGGCGTCAGGCTGCCGAACGGCACGTAGTGGACGTGATCCTCGGCGAAAGGCTCCCAGACGTAGCCGGCGGCGTTGTGGTGCTGCTCGATCGGCCAGGCCGTGCGGGCGATGGCGTCGGGGAACTCGGTGCCGGCGCGGATTTCGTCGACCGTGAGATGTTGCGTGCCGACGATCCAGCGCGTCTGCCGGATGCCGGGAAAGCCGTAGGCGCGGACGCGGGCATTGCCGAATGCCTCGGGGTATTCGGCCTTGAGCAGGGTCAGCGAGCGGTCGGCCTGGATCTTGCCCTCGATGCCGCGCGCCGAGGCGGCCAATGGCTCGAGGGGCGTCTCGACGTGGTTCATGTTGACCAGGGCGATGCCGCGGCCGGGAAAGGCGAAGGCGAAACCGTCGTGACGAACCAGCCCGTAACTCTCGGCCTTCTCGGCGAGGCGGGCCGACATTTCATCACGCGTCGGGTAGCGGCTCTCGTCAATCCCCTCGATGACCATCATCTGCGAGCCATAATTCGGGCCTTCCGGCTCCTGGCACTCAAGCCCAGCCTGCCAGGCGAGCGCCGCGTCGCCGGTCGCATCCACGAAGCCGGTCGCCTTGACCACGACGTCGCCGTAGCGGTTCGCCAATTCGATCGACTTGATCTTCCGTCCATCCATCTCAACCGACCGCAGGATCGCCCCGACGAGGACGGTGACGCCGGCCTCGAGGACCGTCTTCTCGATCCAGCGGCCGAGCGCGACCTCGTCGTACATCACGACGGTCGTCATGGGCCCACGGCGATAGTGCAGCGCATCCTGGGCCCCGAGGTCGCGGAGGATGTCGTCGGCGATGCCGAAGGTGAATTGCTTGCCGTGCGTGCCGTTCGCGAAGAGGCCGCAGAAGGTGCCGATGATCGAATGCACCGCCTGGCCACCGAGTGCCGGCAGCCCGTCGACGAGAATCACCTTGCGGCCCAGCCGCGCCGCCTCGATCGCGGCGGAGATGCCGGAGATGCCGGCGCCGACGACGCAGATGTCGGCCTCGACGATCTGCGTCGGCGCGGCGCGATCGCGCCGCACGCGGTTCGTCGCTGTCGAGATCGGAACGTTCAGCATATGAGTTTTTTCCCAGTTGGGCCGGCGGCACGGGGCCGACCAGGCATTTTGCTGTTGATTGAAGATGACTTTATTCCTCCTAAATTTCCGAATAAAGCGCGATTTCGTGTGCAGACTATTCGCATTTCGGGAATGATCGATCGTGGACAGCATCGAGAACATGAAGGCATTCCTGATGGTGTCGCAGACCCACAGCTTCGTCGACGCGGCGCGGCGGCTGGGGGTCGCGCCCTCGGTCGTCACCAAGCGCGTCAGCCAGCTCGAATGGCAGCTGCATGCGCCGCTGCTCAAGCGCACGACGCGCAGCGTCCATCTGACCGAGGCGGGCGAGCGCCAGCTGGCGACGATCCAGCGCCTGGTGCGCGACTATGAGGAACTACGCGCCTCGGGCGCGGAGCAGCCCGGGGCGGTCGAGGGCAATCTGCGAATCTCGGCGCCGGCGGCGCTGACGACGGTCTTCCTGGCGCCCACCCTCGCCGCCTTCCGGCAGGCGCACCCCGGCGTGACGCTGGAGCTCGTCGTCCTCGACCGATCAGTGAACCCGGTCGAGGAGGGATTCGACGTCTCGCTGGCGGTGCTCTCGGCGACCTACGACCGCGTCACCGAGGAGATCTTCCGCTCCTACCCACGCATCGCCTGCGCCGCGCCCGCCTATCTCGCGAAGCACGGCGCGCCGACGCATCCCCGCGACCTGGCGCATCACTTATGCATCGCCTTCGCCCCGGCCGGGTCGGTCTGGACCTTCGCCGGCGCCAAGGGTCCGACGAGCGTCGCGATCCGCGCCGCGGTGACCTCGAACGACAGCCGCGTCGTTATCGCGATGATCCGCGAGGGCGCCGGCATCGGCGTCGCTTCCGAGCCGACCGTCCAGGACGATCTCCGCGACGGGCGGCTCGTGCCGGTGCTGCCGGGCTACCGGCTGCCGGATCTGTCCTTGAAGGCCTTCGTGCCGGAGACGCGACTCCACCTCGCCCGCGTCCAGGCGTTCCTCGCGCATCTGCGGGAGACCTTCGGCACGGCGGCGCCCTAGGCGGCGGTCGACTGTTTGGCGCTGCGCGAGGCCGCTTCGATCATGCGGCGGACGCGCACGGCGGCGACATCCAGGTTGATGCTGACCGTCTTGTGGTCGGGGAACTCCGAAATCCGGCGCTGCTGCGCCTCGACGATCACCTTGTCCTCGGCGAAGATCTTGGCAGTGTTGACGACGATGTCGCGGGTCAACTGCTCGTCGTCGATCGAGAAGCTGCGGGCATTGGCCCAGAAGTACCAGCAGGAATCCTTGCCCGCCGGGGTCATGCAGTTGATCACCATTGCGGTGACGCCCTTGCTGCGGTCGCCCTTGTCGGCGCCCGTGCCGGTCTCGGCGACGCCGACGTCGATGACGACGTTGCTCGGCGCGACGAAGCTGGCGATCTGCCAGCGGTCGCAATTCCCGGTGTAGCCACGCGAGTGCTTCATCAGCCCGCTCCAGAACGGCGCCGGCTCGTGGTCGTAGACCCAGCGCGATACGGTGACCTGGTCGCCGTCGGTCTTGGTGACGATCGGCGCCGAGGGCAGCCGCGCGTCGCCGATGCTCGTCGGATGCACATAGGTCTCGTGCGACAGGTCGAGGAGGTTGTCGACCAGAAGGCGATAATCGCACTGGGCGAGCATGACCTCGCCATTGCCGGCCCAGGCCGGGTCGTCATTCCAGTGGATGTCGGGGACGAGGTCGGGATCGGCGAGCGCCTCGTCGCCGACCCAGACCCAGACGAAGCGGTGACGCTCGATCAGCGGGAAGGCGCGAACGCGGGCCGACGGCGGCACGGTGTCCTGGCTCGGCACATCGACGCATTTGCCGGTGCTGTCGAAGGTGAGGCCGTGATAGCCGCAGACCATCCGGTCGCCGTCGAGCTTGCCATGCGACAGCGGCAGCTGGCGGTGGCAGCACATATCCTCGAGTGCGACGGGCGTGCCGTCCTCGCGGCGGTAGAACACCATCGGCCGATCGCAGATGCGGCGCGCCAGCGGCGTCCGGCCGATCTCGCGATCCCAGGCGGCTACGTACCAGGCATTTTGCATGAACATCGGTGTCCTCCCAGACAATGAGCATCTCAAACTGGATCCATTGACGGCAGGAGTCAACCTTGATGTATACATTATTTCCGATATACGGCAGAAGATCGCGCGAAATCGGCTCTTTACGGCCACTATGGGATACATTCATAAAACATTGGTACACATTGAGTGCCGCCGCTCTTGCCGGAGGTGCAGCCGGCGCGCATGATTCGCCGGTCTCCGGGGGAAACGGCGTGGCGCAGAGTGAAAGCATCATCCTGAGGGTTCGCGAGCTCGTGCTCGGGGGCGAGCTCGCGCCCGGGCAGCGGGTCACCGAGGTCGCGCTCGCCGAGCGGCTCGGCGTGTCGCGGACGCCGGTCCGCCAGGCGCTGGCGACGCTCGCCCAGGAGGGCCTCTTGGTGCCGGCCGGGGCGCGCGGCTATCTCGTGCGCGCCTTCACGCTCAAGGACATCATGGATGCGATCGAGCTGCGCGGCGCGCTCGAGGGCATGGCGGCCCGCCTGGTCGCCGAGAACGGGCCCGGCGTCGCGCTGCTCCGCGAGCTCGATGCCTGTCTCGCCGAAGGCGAGGCGATCGTCCGGCGGGCGCATCGCGACGGCGGCGAGGACACCGGTTGGTCCGAGATGAACGGCCGCTTCCACGACGCGCTGATCGCTTCCTGCGGCAACCAGGCGCTGATCAGCGCCCTGGCGCTCAACGACAAGCTGCCCTTCGCCTCAGCGCGCGCCCTGCTTGGCGGCGGCACGGACGACGGCGCCCTGCTCGCCCGCCACCGCGAGGTGCTGCTGCACGCCCATCTGCAACATTGCAGCATCGTCGAGGCGCTGAAGCTACGCCAGGGCGCCCGCGCCGAGTCGCTGATGCGCGAACACGCCCTCGCCGCCCGCAGCAACATCATGATCTTCCAGCCCGAGATCCCGGCGATGGCGAATGACCGCTCCATCCCCGCCTTGCTGCGCTCGGGCTCGACCTCGACCTGAGCCGAGGATCTGCGGGTTTGCGTCCCCCCACCAGGAGTGCTACTCGCTGGGGAAAACCCTCAGGGAGTGTGACGGAATGCGTCTTCTACCGGCAGCCGCCCTGGCCTTGCTCGTCGCCCTCCCGGCGCAGGCGCAGAAAGCCAAGGACACCGTCCGCATAGCCTTCATCGACCCGATCGCAACCATTCTCGAATACGAGGATCCCAAGCCCGAGACGCGGCTGACGACCGCCGCGGTCTTCGACAACCTCCTCTGCTACGACCGCGATACGCGCGGCTTCAAGCCGCTGCTCGCGACGTCGTGGCGGCAGGTCGACGATCGCACGCTGGAACTTACCCTGCGCGACGACGTCGTCTTCCACGACGGCACCAAATTCACCGCCGACGACGTCGTCTATACGCTGAGCTGGGCGATCGATCCCGGCAATAAGCTGCGCTATGCCGCTGACGATCTCGCCTGGCTCGACCATGCCGAGAAGATCGACGATCGAACCATCCGCGTCGTCGCCAAGCAGCCGACGCCGCTGGCGCTGATCCGCCTGGCGATCTCGGCGCCGATCCTGCCGGGCAAGCTGCACGGCGCGCTTGCCGACAAGACCGAGTTCGGCCGCAAGACGCCGGTTGGCACCGGCCCCTACCGCGTCGCCGCGATGGACGCCGGCAAGGGCATCGAGCTGACGCGGGCTGCCACCTATCCGCAGGGCAGCCCGTGCAAGCCGGCGGCGACGGTCGGCCATGTCGTCGCCCTGCCCATGCCCGACGAGCAGACCCAGGTGGCACAGCTCGCGACGGGCGGGCTGGAGCTGATCCGCACCTCGTCGAAGGACCAGGCCGAGATGATGGCGCAATTGCCGGGTCTCGCCGTCACCGCCAGCCAGGGGCTCAGCTTCCACTACATGACGATGGATGCGATCAACCGCTCGGGCAACGCGGCGCTGAGCAAGCTCGCGGTGCGGCAGGCGGTCGTGCGCGCGGTCAACCGCGACCTCCTCGGTCCCAGCGTGCTGCCCGGCGGCAGCGTCGTGAAACCGCTCGACGCACTCTGCCTGCCGAACCAGATCGGCTGCGACTATTCGCTGAAGCCGCTGCCCTACGACCCCACCGCCGCCAAGCGCCTCCTCGCCGAGGCCGGCTATCCCGACGGGTTCGACATGGAGCTGACCGCCATCCCCGGCTCCTACATCGTCGCCGAGGCGCTCGCCGGCGAGCTGCGCAAGATCGGCATCCGCGCCGTGGTCGACAAATCGACCTTCGGCGCCTATCGCCAGAAGCAGCGCGACGGCAAGATCCAGTCGCTGGTCGGGCAATGGACGCTCGCCGGCCTGCCCGACGTCTCCGCCACCGTCGATTTCTATTTCGACGGCGCCGCCCGCGACTTCTGGCGCGACCCGCTGATCCTCAAGCTCGCCAAGGAGGGCGTGACGACGCTCGACCCCGGACAGCGCAAGACGATCTATCGCCAGATCTTCGACCGCGTCACCGAGATGAGCTACGTCCTGCCGATCTCGAACCGGCCAGACGTCTATATCCACAGCCAAGACCTCGTCGTGGCCCAGGGCGCCGTCAACGTCTACGGCATCAACCTCCAGGAGATGCGCTGGAAGTGACCAGGGCGCGGAGCCGGGCGACCGCCGTATTGGCGCTCGTCAGGATGGTCCGGCCGGGCAGTGGCGGCACCGCGAACACCGCCGGGATCATCGAGATCTGACTGACCACCAGCGCATCACAGCCGGTGGCGCGATCGACGGCTGCGGCGACGAGCCGGTCGTGCTCGTCGCGCCTCCCCGATGCCATGGCTGCTGTCGCGCCCGCGACCCAATGCGGCGTGATCGTGATCCGCCGTCCTGCCGCTGCGGCGGCCGCCGCAATGCCGCGCGAGACGACCGCGATCGAGCGCTCGGTCGCGCCCAGCACGGCGATCCGCTCGCCGCATTCGACCGCCGCCGCGACCATCGCCTCGTCCGCCTTGAGTATCGGGATCAGCAAGCCCTGCCGCGCCGCCTCGACCGCCGGGCCGAAGGTCGAGCCCGAGAAGATCGCCCCGTCGGCCCGCGCCGCGACGCAATACTCGAGCAGCAGCCGGATGCGGCGGATGATCTCCGGCGTGATTGTCCCCTCGGCATCGAGCTCGGCGTAGAGCGATTCGTCGAGCAGGTTGAAGACCAGCGCCTCGGGCCAGCCCTGCCGCATCGCCTCGAGGACCGGCGGCATGGCAGGTGGGTTCACGTGGACGAGGAAGATACGGTGGGGCATGGCAGGCACTCCCGGCAGAAGATGGGACGAAGGCGCGCTGGTCCGACCCTACCAGATCTTGCGGCTGAAGTCTGGGGATGCAGGTGAATTACGGTATTAGGTAGCAGTCACACCCTGGCTCAGTGAGGCGCGCGCTCGTAGCCTTGGCGCTGGTAATCGCTGATGCATTGAGCTTCGCGCAGGGCGTTACGATTGTTGGATTCGTAAGGGCCGCAAGTCGCCACCTCGCCAGTGGCCTTATTGCGCATCGTTATCGCATCGGTGCAGCCGCTCAGCGCGACCGTCAGTGCTATGGCTAAGGCGATTTGGCGCATCGTGAGGCTCACCGCACCTGTTCCCAGCCCAGCTTCTCGTAGGCCGCCACGCACGCACCCACGGCGTCGTGGAACGTGCCGAGGTACTGGCATTGCGCCGTCTCCCCGGTCTTGGGGTTGTGGACCACGGCTACCGCCTCCCTGGAACAGCTGCTCAGTACCAGCAGGCTCAGCACGACAACGATCTTCATATTTACCCCCTTCTGTCTCTTCCTTTGAGAGTAGGGCGGCGAAGTGACGAACGCTATGGTTATGTCGCCGCTCCGGGAGTCGATCGGCGCGGGTGACCTCCGGTATTAGGAGCGATCGCACTCGTGGTATCCACGTGATGCCACGAGCAGCAAAAAGCCCCGGCGGAGCGGGGCTTGTATTTAGATGCCTAGAATGGCCTCTAAGGCTTCAGCATCGAAATGCTGTCCGTTGAAGGGTGGTCCGGCATAGGGGACGGTGATCGGCATTCCGTCGGTCCCAACCCAGAATTCCACGCGGCCGTTATTAGAGCCATCTTGTTGCTCGTAGCCCCCAGCTAGAAGAAGCCTCCGCCCCTCTGCCACCGGCACCTTTGTTGGTGCCAGTGGCCTAAAGATTGAGTGCGGATGATCTCCAGAGAGGGGCATGATTCGTCGCGTTCGCTTGCTAAACAGCGAGGGCCAATTCGAGATGACGGACGTGGCGCTGAGGCGACTCCCTCAGTGACAAGTCGCCCCTCTGAAGCCGGGCGGACATATATCGGCCAACGAAATCTATCAGCACCGGGCGCATCGTCTCTGACGGGTCCTCGCCCTCGGCAACGATAAAGTGGAAGCCGGGTAGAGCTTTGCACGTGAAGTAGATTGTGCCGTCTGGACGTTCGGCACCCGCTAAATCGAAAGTAAGCTCTTGCTTTCTCATCTCATAGCTCCAAGGCAAACCTGGGTCTGCTGGGTTAGGCGCACATACGCCACCCGAATTCCAATAGACCTCTCAACTGAGGCTTGAGTAAGGGCGTTTCTTGACAATCTGTAACCAATTTTTCGACCGTACACTGCCTCTCAGGCCGTGTCACCCCCCTCATCGAGGGGGGCAATCCCACCATATAGGTGGGGAAATCGATTAACGAATCACATCGGAAGCGCCGGCATTGCATAAAATGCGATGCGATTTCGAGCGGTCCAAATCGGCTTTAACGCTGCGCTCGATCAGCGCAGCCACTCTTCCATGGACCAGAGCCGATCGGAAATCCCGCTGCCATCGCGACTGCTGCTATACGACTTCCCACAGATAAACCTGCCCCGGCCCGCGCATTGACCGCAGGGCGCCTAAGCGATGCGCCAGACCGTAGTGCCGTCGCGGTCATCCGTCGCCAGCAAGCCATCCCGGCGCCGCAACAGCGTCGCGCGAACATCTCGCACCAGCTTCGTATCGACCAACTGGCCGCGGTTTACGGCCACCCTTTCCGCGATCTCTTCCGCCGAGAGTGACATCGACGCTTCGCGCAGGACGTCGAGAATGGTCCGCGAGAGGTCTTGGCTTCGCGTGGCAAGCACGCCAGCGCGCCCAGCCGCGAATGCGATTATCGCCGCGTCCAGGGTCGCCAGATTGGCCCGTAGCGACCTAAGCCGGCGATCGACAATCTGAATTTCTGCGGCGAGGTGCGCTCGCTTATTCAGCAGCTCGGGAATGTCGCTTGCTCGGGTCATGCTGCCTTCCTGCGCTGCCAGTAACCGGTCCAAATCTTCGACTGAGGATGCTTCGCGGCGGCATCGGCAGCGGCGAGGTACTGGACGCCGTTGCTGGCCCGCTTGTTGTCTTCGCGCCACGCCATCTCGGCCGCATAGGCGGCGAGGTACGGGCCGGCGATGTGATGGTGAATGCCGATCTCGGAACGGCGGATGCGGCTGAAAAAGCTTTCGGCCTGGTTGGTGTTCGCGCCGTTCTCAGAGTAGCAGCGGGAATGGTCGACTTGCTTCGTGAGGTACTTTGCGTGCAGCACGTTCCAATGCGACGCTTCGTCGGCATAGACCGTCGCGCCGATCTCTACGCGGTTGCGGATCGTCGCGATTGAAGCGCCCTCGGACTTGAACACGAAGGGGAGCGTGCGGCCGTTGCGCTCGCGCATGATGACGACGACACGGCGCTTGCCGGTTTGCGTCTCGAGTTTGCGACGATCGCGGCGGTTCTCTTTGTGGTTCGCCGGCTTCACGTAGCCGCCGAAGTAGGCGCCATCGACCTCAACCGCGCCCTTGACCGTGGCGCCGTCGTCCAGGCTCGCCAAGGCCTCGCGCAGCTTGTGCGAGAGGACGAAGGCCGTCTTGTACTGGACGTCGAGATCGCGGCTGAGTTGCAGGGCGCTATGGCCCTTGGCGCCGTTCACGAAGATGGCGATGGCAAGCAGGTAGTCCCGAACCGGCAGCTTGCGGTTCGCGAAGATCGTCCCGCTCGTCACGCTGAACTGGTGCTTGCAAGCCTTGCACTTCCAGATCGGGCGGCTCGCATAGGCGCAAACCTCAACGCAACCGCACTCGGGGCAGTAGGGCTTGCCGTCGTTGTCGCTCCAGCGGATCAGCTTGAACGCCGTGCGCGCCTCCTCCTCGGACATGCGCGCAACGGACGCTAGCGAGAGCGTCCTTGCTGCGGCTGAGAGGAGGAAATGTTGCGACATGGTTCAAAAACATCATATTCGGTTCGTGTGAACCAAATCTGATGCTTTCTCGAACCATTGTCAATGCCAAAAGAACCGAATATGATGCTTTTCGCATTAAATCGGGTGAGTGGCATGAGTGGCGAGCGGGATTGGAACAAGCATGTCGTCGGGATGCTCAAGGCCGAATTGAAGCGGCGGCATCTGAGCTACCGGGATCTAGCGGAAAAGCTGGAGGCGATCGGCGTTCACGACAGCGAGCGGAACGTGACGAACAAGATCAACCGAGGGACCTTTACGGCCGCATTCTTCGTCCAGTGCCTAGAGGCGATCGGCTGCCACACACTGCATCTAGGAGATACCTAGTCCGCCACTCTCAGAAGATGGAACATGTACGGCTCCATGGTCCCCTCTGGCGTGCGCTTCGAGACAATAACCACATCCCCTTTAATCTTCGGTCGGGTGTAAATCTGTTCCGGCTTGATTGGAGGATAAAGCTCCAATCGTGTCGTACTGGTCCGGTACGTGGACGCCGAAAATATCCTCAACAATCTTAGGCACATCCGCCTCCAAATCCTTTTGAAAGGTTATGAAGAGAGCGGCCCAAAAGATTTCCTTGAGAGGGCTTTCTTGTGAAATCGACCTTACAGAAACTTGTATTTTCTCGACATGGAGGCCCGGGAATACAGCCCTCTAGCAAAGGCCCGATCTCTTGAAGTAGCGCCTCCGCGCCAAGCAGCGATTCGATGACATCCGCCACCGGCGCCGCATCCGAGATCTCGTAAGTGATGCGATGCGGTACGCGGATTTCCACTGCCG
>JAQGID010000024.1 GCA_028291405.1 Rhodospirillales bacterium | reverse complement strand
GCCAACTCGACCGCGAGCAGCTGGTACAAGAACAGCAAGGGGCGCGTCTTCGCGACCTCGCCCTGGAGCCTCGTCGAGTACTGGACGATGACGCATACGTTCCGCGCGGAGGATTACGTCTGGCGGTGAGGGTTTTTTTTCCCTTGTCGTCCATTGCTAATCGTCCTCAACGGCGTCAGGCAGGCGTGTGTCGGGATTCGATGTACCCTCGTCCGTTTCCCTCGCAAACGCGGGGACCCATTGTTCCGAGACCGAGTTGCCGGACGAATGGGTCCCCGCGTGCGCGGGGAAGGCGACGGGAAGAGGCGTGACGGAATCTTGAGGACTCAATGATCTACCGGCTGAACAACCGCTGCGCGTCGGGATAGCTCATCGTCGCGCCGAGCCCGTCGAAGCTGCGGCTGTCGCGCAATCCTTCGACGAGTTGGCGCGTCAGCCCCATCGTCGCCAGCGTCAGGAAGGTCGCCGTGCTGACCCGCGCGACGCCGAGCTTTTCGAGCATTGCGACGTCGGGCATGCCCTTGCGCCCCATGACGTTGACCGGTCCTTTGACCGCCGCGACGAAGTCGCCGATCACCGCGGGATCGGAGAGGCCGATCGGAAAGATGCAATCGGCGCCGGCGGCGAGATATGCCTTGCCGCGCGCGACGGTCTCGGCGAAACGCGCGGCGTCGTCGCCTTCGTTGCGCAGATAGAGATCGGTGCGGGCGTTGATGACGATCGGCACGCCCAGCCGGCGTCCGGTTTCGCGGGCGACGGCGATGCGCTCGACCGCGGCCGCCGTCGAGCGCACCCGCATCCCGTCCTCGGGCATGCCGTCCTCGAGATTGATGCCGACGGCGCCGGCTTCGACGATGTCGGCGACGTGGCGCATCAGCGCCTCGCTCGTCGTCGCATAGCCCGCCTCGATGTCGGCAGTGACCGGCACGCCTACGGCGCGGACGATCCGGGCCGTCGCCGCGACGATCTCCTCCCACGGCGCCGTCTCGCCGTCGCGATAGCCGAGCGACCAGGCGACGCCACCGCTGGTCGTCGCGATCGCCGCGAAGCCGGCATCCTCGACGATCCGGGCGCTCGCCCCGTCCCAGGCGTTCGGCAGCAGCAGGAGCGGCGGCGCACGATGCAGGCGGCGCAGCGTCTCGGCTTGACGGATCTGCTCGGCGTTCGGCATCGGCTCCTCCTCTATGTAGTCTGGCGCGACCTCATGATCTCGGTGATCGCATCGATGAAGGTCCTGTTCTCCGCCGCGGTGCCGATCGTGACGCGCAGATACTCCGGCATGCCGTAGTCGGCGATCGGCCGGACGATGATGCCGCGCTTCAAGAGCGCAAGGTTGATCGCGGCGGCATCGCCGACCTTGGCGGCGAGGAAATTGCCTTGCGAGGGAATCGTCGGGATGCCGAGCCTGGCGAAGGCCTCCGTCATCATCGTCATGCCCTCGCGATTGGTCCGGTACGAGCTCGCGAGGAAATCGTCGTCGCCGAGCGCCGCCTGCGCCGCCGCCTGGGCGTAGATGCTGACGTTGAAGGTCGGGCGGACGCGGTTCAGCACCGCCGTCACCGACGGGTGCGAGATGCCGTAGCCGACGCGCAGCCCGGCCAAGCCGTAGATCTTCGAGAAGGTGCGCAGGACGAGGAGGTTCGGATGCTGCTTCGCGAGGCCGATCGCGTCGACGCGCTGCTCGGGATCGGCATATTCGACATAGGCCTCGTCGTGCACGATCATGATGCGCTTGGGCACCTTGGCGATGAACTCGGTCAGCGCCCGCTTGGGCAGGAAGGTGCCGGTCGGGTTGTTCGGATTGCCGATGAAGACGAGATGCACATCGTCCGTGCAGGCGGCGAGCATCGCATCGAGATCGTGGCCGTAGTCGACGGCCGGGACGACCACCGGACGCGCCCCGGCGGCGGTCACCGCCTGCAGATAGACGATGAAGGAATGCTCCGCCATTACCGCGGCGCGTCCCGGCGCGAGGAAGCCGTGGCCGGCCACCAGCAGCAGCTCGCTCGAGCCGGCGCCGAGCGTCAGGTAGTCGGCCGGCACGTCGAGCCTGGCGGCGAGCGCCTGCTTCAGCGCATAGCCGTCGGGATCGGGATAGCGCGCGGGATCCTCGGCGAGCGCCGCGATCGCCCGCCGCGCCAGCGGGCTCATGCCGAGTGGATTCTCGTTCGAGGCGAGCTTGACGATCGTCGCCTCGTCGAGGCCGAACTCGCGCGCGACCGAAGCGATCGGCCGACCGGCGACATAGGGCGGGATCAGCTGCACGTGATCGGGAACTGGCGCGTCGAAAATCATGGTTCTGCGTCCGGCGAAATCAGTGCGACAGGATCTGGCTGAGGAACAGGCGGGTGCGCTCGCTCTTCGGCTGGGCGAAGAATTCTTCTGGTGGCGCGCTCTCGACGATCTCACCGCGGTCCATGAAGATCATCGTATCGGCGATCGTCCGCGCGAAGCCCATCTCGTGGGTGACGCAGATCATCGTCATGCCGTCTTCGGCCAGCTCGATCATGACGTCGAGCACCTCCTTGATCATCTCGGGATCGAGCGCGGAGGTCGGTTCGTCGAAGAGCATGATCTGCGGCTTCATGCAGAGGGCGCGGGCGATGGCAACGCGCTGCTGCTGCCCGCCGGAGAGCTGACCCGGATATTTGCCGGCCTGGTCGGGGATGCGGACGCGCTCGAGCAGCGCCATCGCCATCGCCTCGGCCTCCGGCTTCGGCTGCTTGCGCACCCAGATCGGCGCCAGCGTCAGATTCTCCAGCACCGTCAGATGCGGGAAGAGATTGAACTGCTGGAACACCATGCCGACCTCGCGGCGGATCGCCTCGATCTTCTTGACGTCGGAGGTGAGCGCGATGCCATCGACGACGATCTCGCCGCGCTGGTGCTCCTCCAGCCGGTTGATGCAGCGGATCATCGTCGACTTGCCGGATCCCGAGGGGCCGCAGACGACGACGCGCTGGCCGCGCTCGACCTCGAGGTTGATGTCGCGCAGCACCTGGAAGTCGCCGTACCATTTGTCGACGTGGCGCAGCGCGATGATCGGTGGCATCGGGATGTCCTTGGCCATGGGACATCTTGTGTATACGAGCGGCCGGAAAACTCAAGGAAACGGACGCCGCTGCCGCCCCTGCCTCGCGCCGCGGTCATCTCTCCGGCAGGCCGGCCTTGCGCAAGCCTTCGGTGATTCTCCGGAACTCGGCGAGGAAGACGGGATTATCGGACCAGCCGTTGCCGTCCTCGGACCAGCGGGCGACGGTGTAGTCCGGCATGAGCTTGCCAAGCTCGGTAACGGCGGTCCGTGCCTCGCTCTCGTGTCCCGTTCGCGCGTAGTCCGCAGCGAGGTCGGCGTAGGCGATCCAGAAGGGCTTGACCGCGATCGACCGACGGCACCATTCGATCGCCAGCTCGTCCTCTCCGAGATGCGAATGCGCGTGGCAGGTGTAGAAGAGCCAGATGTTCAGCAGCGGGTCGCGCGGGCTGAGGCTGATCGCCATCTCGAGCGGTGCGAACGCCTCCCGGGACTTTCCGGCTCGGATCTTGGCGCCGCCGAGCGCGCCATAGGCCGGCGCGAGGCTGGGATTGATCGCGATCGCTGCGTCATACTCGGAGATCGCAGCCTCGTAATCTCTTCCGCCCGCCCGCAGGATCTCGCCCTTGACGAAATGCGCCGTCGCGCCGTCCGGCAATGCCGACAGCACCCGCGTCACAGTGTCGATGGCGCGCCGCAACTGCTCAGTCGGCGTATCGCTCCAGCGATAGTTGACCTCCATCGCCATCACCTGCGACAGCCCGACCAGCGCCTTCGGCAGATCGGGATCGATGTTCAGAGCCCTTTCGAAGAGGGCGCGGGCCTGCGCCAGCTGCTCGCGCGAATAAGGCTGGTTCAGCACGGACCATGCACGCATCGCAAGGTCGACCGCGTCCGGGCTGTTCGGGCGCTCGGCTTCGCCGCGACGGCTTTCCTCGTTCGTCAGCTCGAGATCGAGTCGCCGGGCCAGCCGGCCGGTGATGATGTCCTGCAGCTGCGTCGATCTCGTCCAGTCGCCGTCGAAACGATCCGACCAGATTGCGGCGCCGGTGCTGGTATCGATCAGCTGGGCGTTGATGCGGACCCGATCCTCCGTCCGGCGCAGGCTGCCGTCGAGGATGTAGCGCACGCCGAGCTCCCGGCCGATCCGCTTCGGATCCGGTTCCATGCCCTTGTAAGTCCGGGCGGTGCTGGGTGCGATCACGAAGCTGCCGGCGATGCGGGAAAGATCGGCGGTCAGGTCGGTGGTGATGCCTTCGGCGAAATATCCCTCCTCGCGGTCGTTGCCGAGGTTGGACAGCGGCAAGACGACGATCGACAAGCGATGCGCCGGTTGCGCCTCGCCCGGACTGAGATACCGATACGCTGCCGCGCCGCCGATGCCGAGAAGCAGCACGGCCGCCGCGACGGCCGCCCTCGCGTGCCGCCGACCGCGCGGCAGCGGCGATGGGGGCGCCCGCGCGCCGCCGGCTGCCGTCTCGGGCGCCAGCAGATAGACATCGACCGGCTCCGTAATGTTCTTGAGGTGCCGCGCGCCGAGCTTCTCGATGTCGAGCGACAGCTTGTGCTTCACGTGGTCGAGGACCGTGCCGGATACGGCGATGCCGCCCGGCTTGGCGAGTTGCTGCAGCCGCGCCGCAATATTGACGCCCTCGCCATGGCAGTCATCGCTCTCGACGATGACGTCGCCGAGATTGATTTCGATGCGGAGGTCCATGCGCTGTCCGGATGGGAGGCTGTCGTTGCGCTCCGCCATGCCGCGCTGGATCGCAAAGGCGCATTCGACGGCGTCGACCACGCTGCCGAACTCTGCGAGAAGGCCGTCGCCCATCAGCTTGAAGACCCGGCCGTGGTGTCTGGCGATTTCCGGCTCGAACAGATCCACGCGGTGCGTCCGCAGGCGTTCGTAGGTATCCGCCTCGTCGCGCTCCATGAGACGGCTATAGCCGACCACGTCGGCGGCGAGGATCGCGGCGAGCCGACGGTCCATGCGGGCCTCCGCCTCAAAGGGGGAGAAAATCCGCTGGGAATATTACGCCGGGCCAGGTTTGGTGGCGAGCCCGCTCGAAATGAAGCCTCTCCCTCGCCAGCGTAAGACGAGCGAGGGAGAGGCCGCCGGCCGCTACTCCGCGGCGAAGGACACGATCGACTTCGCGTAATCGCCGCTGCCGAGGTTGCCGTCCGGAAAGATGCCGTGCTCGGCGATCCAGGCCTGCGATTCCTCGAAGGTTGCCTTGGTATAGGGCTCGAAGACGATGCGCTCGCCGGGGCCCCAGCGGTCGGTGTCCATCTGGTCGTGGAAGCGGATCGGGAACTCGTTCTTGTAATAGTGGGTGTAGAGCTCCGGCCTGAGGTCAATGTCGCGTTGGGCGCGGCGCAGGGCGCTGAAGTACTTCTTCACGTCCTCCATGTCGGGATCGCCGGTGACCATCGAGGCCATCATGAAGGTGCTGTCGATGATCTTGCGGAAGCCGAGCTGCTCGAGGAAGTAGTAGGGGCCCGAGAACAGCGCCGCCGCCGGCACCTTGCCGTCGACCAGCATCTCCAGGCGCGAGAACAGCAGCCCGTCGGCGAAGGACAGGTTGATGTCGGATTGCGGCATGTAGCGCTCGAGCGCCTGGATGGTCGCGTAATGGCTGCCCGATTGATAGCCGACCGAGATCGGCACGCCGGCGAGGTCCTTCGGCGACTTCACCTTGGAATCCGGCGCGACGAAGATGGCGCAGGGCGACACCGAATAGGCGTCGGCGAAGAGCTTGCCGTGGCCGGAGGAGGCGGCGACGTTGACGGTCCAGTGGCAGGCGCAGCTGACGTCGCTGTCGCGGCCCTTCTCGAAGGTCTGGTAGGCGCCGACCTTGTCGCCGAGCTGATGGCCGCCGGTCTTCTTCGAGCTCATCGCCTCGCGGAACTCGTAATCGAGCCCGGCCTGGTCGAAATAGCCCTTCTCCTCGGCGACCCACTCGTGCAGACGGAAATGCGGCTGGATGACGAACTTCGACATGACTTCCTCCTCTGGC
>JAQGID010000449.1 GCA_028291405.1 Rhodospirillales bacterium | reverse complement strand
AATGCAGATAGGCGCCGTGCATCGGATCCATCACGTTCTCGATGGCGTAGCGGTAGTTGCACTTCCAATGCGCCGTGCAGAGGATCGCGCCCCAGCTCTCGGAGGTCAGCTGCTCGGGCAATTCGAGGGGCGCCGGCTCCTGGTGCAAGGCATCGCCGAACCAGGCGAAGATCGCATTGTTGCGCTCGACGCAGGGATAAGTCTTGACCAGGCGCTTGCCCTCCATTGGGCAGTTCACCTGCGCCGGCACGCGGGCTACCGACCCGTCGGTTGCGACCTCGACGCCGTGGTACCAGCAGGAGATCCGATCCCCGAGGTTCCAGCCGAGCGACAGCCGGGCGCCGCGATGCGGGCAGCGGTCCTCGACCGCATGCACCTCACCCGAGGAATCGCGCCAGACGACGATGTCCTCGCCGATCCGCGTCATTCCCGAGGGCGCCGCTCCGACCATCCAGCTCGGCGCGATCGGGTACCAGAGATTGCGCAGGCCGGAGTTCACCAAGGACTCGACCTGATCGCGCTGCGTTGGGCTCGTCGCCATCGCTATCTCCCCTCCTCGAGATCGAACCGCGCCAGCGTGGCGGCCAGGCTCTTTTCGGTCCAGGCGCCGCCTGCGACGGGCGGCGGTCCCATCTCGTTGAGCGCGGCGACGACGTCGGAAAGCTCCCAGGCGCCCTTGACGAAGATCGCCATCAGCGAGTCGGCGAGCGCATTTTCTTCATCGGTCAAGGGAGCAGGGCGCGTCTGCCAGACGACGTTCGTCGCCGTCGCGGGGTGTTCGATCGTGAGTTCGCCGCCTTTGGTGGTCGGGTCGATCGGCTTCAGGAAGAGATTGTACGTCACCGGCGGAACCTCCTGGGCGTATCGCATCGCCCCATTGTCCTACTAATGGTACGTCGTCCTACCAATGAACTTTAACCCTTCCGCAATAGAAGTGTCAAGCGCGTCCGAGCCGCCGAAGCCGCTCGTCGGGCGCGATGCTTGCAAAACCGGAATTGCTATCGGGACCTGGGCCGAACCGAGCCTCGGGTTCAGCGCAGGCAGGGATTGCCCGTCGCGAGCTTCTGGACCGCCGGCGCCAGATGACGCGCAGGCTCGTCGCGCTCCGGCGCGTCCAGCCATGTGGCCGACGATCCGAGCGCCGGGACGACCTTGAGATTCTGGAAGCTGCCCGTGACGTGCAGCGGCACGCCGAGGGCGAAGACGCTCTTCGCGCCCTGGCTCTTGATCGTCAGATCGACCCGCTGCTTCACGAGGTCGACCTGCCCGCCGCCCACCAGCGTCGCGTCCGGCGTGCGCAGGCGCAGCGGCGAGATCGTCGCGACCCCGTCGCGCAATATGACAACGCCCAGCAGGCAGGCGATCGGGAGCGAGCCCTCGCCCTTGCGGAAGAGCGCGCGCAGATCGGTCGATGCCTTCTCGACCAGGGTGCGGGTCACGCGGCCGCCGGTCATCGCCAGTACCGCGTCGCCGCGGCTCGCGGCGAGCGCATCCGACAGCATCGCGCCCTGCGTCTCGACGGTAACTCCGGCGTCGAACCGTCCTCTGATGTCGCCCGGCGCGGCGCCGATCGCGCTGCCGAGCTGACCGGCGTCGGCGCCGGAGAGAGCCGCGTTGGCGGTGATGCGCGTGCCGTTGGCGACCGAACGTGCCTTGCCGGCGGCATCCAGCCGGCCGCCGAAGGCGGTGAAGGACAGCGAATTGAGCGCGACCTCGCCGACGCCGACCTTCCCGTCGATCGCGGCATCGGCGACGCGCATGGTGCCGTAGCGCACCTGCTTCGCGCCGATGCGCGCGGCGACGATCGCACCGGGCTTGTCGTCGAGCCGGATCGAAACCGGTTTCTCAGAGCTGCCGCCTCCACCGGCGTCGAGCAGCGCCTTCAGGTCGAGGTCCTTGAAGTCGAGCGCGAGCGAGATGTCGTCGGGTTGGCCGCGCTTGCCCTCCAGCATCTCCAGCGTGCCAGTGACGTCATCCCGCGCCAGCCGCCCCGCCGCGTCGGACAGCCGCCAGTGATCGCCTTGCTTGTCGAGGTGCCCAGCAAGGGCGAGCGGCAGCCCGTCGCCGATCTCGGCGCCGAAGATCTTCAGGAAGGCGCCGAGGTCGCTCGCATCGATCCGCAGAGCACCGTTCACGCCCTCGAAGTCCAGCGGCTCGGTCATGGTCCCGTCGAAGCCGAGCTTTCCCGGTGGCACGGTCAAATTCAGCACCGTGCCGTAGGGAACGGCCGCATTGCGCAGCGTGTCGTAGGATTGCGTATCGCCGGTCAGCGTAACCGGCACCCCGTTGTAGGCGCCCTTGGTGGTCAGCCGGACAGGCGTGTCGCTGCCCGGCGAGCGCAGCGTCAGCTCGTCGAAAGCGAAATGCAGGTCGCTGCTCGTCGCGCGGTAGGTCAGCGCGCCGTCGTTCAGCGTCAGGTCGATCAGCGTCGGGAACTGTCGGCGGTTCTTCGGGACCAGCGCCAACCCGCCGGAATCGGATGGCTTGGAATCCGTGAAATGCCAGTTCCCGACTCCTTCGCTATTACGCTCGAGGAGCACGACCGGCTTCTCGACGCGCAGGCTCTCGAAACGCATCACCCCGTGGAGCAGCGACCACAGATCGACCCGCGCCGTGAGGCTGGCGATGTGGATCATGTCGGGCTGGCTGCCCCAGGGCGCATTGGCGAGGCGCAGATCGCCGACCTCGACCGACAGCGGATTGCGCCAGCCGATTTTGAGGCTCGCCATCGTCAGGCGGCGGTCGAGGTTGTGCGAGACGGTCCGCTCGATGACGGGACGCAGGTCGATCGAGACGAGGATGACCACGGCCGCGGCGACGAGCAGCACGACGACGCCGAGGAATTCGAGGAGGTAGCGGAGGACGCGATTTCGGGGCAACGGCGATCCTTGGACGATCTTCGCAGGTCCAGGTTAAACACAGCCCAGCCGATAACGGCCGACGAATTCGTCAGTCGTCGGCTTCGCCGAGCACCGGTGCGCGTCCGACCGGCCCCGCCCCCCGCACCGGCCGCGTCGGGCTCATCCCGGCCGGCAGGAAGAGCGTCAGGGCGAAGATGACCACCGCGACGAGACCGCCGAGCAGGTAGACCTCGTGCAGCGCGCCGGCGATCGCCTGGGTGAGCACCGCCTGCACGCCCGGATCGAGGCTATGGCGCGTCGCCGGATCGAGCAGCCGGTCGACCGCGCCGGCGCCGTCCGGCAGGTAGCGGGCGATGCCGAGGTTGAGGATGCCGCCGAACAGCGCGGCACCGATCGCCTGGCCGATGATGCGCATGAACATGTTCAGCGAGGTCGCTGCGCCGCGCTCGCTCCAGCTGACGCTGGCCTGCAGAGAGACGACGTGGACGGTGACGCAGAACCCCATGCCGATGCCGATGATCGAGGCGGCCGCCGCCGCCCAGAGCGGGCCGCTGTCCGGCGTCATGGCGATCAGCATGGCGCAGCCGGCGACGATCAGCAGCCCGCCGACCGCGCCGGCCGAGCGATAAGAGGTCCGCAGCATCAGATAGCCTGAGCCGATGCTGCCGAAGGTCCACATGCCGAGCTCGGTGCAGACGACCAGCCCGGCGATCGTCGGGCTGCGTCCCATGACGCCCTGGACATAGGTCGTCAGATAGGCGGCGATCCCCATCATGATGATGCCGATGCCGAAACTGCCGTAATTGCCGATCGCGATGACGCGGTGCCGCCACAGGCGGAACGGCACGATCGGATCGGGTATCCGCAGCTCGAGGACGACTAGGGCGGCAAGAGTCACGGCGCCGAGCGCCAGCAGCCCGACGATGACCCAGGCATCGAGCGACTGGCCTTGCACCAGCACCACCATCGGCGCGCCGGCGCCGACCATGAGCAGCGCGGCGCCGAGGTAATCGACCCGACGACGCCGCGGATGCACCGGTTCCTTGAGGAAGACCGCCAGCATGATGACGGCCATCGCGCCGACCGGCAGGTTGATCCAGAAGATCAGCGGCCAGTGCAGACGCTCGACGATGAAGGCGCCGAGTACCGGGCCGATGATCGCTGCGACGCCCCAGACGCTCGACAGCAGCCCCTGGATGCGGGCGCGCTCGGCCGGGGTGTAGATGTCGCCGATGATCGTCGAGGCGATCGGCTGGATGGCCCCAGCGCCCAGTCCCTGCAGGGTGCGGAAGACGATCAGCGGCAGCATGCCCCAGGCGAAGCCGCAGGCGATCGAGCTGATCAGGAAGAGCCCGACGCCGGCATAGAAGACCCGCTTGCGCCCGTAGATGTCGGCGAGCCGCCCGTAGATCGGGATCGTCACCGCTTGGGTCAGCAGATAGGCGGTGAAGACCCAGCTGAAATAGCGGAACCCGCCGAGCTGGGCGACGATCGTCGGCATCGCGGTCGCGACGATCGTGCTTTCGACCGCCGCCATGAACTGCGCGATCATGCAGGCGGCGGTGACGAAGCGGCGCCGCGACAGCGCCGCCGGATCGAGAGCCGGAGGAGTGTGGTCGCTCATGGTGCGCGTCGGGCGGCCTGAATGCGCAGCGTTGCAAACAAACCGTCGTCATCCCGGCGAAAGCCGGGATGACGATTCACGGAGGAACGGTCGTCAGGAATAAGCGGACTCAGTTCCACGGGCCGAGATAAGCCTCGCCGGCGAAGGTATCGCTGGTCGCCGGCACGGTCGCCGGCCAATTCGCGTTTTCGACGAGCCGGCGTTGCGCCGCCGGGCGCGGCTTGCCGTCCCAGCCGATCTGCTCCATCGCGTAGTAGAGCTGCATCGCATGACCGTCGGGATCGAGCGCGAAGGCGCAATAGTCGATGCCGGGGAAGAGCTCGGGCGGCAGGTACTTGATCGTGACCCCCTCGTCCTTGAGGAAGGAGATGGCGTCGCGCAGCTGGCCGTAGTCGCCGAGCTGCATGCCGAACGAAAACAGCGAGGTATGCGGGCTGAGGCCGAGCTCGGCGCGCAGCGCCGTGGGATAGAGCGCCAGCGAGTGATGCTCGGTATTGACGCGCAGGAAGACGCAGCGATGGCCGTTCCAGGTGACCTCCTCGGTCACCTGGAGGCCGAGATTATCGCGGTAGAAGGCCAGCGCCTTGGCAACGTCCTCGACGAAGAGCCGCACCGGACCGACGCGGACGACCTTGAAGGGCCGGCCGAGCAGCACGCCGCCGACGTCGTATTTCTCCTCGAGCGGCTCCACCTGCTTCCAGCCTTCGCGCGGATCGACCCCGGCGGCGAAGCCGTCCTTGACCTCGGCGAGCTCGGAGCGGTGAGGCAGGGCCGGCGCCTCCATGTAGCGAATCTTGTGCATCGCGTTCGGCTTGCTGAACCCGTCCCAGCCGACCTGCTCGATGCCGTAGTAGAGCTCGTTGGCGATGCCGCCGGTATCGATGGGATAGACGTGCCAGTTCGAGCCGGGCGTGTCGCGGCCGGATCGCGCGATCGGGATATGGCGGTTCGCGAGGAATTTCTGCCCCTCGACGACCTCGCGCAGGCTGCCGACCTGCCAGGTGATCTGGTTGATCGTCACCTCGGGATGATCCTTGGCATGCGGCAGCATGACCTGACGAACGCGGCGCGGGAAGATCACGAAGGAATGGTGATCGGTGCCGTGGCGCATGAAATAGCCGACGCCGGGACCATGCTTGCCGCGCTCGCCCTCCGGCAGGCGGCTCCCGAAATCGATCGGGTCGGAGATGCGGAAGCCGAGCAGCCGCTCATAGAAGCCGCGCGCCACCTCGGGATCCTGGACATCGACGCCGAAATGCCCGAGTCGGCGGATGCGGAACGGCCGTGCCATCTGCACGCCGCCAACGATGAAGCTTTCCCCGGCTCCGTCCATGACATTCCCTCCGCGATGAGTCGCGATCACGCCTTCCCGGCGCGCACCCTAGATTAGAAGCTTCGCCGCGGCTTGCACAGTCCTCAGGCGCCCTTGCGGGCGTAACCGGCGCTGTTCTGGAAAACGTTCGGCTTGCGATAGATCGCCAGGATCACCGCGCCTTCCGCCGAACGGGTCTCGTGGAACGAGCCGATGCGGCGCCAGACGAACTCGCCGGCGCGGCAGATGCCATCATGGTCGGAGAACGACCCCTCGATGACGTAGCTCTGCTCTATCTCGGGATGCTTGTGCATCGGCAGCGTCGCACCCGGCGCCCATTTGAGTAAGCAGGTCATCTCGCCCTTGGCCTTGTCCTCGTAAAGCACCTTGATCGAGATGCCGGCGAACTGCGTCGGCTCCCA
>JAQGID010000448.1 GCA_028291405.1 Rhodospirillales bacterium | reverse complement strand
GGCGTCCCCCTCAGCCGTGCGCCGCGCCGCAGCCGCAGTCGGCGATGTGGAAGAGGCGCGCGGCGGTATCGCCGAGGATCGCGGCACGCTCGGCGGCACTGAGCGGCGTCTCGTCGACGACGCGCACCGGCGCCGGGTCGCCGATCGGGAAGGGATGGTCGGAGCCGAGCATGATCTTGTCGGCGCCGGCAACGTCGCAGAGATAGCGCAGCGCCTGCGCCTCGAAGACGACGGTGTCGAAATAGAGCGCCTGGAAAGCGGCCATCGGGTCGGCGACCTTGCCGCCGCCTATCGTGTAGTTGCGGCGCAGCCTTCCCAGCGCATAGGGCAGCGCGGCACCGCCGTGGGCGATCACGAAATTGATCCCGGGATAGCGCTCGAAATGGCCGGAGAACATCAGCCGCGCCATCGCCGTCGTCGTATCGGAGATCCGGCCGACCGCGTTCATCAGCTCGAAATCCTTGAGCCGGTCGTCGGGGCAGCCGAACATCGGATGGACGAAGATCGTCGCCTTCGCTGCCGACGCTGCCTCCCAGAACGGGTTGAGGTCGGGATCGTCGAGCGCGCCGCTGATCCCCTTGGGCTGCGTCCCGATCATCGCGCCGTGGAAGCCCTTGCCGAGCGACTCCTCGAGGACCGTCGCGGCGAGCTCGCCGCTCTGCAGCGGCACGCAGGCGAGCGGCACGAAGGAGTCGAGCCCGGCAGCGCCCTTAAGCATGTGCTCGTTCGAGAAGCGGCACCAGTCGGCGCCCTCGGCAGGCGGCAGCTCGTAGCCGAAAATGTCAAGCCAACCGCCGACCACCTGGCGGTCGATGCCCTGCGCCGACAGCCATTCCTTGCGCTGGCCGAGATCGGCGAGCTTGGGCGCGACCGGCCGCGTCGGCGGCTGGCCGGCGAAGGCCATGCGCATGCTGCCAGCGTCGCCCTGCACCTCGACCGAGGGGAAGAGGCGCCGCTCGGCATTGAGGGACTCGAGCAGCCCGGTCGGCACATAGTGCGCGTGCACGTCGACAATCACTTGGCATCCCTCCGCGAACGACAAAACGACTGGGCCCGACCCTAGACAGCGGGGTTTTGCCATGCAAGCGAAAGCGGGCCGCCGACGCCCCACGGGCGACCCACGGGCGCCCGACGACGGCACCGCTACTCATCGCGGCCGATCTGCGCTACGATGCCTTCGCACGCCCGCAAAGGGCGGCGACATCAACCGGCGCGGCAAGCAGACCAAAAGCCGGACGGAAGGGAGGATCAGATGCGCATCGACTTGCGAATGCAGTCGCGCCGATTGGTTTTCGCCGTTCTCGTCTGTCTCACCGGACTATGGCCCGACGGTGCCGTGGCGCAGCAGGCATCGGGCAAGCCGATCCGCATCGGCCAGACGCTGTCGTTGACCGGGCCGCTCGGCCAGACCGGCCTCACCCACAAGATCGTCAGCGAGATCTTCGTCGAGCAGCTCAACCAGAAGGGCGGGCTGCTCGGACGCCCGGTCGAATACGTGCTGCTCGACGACCAGTCGAAGGCGGATGTCGCGCGCACGCTCTACGAGCGTCTGATCACCTCCGACAGGGTCGATCTGATCCTCGGCCCTTACGGCACCGGTGCGATCCTGGCGTCGATGGGCGTCGCGCAGCGCTATCACAAGATTTTTATTCAGAACACGCTGGGGATCGCCGAGCAGGCCACCTACGAGTGGCATTTCGCCGCCTCGCTCGGCGGCGCCGAGCCGCAGAACACCTTGCCGGTCAAGCTGTTCGAGGCCTACGGCAGCACGGCGCATCCGCCGAAGACGATCGCTATCGTCACCAGCAAATTCCCTTCGGCGCAATACATGGCGCAGGGAACGCGGGAAGTCGCCAAGCGGGTCGGCGTCGAGCCCGTGCTGTACCTGGAATACGATTTCGGCACGCGCGACTACGGCGCCATCGCCGCGCGGGTCAAGGATACCAATGCCGACCTGCTGTGGGTCGGTGCCCTCGGCGTCGAAGGCAACCAACTGCTCGAGGCGCTTGAAAAACTCGGCTACAAGCCGCCGCGGCATTTCTACCTCTACCCGTCCTCCGGCCCGCTTGCGGTTCTGCCGGCAGCCGACGGCGCGCTGTCGCTGACCAGTTTCGAGGACGGGCTTCCCTATACGGCGAACCCGGTCAGCGCCGAGTTTGCCCGGCTCTTCGCCGAGCGCGCGGCAAAGGCCGGGCTGCCCTACGCGCACGCCGATTCGCAGGCGGGCAACGAATATGCCGGCTGGCAGATCCTCACCGCCGCGGTCACTGCGACCAAGAGCCTCGACGACAAGGCGCTCGCCGAGTGGCTCGACAAGAACGAGGTGGAGACCGTCCTCGGCAAGCGCGATTTCGGCGGCAAATGGCACAACAGCCGCACCGATTACCAGCAGCTGCGCCAAGTGCAGGACGGGCGGTGGGTCGCCGTCTGGCCGCCGGAGAAAGCGACGCCGGGCGCCAGGCTGATAGCGCCCTGAGCGGCGGAAGACGCGCGATGCGCGGGTGACGACTTGCCGCATCTGACCCTCCTCGAGCAGGCGCTGATCAGCGGCATCCTCGCCGGCGGGCTCTACGGGCTGCTCGCGCTCGGCCTCAGCCTGAGCTGGGGGTTGTTGCGGCTGGTCAACCTCGGGCATTTCGCGATGGCCCTGCTCGCGGCCTATCTGACCTGGTATCTCGGGACCGCATTCGCCATCGCACCATGGTGGGCCGGCGTGGCCATCGTCGTGGCGTTCTTCGTCTACGGCGTCGCGCTGCACTGGGTCTTCATGCGCTTCCGCGTTACCGAGATGGGCTCAATGCTCATCACTTTCGGCATCGCCGTCATCGTCGAATCGACGATCCAGACGATCTGGACCGCCGACTTCCGGCGCTACGAGACGGCGCTGGCCGGCGCCTCGTTCGTCGTCGGCGCGCTCTACGTGCCGATGCTCAACCTTGCCGCCTTCGTCGTCGCCGCGCTGCTCGCGGTGCTGACCTGGGCATGGCTGCGCTTCGCCACGATCGGCAAGGCGTTGCGCGCCTGCGCCGAGGATGCGCCGATCGCGACGGCCTTCGGCATCAACCATCGCGCCCTCTCGTTCCTGCTGTCGGGAATCTGCGCCGCCTACGCCGGCATCGCCGGTGTCTTCATCGCGCTGATCGCGACTCTCGCGCCGTCGGAGATCTGGACCTGGATCGGCGTCGTCTTCGCCGTCGTGATCATCGGCAGGCTGGGCAATCCGATCGGCGCCCTGGCCGGCGGCATCCTGATCGGGGTCTGCGAGGCGATGACGATGGCGGTCGCCGATCCGGCCTGGGCGCCGCTCGTCTCGTTCTCGCTACTCATCGCCCTGCTGCTGTTCCGGCCGAGGTGGATATGACCCGACAGCGCGTGCTCGAGATCGCCGGACTCGCCGTCGCGGCAGCGGCGCTGGTCGCCTTTCCGGCGCTCGACGTCCCGGCCTTCTACGTCTCTTTCCTCTACATGGTCTTCTTCTGGATCGCGATGGCGACGAGCTGGACGATCCTCAGCGGCTTCGCGGGATACTGGAGCTTCGGCCATGCCGCGTTCTTCGGCGCCGGCCTCTATACCTCGGCGACGCTGGCGACGAAATTCGGCGTGCCGTTCCTGTTGACGCTGCCGCTCGCCGCCGGGGTCGCGGCGCTGCTCGGCAGCGGCATCGGCTTCGTCGTCTTCCGCGTGCAGCGGCTGCGCGGCGAGCTCTTCGCCCTGCTGACGATCTCGGTCACCTTCGTCATCGCCGCCATCATCTCGAACACCGCGATCGACGGCGGCGCCGGCGTCAATCTGATGAACGTGCATCTGCCCGAGGTCTTCGGCTCGCCGACGGGAACGATCTATCTCCTCGGCCTCGCGATGGCGGCGCTGTCGCTCTGGGCGGCATGGCGGATCTTCCGCTCGCGGCTCGGACTCGGCCTGCTCGCGATCCACGACGACGAGGACGTCGCCGAGGTCAAGGGCGTGCCGACCTTCCGCTACAAGCTCGCCGCCTTCGCGCTGTCCGCCGGCATCGCCGGCGCTGCCGGCGGCGTGCACGCAATCTACGTCGGCTACGTCACCGTCGGCGAGACCTTCGAGATCACCGTCACGATGTATCCCGTGGTGATGAGCATCCTCGGCGGCGCCAGACATTGGCTGGGACCGGCGCTCGGCGCGACCATCGTCACCGGCGCGCTCTACGGCTTCGCGAGCGGTCCCGAAGCCTCGCTCGGCCGCGCCGGGATCGCCCTCGGGCTGATCGTCGTCGTCCTGCTGCTGCCGGGCGGGGTGATGCCGGGCCTGATCCGGCTGCGGCACGCGTTGCGACGCGCGCCCGATCGCGTCGCGCCGGCGCCCGGCCTCGCGGCCGTCCCGAAGCAATGTCCGGCGCAAGGCGCGACGCCGGTCGTCGCCCTCGACTGCCGCGGCATCTGCAAGACCTTCGGCGGCGTGCAGGCCTTGAAGGACGTCGACCTTGCGGTGCTCGAGGGTGAGATCCTCGGCCTCGTCGGACCGAACGGCTCCGGCAAGTCGACGCTGATCAACGTCGTCACCGGCCACCATCGTCTCGACCGCGGCACGATCGCGCTGGCCGGCGCGCGGATCGATGCGCTGCCGGCGCATGGTATCGCGCGGCTCGGAATTGCCCGTACCTATCAGATCCCGCGGCCCTTCAACCGGTTGAGCGTTCTCGACAACGTCGCGCTCGCGGCGCGTTTCGGGCCGCTGGCGCGCGGCCGCGCCGATGCCTATGCCGAGGCGGCGCATTGGCTGGGCTACACCGGCATCGCGCGCCGCGCCGACGCGCTGCCGGGGCAACTCAATCTTCACGAGCGGAAATTCCTCGAGCTGGCGCGCGCTCTCGCGGCGCGGCCGCGCATCCTGCTGCTCGATGAGGTGTTGTCGGGACTGAATCACACCGAGATCGATGCTGCCCTCGATCTCATCCGCGACATCCGCGCCGGCGGCACGACGATCGTCTTCGTCGAGCATCTCATGCGCGCGGTCGTCGCGCTCTCGGACCGCGTCGCCGTGCTCAACGACGGCGCCGTCATCGCAATCGGCACGCCGCACGAGACGATGCGCGAGGCGGAGGTCGTCAAGGTCTACCTAGGCAAAGCGCATGCTTCTTGAAGCCCAGAACCTGTCGGTCGGCTACGGCGGCGCGCCGGCGATCACCGACATCTCGATCGCGATCGACGCCGGCGAGATCGTCGCGGTGATCGGCCCGAACGGCGCCGGCAAGAGCACGCTGGTCAACTGCATTGCCGGCTTGCTGCGGCCGCAGGCCGGCCGGCTGCGCTTCGCCGGCGGGGATCTCGCAGCAGTGGCGGCGCATCGCATCTGCGGCCAGGGCATCGCGCTCGTGCCGGAGGGGCGCCGGCTTTTCGCCGGCATGTCGGTCCAGGAGAACCTCGAGATCGGCGCCTATCGCCGCGGCGCCCGCCAGATGCAGCTCGAGGGAATCGAGCGCGTCTATGCGCTGTTCCCGATGCTGCGCCTGCGCCGCCAGCAGATGGCCGGCACCTTGTCCGGCGGCCAGCAGCAGATGGTCGCGATCGGCCGCGCCTTGATGGCGCGTCCGAGGCTCCTGCTGCTCGACGAGCCGTCGCTCGGCCTCGCGCCCTCGGTCGTCGAGGAGGTGTTCGAGGTCGTGCGCGCGATCCACGCGCAGGGCATCGCCATCCTGCTCGTCGAGCAGAACGTCGCGCTGGCGCTGGCGATCGCCGACCGCGCCTATGTGCTGGAGGAAGGCCGCATCGTCGCCGCCGGCGTGCCCGCGGCGCTGCTCGCGCAATCGCGCATTCGCGAGGCCTATCTCGGCCTCTGATCCTCGCCGCGATGCCGCGGCAGGATGATGCGCTCGACCGCCTGCGCGAAGCCGTCGGCATCGTTGGTCCCGGTCACCGCGCTCGCCGCCGCCTGGACCTCCGGCGGCGCGTTGCCCATGGCGATGCTGAAGCCGCTCTTGCGGAACATCGGAACGTCGTTCTCCATGTCGCCGAGGGTGACGATCTCCTCGGGCGGAATGGCGAGACGCCGCGAGAGCGCCTCCACCACCGTGCCCTTGTCGATGCCGGGCGGCGTCAGGTCGAGATAATAGGGCTGCGAGCGATTGACCGTGACGGCCGGAGACAACGCCTCCCGTGCCGCCGTCTCGCAAGCTGCGAGAGCGGCGTGATCGGCGCTTACGCCGACGATCTTCGCCGCCGTCCGCACATAAGGCTCGTAGCTAGGAACCACCGTCGGACCCGCCTGCAAGGTCCGCTCCTCGTGATCGACATAGGCGCCGGTGGGATTCTGGAGCAGCCACTCGTTGCCGGCAAAGAGCCAGGCGTCGATCCCGCGGGCGGCGAGCAGCGCGAGCGCGCGCTGCGCCGCATCCGTCGGGATGAGATGCTGCTCGATCATCGTCATGTCCGGCAAGGCGAGCGCGCCGCCGTTGAAGGCGCCGAACGGCAGCTGCAACGCCAATCTCTCGACGAGGCCGCGCAGCCCGAAGGGCGGCCGGCTACTGCTGATCGTAAATGGAATACCGGCGGCAGCGAGCTCCCGGACGGCAGCGAGGTTCGCATCGGTCAGACGCTTGTCCGTGGTGACCAGCGTACCGTCGACATCCGAGAGGACGAGCGAGACCTTGGTCATGTCGCCGCCGGCAGCCGCGGCGTCGTGCGCGGCGTGATGGGCTTGCCGACGGGTCCCGGCGCCCCCGGCGGCGGTCCCGCGAAGAGCGCGTCGTTCACCGGATACCACAAATGAATGCCGCCGGTGATGCCCGCCGTGTTGGAGACGATTCGGACGTCCTCTGGAAGCTTGAGCGAGATGTGCTCGGCATTGCCGCCGCCGAGATAGAGGACGTCGAAGTTGATCAGCTTACGCACCACGCCGATCGCCCGCGCGACCCGGCGGTTCCATGTCTTGACGCCCTTCGCCTCGAGCGCCGCCTCGCAGAGATACTCGTCGTAGGTCTTGCCCTTGTGCAGCGGGTGCTGGCTGAGCTCGAGATGCGGCGCCAGCCGGCCCTCGATGAAGAGCGCCGAGCCGAGGCCGGTGCCGAGGGTCAAGACGCATTCGAGGCCGCACCCGGCGACGACGCCGAACCCATGCACGTCGGCGTCGTTGAGGACGCGCGCCGGCGCACCCAGCCGCTCCTGCAGCACGGTCGCGAGCGGGCACCCCTGCCACAGCTTGGTTCCGAGATGCGGCGCGGTCAGTACCTGCCCATGCCGCACGACACCCGGAAAACCTGCGGCAATCCGGTCGAAGCCTGGCAGCTGGGCCAGCAGCTGTACGATCGTCGTCAGCACGTTCTCCGGCGAGGCCGGGTGGGGCGTATCGAGACGGACGCGATCGGCGATCATCGCCCCGTCCGGTCCGAGCACCGATGCCTTGAGCCCGGTGCCGCCGATGTCGATGGCGAGCGTCGCCGGCGAGGACGAGGCGCCGTTTGCGCCGCGGCGGGATTTCATGGTGCGAGGCTCCTGACGCCGGTCGCCGTCCCGACGAGGACGAGCGAGGCCATGCCGAGAAACAGCCCGGTTTCGACGACCCCGACGAGCGATGCAAGCCGGCGCTCGGCCGCGGCGGGATCGCTCAGCTCGCCAAAGGCGCAATCGGCGATATAATTGCCGCCGTCGGTGCGGAACGGCGCGCCTTCGGCCATCCGCAGCGTCGGCGCCGCGTCGAGCGCGGCGAGGGCGGCGAGCGTCACCTCGTGGCCGAAGGCGACGATTTCGACCGGCACGGGTGTCGCGCCGAGCCGAGGCACGAGCTTCGTCTCGTCGACGACGACCACCATCCGGCGGCTCGCGGCGGCGACGATCTTCTCGCGCAGCAGCGCTCCGCCGAGGCCCTTGACGAGGTTGAGCGTGACATCCTCCACGGCATCGGCGCCGTCGATCGTGAGATCGAGGCTCCGGTGCTCGGCGAAGCTGGTGAGCGGGATCCCGAGGCGCCGTGACAACGCGGCGGTGCGCTCCGACGTCGGCAAGCCGGCGACGCGCAGCCCGGCGGCGACACGGGCGGCGAGCGCCTCGAGCACAAGCTCGGCGGTCGAGCCGCTGCCGAGGCCGATGACCATGTCGTCCTCGACCTCGGCGACGGCGGCGAGCGCGGCCGCCCGCTTCATCGCATCCCGCGACGTGGCGGCATGCTCGGTCATCCTGCCGCCGCGCGATCGACGAGCCAGGTCAAGGTCCCGACCGGCCGGACCCGCGAAGCCGGCAATGCCGGATCGCCCCGGCGGATGCCGGCCAGCGCCTGACGCTTTTCCGCGCCGGAGACGAGGAAAGCGACGGCACGGCTGCTGTCGATGACCGGGAAGGTCAGAGTAATGCGCGGCTCCGGCTGCGCCCCGACCACCGCCGCAGCCCAGCGCGCCCGTTCTGCGAGGACGGCGGTGCCGGGGAACAGCGAGGCAGTATGGCCGTCCGGACCGAGGCCCAGCAGCATGGCGTCGAACAAGGGGCGCGACGGGTCGAGGGTGGCGGCGCCGTAGAACGCTTGCAGCTCGCGCTCATAGGCTCCGGCGGCCTCGTCCGGGCTCACGCCGGTCGTCGGGACCGGGTGCAGGTTTTCCGGGGGGACCGGGGCCGCCGCCAGCATCGCCTCCCGCACCATGCGGAAATTGCTCTTGGGATCATCCTGCGGCACGAAGCGCTCGTCGCCCCAGAACCAATGGATGCGCGACCACGGCACCGCGTCGCGCAATGGCGGCGCCGCGAGAAGCTGGTAGAGCAGCTTCGGCGTCGACCCGCCGGAAAGCGCGACGGCGATCCGTCCGGGATTGGCGGCGATTGTCGCGAGCAGCCAATCGGTGCCCCGTCGGGCGACCGCCGCGTGGTCATCGAGGATCTCGACGACGTCCGAGGATGCCGGGATCATGTGAGCGGCCGCCACGCCCGGCCGTCGCGCGCCAGCAGCGCGTCGGCTTCCGCCGGCCCCTCGCTGCCGGCCTGGTAGAATGCCAGCCCCTTGCCCTTGTTGCGACGCCAGGCATCGAGGATCGGCTGCACGACGCTCCACCCGACCTCGACGTTGTCGGCGCGTTGGAACAGGGTCTGATCGCCGATCATGCAATCGTAGATCAGCGTTTCGTAGCCGGTGCTCGGGCTCGCCCGAAAATAATCGCGATACTGGAAATCCATCCGCACATGACCGATCCGCATGTCCTCGCCGGGCACCTTGGCATTGAACTCGAGCGTCACGCCCTCATCCGGCTGGATCCGCAGGACGAGGAAATTATCGGCGGGAATGGCTTCGGGCACGTCGCGGAAGAGGGCAATCGGCGGCTGGCGGAACTTGATCGCGATGATGCTCTTGCGCACCGCCAGGGCCTTGCCCGTCCGCAGGTAGAAGGGCACGCCCGCCCAGCGCCAATTGTCGATCATGAGGCGCATCGCCACGTAGGTCTCGGCCGTGCTGTGCGGAGCGACGTCGGGCGCCTCGCGGTAAGCCACGACCGGTTTGCCATTGACGATGCCGTCCGTGTATTGCGCGCGCACGACGTTCTTCGCGACGTCGGCGGGGGTCATGCGTCGGACGGCGTCGAGCACCTTCGCCTTCTCCGAGCGCACCGCGTCGGCACCGAAACAGTTCGGCGGCCCCATCGAGGTCATCGCGAGAAGCTGGAAGAGGTGGTTCGGCACCATGTCGCGCAAGGCGCCCGTCGCATCGTAGAAGCCGCCGCGGGATTCGACGTTGACGGTCTCGGCGACGGTGATCTGGACGTGGTCGATATGGTCGCGGTTCCAGATCGGCTCGAAGAGGCCGTTCGCGAACCGCATGACCATGATGTTCTGCACCGTCTCCTTGCCGAGATAGTGATCGATGCGGAAGATCTGCTTCTCGTCGAAATACCGCAGCAGTTCGCGATCCAGCTCCTTGGCCGACGCGAGATCGGTGCCGAAGGGCTTCTCGATGATGAGACGGCGCCAACCGTTCTTCTCGTCCCGCGTCATCCCGGCCTCGCCGAGCCCTTCGATGACGAGCGAGAACGCCGCCGGCGGCGTCGCGAGATAGAAAAGATGGTTGCCGCCGTTCCGCGCGAGACGCTCCTTCAGCCGTTGGTACGCGCCGGGATCGCCGAAATCGCCCTGCACGTAGTCGACCCTGTTGAGCAACCACTTGGCCTTGGCCGCAGCCACCTTGGTGGTGGCGAACTGCTTCAGCGCGTCGCCGAGATTCTGGCGAAGATCCTCCGCCGACATCTCGGCGCGCGCCACGCCGATCACCGCGAATTCGTCCGGGAGGAGACCGTCGTTGACGAGATTGTAGAGTGCGGGAATGAGAAGGCGCTTGGTGAGATCGCCGGCTGCGCCGAAGATCACTAGGGTGCACGGATCGGCCAGCCTCGCCGCGACGGGCTTTTCGGAGACGAGCGTGTCCATCATGCCTTTCCTTTGGGCTCGACATGGCCGCCGAAGCCCATCCGCATCGCGGACAGCAGCTTGTCGGCGAAGGTATGCTCCTGGCGCGAGCGGAACCTCGCGTAGAGCGCGGCCGAGAGGACTTCCGCCGGGACGGCTTCGTCGATCGCGGCGTTGATCGTCCAGCGTCCTTCGCCGGAATCCTCGACGAAGCCGGAATAGGCTTCGAGGCGCTCGTCGCCCGCGAGCGCGGCGGCGGTGAGATCGAGCAGCCACGACGAGACGACGCTGCCGCGGCGCCACACCTCGGCGATGTCGCCGAGGTCGAGGTCGAAGCGATGCGCCTCCGGCAGCGCAGCGCTCGTCGCGTTGCGCAGGATGTCGAAGCCCTCGGCATAGGCCTGCATCAGCCCGTACTCGATGCCGTTGTGGACCATCTTGACGAAATGGCCGGCGCCGGTCGGGCCGGCGTGGATATAGCCCTGCTCGGCGCGGGGGTCGCGACCCTCGCGGCGCGGCGTTCGCGCCACGTCGCCGATGCCGGGCGCCATCGCCGCGAAGATCGGATCGAGGTGCTGGACGATTGCCTTGTCGCCCCCGATCATCATGCAGTAGCCGCGTTCGAGACCCCAGACGCCGCCGCTCGTCCCGACGTCGACGTAGTGGATTCCCTTAGGCGCGAGCGCGGCGCCGCGGCGGATGTCGTCCTGCCAGAACGAGTTGCCGCCGTCGATGATGATGTCGCCGCGGTCGAGCAGCGTCGCGAGCTGCTCGACCGTCGCCTCGGTGATCTTGCCGGCCGGCAGCATGACCCAGACGGCGCGCGGCGGCTTCAGCTGCTTGACGAGATCTTCCAGCCCGCCGGAGCCGTGCGCGCCCTCGCCGACGATCGTCGTGACGGCGCTGGCGTCACGATCGAAGACGACGCAGTCGTGGCCGTGCTGCATGAGCCGGCGGACAATGTTGCCGCCCATCCGGCCGAGACCGATCATTCCGAGCTGCATGCCATATCCTCCGCAAGGGAAAGTCTCAGGCGAGAATCTGCCGTATCGTGGTCTCGAGCTGGGTCAGACCGGCCGCGACATGCGTTCCGAGATGGATGCGCAAGGCGCGCCGGCCGCGCTCGGCGAGGACCTCGAAATCGCCGCGCGCCTGGGCCGCCTCGACGATTCCGAACGTATAGCTCTGGCCGGGCACCGGGAGATCGGTCGCATCCTCGCAGGTAATTTGCAGGAAGACGCCGCTGTTGGGTCCGCCCTTGTAGGCTTGCCCGGTCGAGTGCAGGAAGCGCGGACCGAAGCCGACGCAGGTGGCGACGCGCTTGCCGTCGCGCAGCATCGTCCGAATGCGGCGCAGCGCATCCTGGTGCAGTTTGTTGCGCTCGATATAGGCGAGCAGCGCGACGTAATCGCCGGGCCCGACGCGGCTGAGGTGTGCGGCGAGGTAGCCGGCGAGCGACGGCGTCTTGCTGACGGCATCGAGCGCCGCGACGTTGCGCGGATCGGAGAAGAGCGCGATCCCGTCGCCCTCGAAGAACGGCGTCTCCGGCGGCAGCTTGCCCTCCTTCTCGTAGCGGTCGGTCAGCTCACGCGTCTTGATCTTGCTTGCCTCGACATCCGGCTGATCGAACGGGTTGATCCCGATCAGCGCGCCGGCGACGGCGGTCGCGATCTCCCAGCGGAAGAACTCCTGGCCGAGCTCGGCGATCGTCCGAACGGCGATCCGCACGACCGGTTGACCCGCATCCTGCAGCGCCGCGAGGCCCGAGTCCTGCGCCGCGTCCGGCCCCGTGTCGAGGCGGAGATAGACGAAGAGCCGGTCCTTGCCGTAGACGGCAGGCGGACCGAGCGGCTCGAGATCGACCGGGATGATTCCTTTGCCCTGCTTGCCGGTCGATTCGGCGATGAGCTGCTCCAGCCAGGCGCCGAGGTCGTGCAATCCAGGCGAGGCGACGATCGTCACCTTGTCGCGGCCCGCGAGCGCGGCGCCACCCATGATCGCACCGAGCTGAACGCCGGGATTCTCGGCCGGCGGCACGTCGGCGCCGCAGGACCGCACCATCGTCGCCGTCGCGTCGAGGAAGCGACCGATGTCGAGTCCCATCGCCGCCGCCGGCACGAGGCCGAAGCGCGACAGCACCGAATAGCGACCGCCGATCGACGGCTTGCCGAAGAAGATCTTGCGGAAGCGGTCGGCCTCGGCGACCTGCTGCATCTTCGAGCCGGGATCGGTGATCGCGACGAAATGCGGGCCCGCCTTCGCCGCGCCGACTGCGTCCGTCGCAAGCGCGAAGAAATATTGCTTGAGGATGTTCGGCTCGAGCGTGCTGCCGGACTTGCTGGCGACGATGAAAAGCGTCTTCTTGGGATCGATCCGCGCCTCGAAGGTGCGGATCTGCGCCGGATCGGTCGAATCGAGGACGAGCAGCTCCGGTGCGCCCGGCTGACGGCCGAAGGTCTCGGCGAAGACCTCTGGGCCGAGGCTGGAGCCCCCCATGCCGAGCAGCAGCACGTGGGTAAAACCATCCTTCAACACGCCGGCGGCAAAGTCGCGCAGCTCCGCGACGCCGTGTCGTTCCGCATCGACGATGTCGAGCCAGTCGAGCCACTTCGCCTCGTCGTGGCCGGTCCACAGCGAAGCGTCGCGCGCCCAGAGGCGGCGGATCTTGCCGTCGCTGCGCCAATCTTCGAGCGCCGTCTTCACGGCGCCATCGAGCTCCGGCGGCAGCGCCGCGCTCATACCATTGAGCCGGGGCCCCAGCAGTTCGGCGCGCTTGCGCGCCACCGCCCCGAGCAACTGGTCGGCGGCGTCGGCGAAGAGGCGCACGCCGTCCTCGACGAGATCGGTGGTGATCTTGTCCAGCGAGATGCCGGACTTGGCGAGACGATCCAGCACGTGCTCGGCCTCGTCGAGCCCCTCCTGGATGGTCGCGCGCGCCTTCCCGTGGTCGCGAAAGGCGTCCATCGTCGCCGGCGGCATGGTGTTGACCGTGTCCTTGCCGATCAACTCCTCGACGTAGAGCACGTCGCGATACGCCGGATTTTTCGTGCCGGTGCTCGCCCATAGCAGGCGCTGCGGCCTTGCGCCCTTGGCGAGCAACGCCTCCCAGCGCTTGCCGGCAAACAGGTGCGTAGAATCGCGATAAGCGAGCTTGGCATTGGCGATCGCGACCTTGCCCTTGAGCGCAGCCAGCTCGCCGTCGGGCTTGGCCTTCAGGCGCTCGTCGATCTGCTTGTCGACGACGGCGTCGATGCGGCTGACGAAGAAGCTGGCGACGCTGGCGACGCGGCTGACGTCGCCGCCGGATTTCGCGAAATCCTCGAGACCGGCGATATAGGCCTCGGCGACGTCACGGTAGACCGATTGCGCGAAAAGAAGCGTGACGTTGATGTTGATGCCCTGGCCGATCAGCCGGCGGATCGCCGGAAGTCCGGCGGAGGTCCCCGGAACTTTGACCATGAGGTTGGGGCGGTCGACTGCCTTCCACAGCCTCTCGGCCTCGGCGATCGTCGCGTCGGTCTGCAGCGCGAGATAGGGCGAGACCTCGAGGCTGACGTAACCGTCGCGGCCGGATTGCGCGTCGTAGACCGGGCGCAGCACGTCGGCGGCCGCGCGGATGTCGTCGATCGCCAGAACCTCGTAAAGATCCCCCGGGCTCCGATCGCCCTTGGCCAACGCCGCCTTCATCGCCGACTCGTAATCGGCGCCGTGTCCGATCGCCTTCTCGAAGATCGCGGGATTCGAGGTGACGCCGGTCAGGCCGTCATCGACGACGAGACGCTTCAGCTTGCCTTCCGCAATGAAGCCGCGGGCGACGAAATCAAGCCACGCGGCCTGACCGAGATCGGCGAGGGCTTTCAGCGGATTCATACGGTCTTCTCCTTGTTGCGCTTGATCTGATCCTTGGCCGCCGCAAGCACTGCCGGCGCAGTGAAGCCGAATTTCGTCAGCAGGTCCTTGAGGGGCGCCGAGGAACCGAAGGTGTGCATGCCGATCTTGGCTCCCGTCATGCCGACATAGTGATCCCAGCCCATCATCGAGGCCTGCTCGACCGACACCCGCGCCGTCACCGTGGGCGGCAGGACGGCATCACGATAGACCGCGTCCTGCTGCTCGAACAGCTCCCACGACGGCATGCTGACGACGCGCGCGGCGATCCCTTCGGCCGCGAGTTGCTCGTAGGCCGCGACGCAGAGCTGTACCTCGCTGCCGGTGCCGATCAGGATGACCTCGGGCTTCGCTCCACCGGCCGGGTCGGCGAGCACATAGGCGCCACGAGCGAGGCCCGATGCCGCGGCATAGCGCGTCCGGTCGAAGATCGGCAACGCCTGCCGGCTGAGGACGAGGCAGGCCGGCTGGTGCTTCAGCCGGGCGATGACGCGCCACGCTTCCGTGACCTCGTTGGCATCGGCGGGCCGCAGCACGATCATCCCGGGAATCGCGCGCAGGCCGATCAGCTGTTCGACCGGCTGGTGCGTCGGCCCGTCCTCGCCGACGCCGATCGAATCATGGGTCATGACATAGATCGTCGGCAGCTCCATCAGCGCCGCGAGGCGCATCGGCGGCTTCATGTAGTCGGTGAAGATCAGGAAGCCCGCGCCGAAGGCGCGCAGCTTCGAGAGCGCCAGACCGTTGACGATGGAGCCCATCGCGTGCTCGCGAATGCCGAAATGCAGGTTTCGGCCACCGGGATGCGTCGCCGAGAGATCGCCGGCACCCTCGAAATTCAAATGCGTCTTCGTCGAGGGCGCGAGGTCGGCGGCACCGCCGAGCAGCCAGGGGTAGTGCTGCGCCAAGGCGTTGAGCACCTTCGCCGAGGCATCGCGTCCGGCCATGCCCTTTTCATCCGGCTGAAAGGACGGGAGATCGGCGTCCCAGCCTTCCGGGAGCTCGCGGCGCTGCATGCGGTCGATGGCGTCTGCAAGATCGGGGTAGGATTCGCGATAGGCCGCGAACAGCCTCTCCCAAGCCTCCCGCGCCGCGCCGCCGCGCTTTCCGACACCGTCGCGGAAATGCTCGTAGACCCCGTCCGGAACGAGGAATTTGGCATCTTCGGGCCAGCCGTAGAAGCGCTTGGCCGCCTTGACCTCGTCCTCGCCCAGCGGCTCGCCGTGCGCCGCGCTGGTGTCCTGCTTGTGCGGCGCGCCATAGCCTATGTGGCTGTCGACGA
>JAQGID010000421.1 GCA_028291405.1 Rhodospirillales bacterium | reverse complement strand
AAACAATGTCGCCGGCTCGAAATCTTTCACGACATGATCTCCTCTGACGTCGACGAGGGAGCGGAGTTTCGCAAAGCAGGTGACGGCAGTCAGGAAGCCTGCGCCAGAGCCGGGCCGTCCATCAGCTCTCGAAGCTCGTGCAGCGACAGCACCGAAGCGTATTTAGCATCGAGATCGAAGAGATTCGCGCAGTGTGCGAAGTGCGATCGGTCGAAGCAGCAATCATCGACGACGAAGGTCGTAAAGCCGTGCGACCACGCATCGACGGAGGTTGCCCGGACACAGCCCGACGTCGACACGCCGCAGACGACGACCATGTCGGTTCCAAGCCTGGTGAGATAAGTGCTCAGCGGCGTCTGGAAGAGCCGCTGGCCTTCGTCTTCTCCAGGATCCATTCGCCCTCGCGGGGCATGATCTCGGGCGGGAAGTCGTTGAAACCCGGAGCAACGGGGCCAGTCCGCTTCGACTTCGTCGCCTTGCCGGCAAAGGGCGTGCCGGCGAGGTCGCTTCGCGTATAGACGATCGGCAGCCGCTTGTGCCGGAAGAGGTCGATCAGCCCCGCGATCCGCGGCATGGCCTCCCATGCCGCCGGTCCGCAGGCCGTTGGATATTCGTCGATGGCCGCATCGAGCGTCGCGCCCCCATACGTCACGTCAACGACGACAAGCGCCGGGCGTGCTCCGGCCGCGAGGTCGGTCTGAAACCCGGCTCGCTCGTAGGTTTGAAGCTCCGCTTCGGGAATGATTTTCATCCAGTCTTTCATGGCTCTGCCTTTCTCGATGCCTTGCGAGCTGCGCTCGAACAGAACGACGCCGAGCTCGCATTCCACGCGATGCACAATCTGTGATAGCGGCTACGATGCGCGTCGGTCGAGGCCCCTCGCCGTCGGCAAGCCGAGCAGCGAGCGCGATCAGCCTCGCTCCTCGAGCACCGACGCGCGAACGTCTTCCTCGATGAGCTGCCAGATACGATCGACCAAAGCGACGAATTCCGGACGGCGCTTGACCGACAAGGGCCGCGGTCGCGGTAGATCGATCGGGACGATCTCGCTGATGCGGCCCGGGCGGCGGCCGAACACGAAAACGCGGTCCGACAAGTACACCGCTTCGTCGATCTGGTGGGTGACGAAAAGCGCCGTCTTGCGCCCCTCCTCCCAGATGCGAAGCAGCTCGGTCTGCATGATCTCGCGGGTCTGCGCGTCGAGCGCCGAAAACGGCTCGTCCATCAGCAGGAGATCGGGGTCGACGGCCAGGGCCCGGGCAAGATTGACGCGCTGGCGCATGCCGCCGGAGAGGTGGCGCGGAAAGAAGCCAGCGAAGCCGTCGAGTCCGACCAACCGGAGCAGCGAATGGGTGCGCTTGGCTTGCTCGGCATTGACGTAGCCGCCGATCTCGGGACCGATCTGGGCGTTCGAGAACACCGTCCGCCAGGGCAATAAATTATCGTGCTGAAAGACGAAGCCGCGATCGGAGCCCGGGCCGTCGATGACCCGCCCATCGAGCCGCGCCGTGCCGGAGGTCGCCTTTTCGAGGCCGCCGATGATGCGGAGGAACGTGGTCTTGCCGCAGCCGGACGGCCCGACAATGGAGATGAACTCGCCCTTCGCGACGTCGACGCTGATGTCGCGCAGCACGTCGAGATCCTGAAAGCTCTTGGTCATGCCGGCGACCGAGAGTTTCGCAAGCGGCACCGTCATGGTCAATCTTTCCAAGGAAGCAGGCGGCGCTCGAGCCAGGTGAAGCCGCTCGTCATCGCGATGCCTGCGGCGGCGAGAATGGCGACCCCAGCAAACAGCGCCGGCATGTTGAAGGTCTCCGCCGACTGGCTGATGAGCTGGCCAAGCCCGGCGCGCGACCCGAACAATTCCGCCACGACGACGCCGATCAGACCGCGGCCGATGCCGAGCTTCAACCCCGCGAAAATGAACGGCAGGGCCGACGGCAGCGATACCTTGAGAAAGACTTGCCGCGAATCCGCGCCGAAGCTGCGGACGGTTTCGACGAGATCCTTGCTGGTGGTCAACAGCCCCGCTTCCGTATTGATGATGACAGGAAAGATCACGAGCACGACGACGACGATGATCTTGGACGCGACGCCGATGCCGCACCACAGGATAAAGAGCGGCGCGAGCGCCACCGTCGGCGTCGCATAGATGCCCGAGATCCACGGCTGCAGCATCTGCTTGCCGACGGCCGATCCGACCATGACCATGCCGATCGCGACCCCGGCAATCGCCGCGATGGCGTAGCCGGAGAAGAACTCCAGGGCGCTGATGGCGATATGCTTCTGCAGCTCGCCGCCCTGAGCGAGCTCGATCAGCGCCGCGGCGATCTGGGTCGGGGCGGCGAGGAAAAGCTTCGAGGCAACGAGGTAGCGGCTGATCAGCTCCCAGACGACTAAGCCGCCCAGGACCGAGATCGTCGACCAGCCGAAGCGACGCGTCACGGCCTTGAAGGCGGCGTGAATGCCCGCTCTGACGGATGTGCGCCTCGCCACGAACGGCATCGTCGGAGTTTTGGTGGTCACGGGGATGGTCATTGCGCCATGACGATGGAGGGATCGTAGAAGCGGGCGACGTCGGACGAGCCGTCGATCTCGCCGAGGTCCTTCATGATCTTCAAAAGATTGCCGAGTCCGCTGTCGATGACCGAACCCTTGGCGTCGTAGATCTTGAGATCCTGAAAGAACCCGTAGGTCTTGTCCGCGTCATCGGGCAGCGCCGCCGTGCGCTTGATCAGGATGGCGACGGCGGCGGGACGGTTAGCTGGATCGTAGAACCAATCGACCCCGGCCGCATAGGCGACGAGGAATTTGGCCAGCGCCTCCTTATGGGCCTTGGCCCAGGCGGTATTCGCGGCGAAACCGGAGAACGGGAAATCCCGGACGTAGTCGACGGTGGTGCCGAGCTTCGTGAAGCCCGCGGTTTCCGCTTTGAAATTGAACGGCGAGGTCAGGATGGCGGCATCGACCGAGCCGCTGCTCAGCGCCGCGAAACGAGCGGAGGTCGCGCCGGCAAAGACCATGTCGTAGTCGCCCGGCTTGACGCCGTTCGGCACCAGCATCCGCTCCAGATAGATGCGGGTGATATCCTTGATGCCGCCGATCGAGATCGTTTTCTTGACGAGCTGGCCGTAGGATTTGATCTCCGGCTTGGCGAAGAGCGCGTATGGTGCCGCCGTCGCCTCGATGCGAAAGATGGAGATCGGTGCGCCCTTGTCGATCGCGCGCACGGGATCGACGAGGCCGCCGCTGCCGAGATCGACGGAGCCCGCGGCTACTTGCTGCTGCACGGCCGCGCTCGACGGCGCGGCGACGTAATCGACCGACAATCCCTGCTTGGCGAAGAAGCCTTGCTCCTGCGCGATGTAGACCGGCCAGTTGAGCGACGATCCGGTTCCGACCGTGCCGACGGTGATCGTTTCCTCTGCACGCGCCGACGAGCCCGACGCGATCGCGACAAGGAAGAGCGCTGCCGCCGCGGCGCGAATTTGGATGCGCAACATTCTTTGTCTCCTGCCTCAGGCCGCCGCCGAGCCCGTAGACTCCCGGGTGCCTGCATAGTGTGTCGCGATCTCGTCGCCGGTCGCCAGCCAGACGCCGGAATGGCTGCAGATATGGGAAAGGGCCTTGTCGAGCGCGCCGATGCGATGCGGCACGCCGGTGAGGTAGGGGTGAAGGGCAATCGCCATCACCCGACCGGACGTCTCACCCTCGCGCCACAGCACGTCGAACTGGCGGCGGATCATCGTCTCGAACTCGTCGGCGGTACGATTGTGCTTTTCGAAAGCCGGCTTGTCGTTGATCTCGTGACTGTACGGGACGCTGAGGATGGAGCGGCCGCCGTCGAGGCTCATCGCGTAGGGCTGGTCGTCGTTGGTCCAATCGCAAACATAGCGGATGCCGGCGTCGGCGAGGTAGCCGAGCGAGTGCCAGGTCTCCTGCAGGCCGGAGCTCAGCCAGCCGCGCGGCGCCGTGCCGCTGGCCGCCGCGATCGTCGCGACCGTCCGGCGGATGATGCCCTCCTCCTCGCCTGGTGCCGCCTCGTTCAAGCGTCTGGTGTTGCTTTCGTTGTGACCCATCAGCTCCCAACGCCGCGCCGTCATCTCGGCGATGAGCTCCGGATGCGCGGCGCAAAGGTCGCTATTCAGGGCGACGGTGCCGCGGATGCCGTAGCGGTCGAGCACCTCCATGATCCGGAAGATGCCGACGCGGTTGCCGTAGTCGCGCGCCGACCATGCCGGAACGTCGGGGACCGGACTGCCGCTGCCGCCGGCGCCCGCCGGGACTTTCTCGGCGAGCGAGAAGTATTCGACGTTGGGAATGATCCAGAGGGCTAGGCGGGCGCCGCCCGGCCAATCGAGCTTCGGGCGCTGCGTGATCGGCGAATAGGGGAAAGGACCGTAGGAAGATGGCTGCATCAGACGGCTTCCTGGAGGCGCAGCCTCCCGAGGTGGCCCAGCGCTTCGTCCAGCTTCATGACATCGGCATATTTGTGGTGCATGTCGAAGAGATTGATCTTGTGGGAGATCTCGCTGCGGTCGAAGCAGCACTCCTCGACCAGCACGACGTGGAAACCGTACGAATAGCCGTCGACGGCGCTCGCCCGCACGCAGCCCGAGGTGCTTTCGCCGACGACGATCAACGTCTGGATGCCGAGCTGCGTCAGATGGGCGATCAGCGGCGTGCCGAAGAAGGCGCTCGCACGCTGCTTGGTGATGACGATGTCGCCGGCCTCCGGCTTGAACTCCGGCCGGATGGCGAAGAGTTCGGGTGCCGGGTTCGCATTGCGCCGCTTGGTGGCACGGATCGCGCCGGGCTTGCTGTCCGGACGCGTGTCCGACGTCGAGTAGATCACCGGCAGCCCGGCGGCGCGGGCGGCAGCGAACAGCTTTTTCGTCGGCTCGATCGCCCGCCAGGCATTGATGCCGCAGGACGAGGGATACAGCTTTGCGACGTCCGCCACCGGTAAGGCGCCGCCCTGGTAGGCCACTTCATAGAGGTCGATCGCGAGCAAGGCCGGCTTCGGCCCGATGAAAATCTCGCGCGCGTAATACTGATAGAGCTCCAGCACATCCGCCGGAACGGTGTCCCGCCAGCAATGGTCCTCGAAACGATCGCTCATCCGTTATCTCCTTCTCCTTCGGCGCAGCCGGACGTCACGCCGCTGGCCGCGCGACAAGAAAGCAAGCAAGCGCCGTGCCAATCGGCGTTCTTATCGGCACTCAATGCGATGGCAAACGCATGATCAGCCCGCGCTCAAGCAGATGCGGAGCTCCGACGACAGAAACGTCGATCGGGTGATGCTGATCGTCGCGATGTGGCGCCGGGAAAGCCGAGCCTTCCGCAGGTCGCTGCCTCGATATGCGCCAGGAGCATAAAGTAAACGCTTTATGCTCCTGTTCCTGTCGATTCGCATTCAGGTCGATATTGCCCGGCCTGATTACCGAAGGACGTGGCGCCCACCGGTGCCGTCATGAAAGGTGCAGTGCCGGACTCATGACGTCGGTGGCGGCCGGACGAGGCCGGCCAGCCATGATCTCCCGATCCGCCTATGTGTTGATCGATTCGAGATACGGTGCACATCCCTGTCGCCACCCTGCGGGCTCACTACACCGGCGGCGACGTCGATGCTGGATTGGCCGAGTTGGAGGCTCCCGCCCAGGCGATGATCGACGATCTGCTGTGGTGGACCGCCGCCTTGCAGACAGCGCGCGCCAGCGGGACCTGACCGCCCACTGTGCGGCGATAACTCTAATCGCGTGCCGTTTTGGAGGAACCTCAACGACCCTTTGCCCCAGTTAAGTCACTGCCTTCGCGCTCGGCACGGGCGATCGTGCAGCGTACGCGTGGCCGGACATACGGCCCGTCACACGTTTGATGAGCCTGTCGGAGCGGACCATCGATTGAGCATGGGTGTTGCAAATGGCGCAAAACGCGAACCAGAAACGCGTCTCTTTTACGCCACGGAGGGAAGCACCCATTGCCGTCGTTTTCCGGCGGCCGGGGAACACCCGGGAGCAGTCGTTTATTCAGGTTAGGGCGTGTCAGCGTAGTCGCGCCATCCATCGCTTCAAGGATGTTAGGTCTGGCTCGCGCTCACCGATGCGCCCAGCAACCGCGCGGTATCTCGCCCAGGCGGCGCGCCGAACAGCCTCCGATATTCGCGGCTGAACTGGGAGGCACTGTCATAGCCGACGGCGTAGCCTACCGCGGCCACGTCGCGCGGATTGGCCAGCAGCTTGGCCCGCGCTTCCCGCAGCCGGACCTGCTTCTGGTACTGGATCGGCGTCAACGCGGTGACGGCCCGGAAGTGCCGAAAGAACGACGTCGCGCTCATGTTCGCGACGCGTGCGAGATCCTCGATCCTCAGGATTTCGGCATGATGATCACGGATCCACCGAACGGCGCGGCTGATCTGGGATAGCCGGCTGTCGGCCAAGCCTAGTTGGCGCACCATCGCGCCTTGTTCACCCTTGATGAGCCGCCACAGGATTTCCCGCTCGACGGCGGGGCCAAGCACCGGCATGTCGTCCGGTCGGTCCAGCAGCCGCAGAAGTCGGACGATGAAATCGAGCAGGTCGGGGCCGGCGTCGCTCACCGCAATGCCCGGCGGGGCGCGCCTGTCCCCACCAGCCCCAGATTCGAGCAGCAAGCTCGCGACTGCGAAGGGCTTCAAGGGCAGACCAAGCCCAAGGGGCTCTGGTGCAAATGGGCGATCCGATCGGCTACGCTGGCATTCTGAACTGGCGGAGGGTCGGCGATGGGCAAGCTGAAGAGCATGGAGGAGTTGTTCAAGGGTCGCCACTTCGACCGTGAGGTCGT
>JAQGID010000433.1 GCA_028291405.1 Rhodospirillales bacterium | reverse complement strand
CGAGCGCGCCAAGCCCTCCAGCCGGGCGCGCTCCTCTTCAGTCAGGATGATCGGGGTCGCTTCAGGGATGCTTCTCGCCATGCATCCTTGAATCACGACTCATGCTTTAGGCATAGCGGATACTAGTACGCCCTCGACCGCGCGAGCGGAATGCAGCCCTGAAGCGGTCGGGAGATTGAAGGCCAGACAACGACCAGCGTCGTGAAAATCCTTCACAGCCATCGGATTCATAAGATTCCGGAGATCTCCGGGAATTTTATGCTCCGCAGACTCAACCAACTTCGACGTATTATATATACCGCGATCTACGACGTAGTAAGTTGAAGCCTCGCGTAATTCAGCCGCCAAGTTATTCTCAAATTTTGTTAATGCGCTTTTCACGAAGTTCATTGCCCACGGCGGAAGTTTCTCGTTCCAATCCTTCGTGAGGTCGAATTTACCTTCGGAGTTTTGGTAGTTTTCTGAAAAGATCAGATTTAAACGAGCCAGGACTGCTTGTGCCTCATGCTTAGAGAACGCCAGCTCTATCCAACTGCCAGACAGAAGACGCTCCATCCAGCGCTTTCCATCTATCAGTGCCGAGTATGCCTCGCTCAGCGTAGGCTGATCCGAAATTAGATGGATTGCGCTGAGTTCTTGTCCAAGTTCGTAGAACTCATATTGGTTGATGCGCTTCACGTCCGCCCCCTCTGTGGCGAGTTCTCCCCATACGGGAAACTCTACCACATTAGAGCTACCTGGCGTAAGTACGGGAGGGCGACGCTCAAAATCCAATCTGGACACTCTCCGAAGTCGTGCTGGGTCGCGGTATGTAATCGCCCCAAAAATTTTCCCACAATGTCAAAGAACAAAGAAAGAACGATCGTGCCACCGCGGGCGCTATCTGACAAGCTTTTTTTGTGCGGTACCGGAGACGGGCGTTAAACGGGGATCGATCGATTCCGCGGAGGCGAGTGTCGTGCTGTTCCAGGTCATTCACGCGCATCCGCTGACCGAGAGCTACAATCATGCGCTGTTCCGCGCGATCGTCGAGACGCTCGAGCGCCGGGGCCACGCGGTCGTCGCGACCGACCTCTACCGCGAGGGTTTCGATCCGCTCATGACCGTCGACGAGCGGCGCGGCTACCACGCGCCCGCCTATGATCCCTCGTCGGTGATGCGCTACGCCGACATCCTGCGACGGGCCGACGGGGTCATCTTCTGCTTTCCGCAATGGTGGTTCGGCATGCCGGCGATGCTGAAGGGCTATTTCGATCGCGTCTGGGTCCCCGGCGTCGCCTTCGAGCACGACCTCGCACGCGGAAGGCTGAAGCCGCTGCTGAGCGGGATCAAGGTCTTCGGCGTCGTCACCAGCTACGGCTCGCCGTGGTGGATCGCCCGGATCGCCGCCGGCGATCCCGGCCGCAAGGTGCTGCTGCGGGCGCTGAAGCCGATGTGCGGCGGCGTCAGCTCATTCTATCTCGCGCATTACGCGATGGACCAATCCACGCCTGTGACCCGCGCGGCCTTTCTCGAGAAGGTCAGGCGCCGTATCGCGACACTCTGATCGGCATCACGCGCGCAGGCCGTCGATCGACTCGCCGGAGGAGAACTCGATGTCCCCGAGCCGTTGTTCTCCGGTAATATTTTTCGGGAACATTCGAACGGCGTGATTTTATCGGGAGCGCTCCTGCCATGACGCCCTCCGTCGCAGGTTGCACCGTGAGACCGAAGTCGCAGCTCGGCGATCGTCGGACACTATCGAGCAGGCTCTTGCGAGGCTTCGCAGCGATCGTGTCGCTCGCCCTGATCAGCGCACCCGCCTCGGCGCTGGACTTGAAGGTGGTGATCACGGGGGTGCGATCGTCGGAGGGTTCGGTACTGATCGGGCTTTACGACAGCGAGGAGCATTTCCGAACGGCGATCGAAAATTCTGCGAAGGTCGGCTTGCTGAACGATCGTGCGCGGCTCGTCGGCGTCTCGATGCGGGCCATCGTCGGCATGCAGAGCGCGGTCTTCACGAATCTCCAGCCCGGCACCTATGTGGTCATCGTCTTCCACGATGAGGACGACAACGGCAAGCTCGACACGAACTTCTTCGGCGTGCCGACCGAGGGTTACGGGTTCAGCAACAACGCCGAGGGATTCCTTGCCCCGCCTTCGTTCAAGGATGCCGCCGTCACGCTCGACCAGGCCGACAGAACGATCGAGATCAATCTCGACTATCGCATCCCCGCCGCGCAGTGGCTAAGCGCGTCCCCGGACGGGGATTCGTCTGCGGGGCCGGACGCTGCCCGACCCACGCCACAGGACAAGTGACGAGCTCGCAGCTGCTCCTCTGGAGAAAATCGGATCGCACGCTCTGGAGAAGAGCGCGCGGATGCGGCTTCAGTCGGCCGAATGCCGCCGTTGCCGCAGCCCGGCCTTCTCCATCCGCGGCAGCACCTCCTCGACGAAGAACGGCAGCTCCCGGAGATAGTTGAGGAAGACGAGCGCCGATCCGGCGACGCCGATCGCCTTCAGCCGGATCAGCTCGGCGACGATGTCGTCCGGCGTGCCGACGATCGGATACATGCCGGGGAAGATGCCGGAATAGCTCTTGCCCATCGGCTCGCTCAGCCGGGCGACGAGGGTGCGCTCGGCGGCCGAGGTGCCGGCAAGGGCACTCTTCGACATTCCGGCAATGCGCTGGCGCTTGAGATAGGCGAGCGCCTCCGCATCGGCGTGCTCCTCGGCGAAGTAGTAGTAGAAATCCTCGGCCTCGCGCCGCGTCCGCCGGCAGATCATCTGCGTCTCGACATAGACCGCAGGGCTGCGGCCGTAGGCGGCGGCCTGCGCCTGCATGCGCTGCAGCGTGTCGGCCGCCTGCTCGATCCCATGCATCGAGGTGAAGAGGATGTCGGCGACCTGCGCGGCGAACTCGCGCCCCTCGCCCGATTGTGCCGCCGACATGATCGGCGGATAGGGCCGCTGCAGCGACAGCGGGTCGGTGACGGCGCCGCGCAGCTTGTAGAATTCGCCGTCCCAGTCGAAGGGCGCGCCGCCCGCGAGCATGCGGGTAAAGATCCGCGCCCATTCGAGACCTTGGTCGTAGCGCCGCTCGGGATCGATGACGACGCCATGGATGTCGAACTCGTCCTGGTTCCAGCCGCAGACGATGTTGAGGCCGGCGCGGCCGCGGGTCACATGGTCGAGCGTCGCCACCGCCTTGGCGGCGAAGGCCGGCGAGATCAGCGAGACATGCGCCGTCACGAAGATGCCGATCCGCTTCGTCAGGGCGCCGAGCGCCGCCGCCTGGCTGAAGGTCTCGAAGGAGCGGCCCCACATGTCCGCCTTGCCGCCGAGCCCGCGCCATTTGGCGATCGGCAGGATGAACTCGATTCCGGCCGCGTCGGCGAGCACCGTGACCTTCTCGATCTCGTCCCAATCGGCGGTCCAGCGTTCGGGCGCCGTGCTCAGCGTCATCCCGCCGCCGCAGTTGATCCCGAACAAGCCGAACTTGAAGCGATTCGAGCCGAAGAAATCCCGCGCGGGCTGGGCCGTCGTCATGCTTGTCGTCCTCCCCGAACCGCACCGGCCGGGTACGAAGCCGCGGCCGTGCTGACGATCCTCGACGAACTCTAGCACTGAATCGTGAGAGGCGAGCGTAAGGCGTCGGTGCCTTGCTCGGCGATCATGACGGTCTACGCGGTCGTCTCGTTGAATTCGCCAATGAGAAGCTTCGGTCCGTCATCGTCACCTGCACCGGCGCCGGATCCTCGGGGCGCCGGCCGGCAATGCCAGTCTCAGCACCAGGGCGGCGCCGAGCGTCAGCCGTGTCCCGTCGCGATCACGACGCCTGCGTCTCGAACAGGTGCTGGCCGATGTACTCGCCCTTCGCTGCGCCGCGCGGGCAGGCGAAGAGGGCGCCGCCGGTGTTGGTGACGAACTGGTTCATCATGTCGAACTTCGCCATGCGGTCGAAGATCTTGATGAAGCCGGTGCGGGGGTCGCGCTGATAGCAGATGAAGAGCAGCCCGGCGTCGAACTCCATCTCCTGACGCCACGGCGGCCAGCGCTCGGCGGTGACGTTGGCGCCGTCGTTGTAGGAATAGGCGCGGCGCAGGATGCGGGCGCCGTCGTTGCTCGCCGCGGCGGCGAGGCGGACATGGGAATTCTCCGCGATGATCGGATTGCCGTCGGCATCCACCGCGTCGAGATTCGGCTGCTCCATCTCGTGCTTGCCGCCGATCGGCGCGCCGGAGTATTTGCGCCGGCCGATCGTCTGCTCCTGAAAGGCGATCTTCATGCGGTCCCAATGCTCGAGCGCGATGCGCGAGCGGCGGGTGACGAGGTAGGAGCCGCCGCGCATCCACGCCGGACCCTCGCCGCCGACCCACACCACCTCGTCCATCGTCCGCGCGTCGTGGACCGACGGGTTGTTGCTGCCGTCCTTGAACCCCATCAGATTGCGCGGCGTCGCCCTGCCGTCGCTGGAGAGGAAGCCGGCCTGCACCCAGCGCAGCTGCGCGAAATCATAGGCCTGCCGTGCCAGCTCGCGCAGCGCGTGGAATGCGAGCTGCGGATCGTCGGCGCAGGCCTGGACGGAGAGATCGCCGCCGGAGCGCGCCTCGACCAGCTGCTCGCCGGGAAATTTCGGCATGTCGACCAGCGCCTCGGGGCGCTGCGCCGCGATGCCGTAGCGGTCGGCGCCGTCCTTGACGAAGAGCCCGGCGCCGAAGCCGAAGGTGAGCGTCAGCCGCGACGGCGGCAATCCCATCGCGTCCGCCGAATCAGGGCCGGGCGCCTGCGGGTCGCGGGCGAAGGGCTCGGCCGGCTGACCGAGGGTCATGCGGGCGCTGGCCACGGTCCAGCGCCGGAGCAATTGCGCGACGTCCTCGCGCTTGGTCGCGATCAGGTCGAAGGCGGCGAAATAGGTGTGGCGCTGCTGCGACGTCACGATGCCGGCCTGATGGACGCCCCAGAAATTCTCGATGCCCGACTTGGCGGGTTCTGCTTTTTCGGCGGCTGCCGCGGGCGATGCCGTGGCGACGGCAGCGCCGATGCCGGCGCCGGCGGCGACGATGCCCGATGTCCCGGCGATGAAGCCGCGCCGCGTCAGTCCCGCGGGTGTTCTCCTGTCGGTCATCGCGTCGCCTCCATGAGAGCGCCGACCTCGTCCTCGACGTAATAGAATCCGCTGCCGTCCGGCTTCATGGCGATGCCAAAGAGGTCGCCGTTGCCGGGCGGCGATTGCGCCTGGTTGGCGTCAACCCATTGCGCATAGAGCTGCTTGCCCGCGGCGGGGTCGATCTCGACGACCTGGCCGTTCTTGGCGTTGCAGACGAGGAGATGTCCTTCCGCGGTCATCGCCATGGCGAGCGGCCGTTGCAGGAGGCCACCCTCGGTCACGGTGCGGCCGGTGCCGGCCGAGGTGGTGCGCGTCGCGGCGTCGGGGATCGCGACGATCCGGTTGGCGAGGGCATCGGAGACGTAGAGCGTCCCGTCTTTCGCGAGGGCGAGGCCGG
>JAQGID010000431.1 GCA_028291405.1 Rhodospirillales bacterium | reverse complement strand
CGAGCGCGCCAAGCCCTCCAGCCGGGCGCGCTCCTCTTCAGTCAGGATGATCGGGGTCGCTTCAGGGATGCTTCTCGCCATGCATCCTTGAATCACGACTCATGCTTTAGGCATAGCGGATACTAGTCGGTCCGCTCGGTCGTCGGGTCGATCATCTTGCGGATCTCGGTAACCTTGGTCGCCGGGAAGCCGCTGATCTCGGCGTGGCGGCGGATGACGCCCTCGTCCTTCGCGAGATAGACGCAGAAGGTCTTGTCGCCGGCGACGTAGCTTTCCACCCATTGGATGTCGGGGCCGATCTCGCGCAGGGCTTCGTTCGATTTCGCGGCGGCGCTACGCAGCTGCTCGCGGTCGAGGCTGCCGACTGCCGGGATGTCGCGCTCGATGATGAACTTGCGCAGTGCCATCGTCTCCTCCTCGAAATTTCGTCGAACCACGCGATCCTAGGCGTCGCCAAGGATCCGGACAAATGCTTTTGCCGCAGCGCGGATCACACTTTGCCGCGCGCCAGGGCCTCGGCCTTTTCGGCGAGCGCCAGCCAGCGTTCCTCGGCCTCGGCGAGTTCCGCATCGAGCTGCTCGTGACGCGACGTGGCAGCGGCGAACTCGGTGCGGCTTCGCGCATAGAGCTCGGGATCCGCCAGCCTCGCGGCGAGCGCCTTCTTCTCGAGCTCGAGCTCGGCAATGCGTTTCGGCAGCAGGTCGAGCTCGCGCTGTTCCTTGAACCCGAGGCGGCCCGGTGACGCGTCGCGGGGGCGGGCGGCGGGCTTGGCCGCGACCGGGCTCGGCGTCCGTCGCGTCGCAGCGGGGCGGCGCTGGCGCAGATAATCGCTGTAGCCGCCGGCGTATTCGTCGATGACCCCGTCGCCTTCGACGGCGATGACGCTGGTGACGAGACGGTCGAGGAAGTCACGATCGTGGCTCACCAGCAGCAGCGTCCCGTCGTAATCGGCGAGGATCTCCTCGAGGAGATCGAGCGTCTCCATGTCGAGATCGTTGGTCGGCTCGTCGAGGATCAGCAGATTCGACGGCTGCGCCAGGATCTTCGCCAGGAGCAGCCGGTTGCGCTCGCCGCCGGAGAGGCCGGAGATCTTGGCGCGGAACTGACGGTCCTCGAAGAGGAAGTCCTTGAGATACGAGGCGACGTGGCGCGGCCGGCCCTGGACCGTGACGGTGTCTCCGGACTCGCCGGCGAGGGTTGTCCACGGCGTCGCCTCGGGATCGAGCGAGGCGCGCGTCTGGTCGAAGATCGCGGGCATCAGATTCGTGCCTTGCCGCACGGTGCCGGCATCGGGCGGGATCGCGCCCGTCAGGACGCCGAGCAGCGTCGTCTTGCCGCTGCCGTTGCGGCCGATGACGCCGACCCGATCGCCGCGCAGGATGCGCGTCGAGAATTTGCGCGCGATCGTCTTGCTGCCGCTCGGCGTCGCGTAGGATTTGTCGATGTCGACGGCCTCGATGACGATGCGGCCGCCGGACTCGGCGCTCGCCGGGCCGATCTTGGCGGTGCCGAGGCTGACGCGCTGCGCCCGCTCCTGGCGCATCTGCATGAGGCGGGTGACGCGACCCTCGTTGCGCCGCCGCCGTCCGGAGATACCCTCGCGCAGCCAGACCATTTCGGTCGCGATCCGCTTGTCGATGCGGCGGCGCTCGGCGTCCTCGTCAGCGAGTACGGCGGCCGACCATTCGTCGAAGGCCGGGAAGCCCTTGTCGAGGCGTCGCATCGTGCCCCGGTCGAGCCAGAGCATCTGACGCGACAGGCGGTTGAGGAAGGCGCGATCGTGGCTGACCATGAGGATGCCGCCGGCGAATCCGAGCATCCGCTCCTCCAGCCACTCGATCGCCGGAATGTCGAGATGGTTCGTCGGCTCGTCGAGCAGCAGGATGTCGGGCTCGGCGACGAGCGCCGCGGCGAGGCTGATGCGCCGCCCCTCGCCGCCCGATAGATTGGCGAGCAGGCGGTCCGGCGCGACCTCGGCTTCGTCGAGCACGGCCTCGATGAGATGCGAGCGGTCGCCGTCGTGCGGGTCGTGGCTCAGCCCCTGCGCGACGAACTCGGCAGCGGTGAGTGTCGGATCGAAGAGCGGCTCCTGCGGCATATAGGCGACGCGCGAGCCCGGCTGCTGGAAACGCTCGCCGGCATCGAGATCGATGAGGCCGGCGAGGACGCGCAGCAGGGTCGACTTGCCGCTGCCGTTGCGGCCGACGAGGCAGGCGCGGTCGCCGCGCCCGAGCGCGAGCGAGACGCCTTCGAAGGTCGGACGGCCGCCGAAGGTGAGACGCGCGTCCTTGAGGGCGAGAAGAGGCGGGGCCAAAAGCAGATTCCCAGGGTGAAACGGTGTGAAAGGATCAGAGCGTCAGCCGATGGGCGAGGTCCCGCCCGGCGACGAAGCGCTCGAGATTATCGCCGGCGCCCTCGGCCAGCCGGCGCTGGCTGAGGAGACTGCCGCTGCCGGAGAAATGACCGGAGATCAGCAGGTTCGGGCAGCTCCAGAGCGGGTCGTCGCTCGGCAACGGCTCGGGCTCGGTGACGTCGAGCCCGGCGCCGCCGATACGGCCGGAGCGGAGCGCCTCGCCCAGCGCCGCCTGATCGACGATGCCGCCGCGCGCGATATTGACGAAGAGCGCGCCCTTCTTGCACGCGGCGAACGCCGCCGGTCCCATGAGATGGTGCGTCTCCGGGGCGAGCGCAATCGCGACGGCGATCGCATCAGCGCGGCCGAGGACCGCGTGCAGCGCCGACAGCGGCAAGATCTCGTCGGCGAGATCGCTGGGCTTCGGCGTGCGCGCGACGGCGACGATCGATGCGCCGAAGCCGCGCGCCCGGCGGGCGATCTCCTGCGCGATGCTGCCGAAGCCGACGATCGCCAGCACGGCGCCTTCGAGCGTCGTCACCGTCTGCGCCATGCTGCGGTCCCAGGCGTGGCGGCCGGTCGCCGCGGCGATCTCGGGAATGCGCCGTCCGAGGGCGAGGAGGAGGGCTATCGCGTGTTCCGCCACCGTCGGCGAGATCGCCCCGGCGGGATGCGTGACGATGATTCCCGGCGGCATGCCGGCGGCGGCGAAGCCTTCCTGGCCGGCCGAGACGAAATGGATCCAGCGCACCGTATTCTGCGGCGCGGCGAGCGATTTGACGATAGTGCGCGCCTCGCTCGCCGGCGGGTCGGAGGCGATCAGCGCCGCCGCGCCGGGCAGCGCCGCAAGCA
>JAQGID010000391.1 GCA_028291405.1 Rhodospirillales bacterium | reverse complement strand
GAGGTCCCGTCATGGGTAGCGGCACCACCGGCGTCAAGAAAGGGTCCATCGCCATGAAAAATCACCGTTACGATCGTCTCGTTTTCGCCACCGCGGCCACGCTCCTGCTCGGAGTGTCCTACGCAGCACTCGCCCAGACGATCGGCACCGACTCGGGCGTGAACTCGACCTCACCCGAGGAGTCGAAGAATCTGGCCAAGCATAAGCTACAGGGGTTAGGTCTGACGGACCTCAAGCTCCATGAGCTGAAGCACGGCTGGGGCGGCACTGCCGTGCAGGACGGCAAGCCCGTCAAGGTTGAGCTCCGCGGAGATGGCTCTGTGGACATCAGGTAATTGCGTCACGCGTCAGAAACCGACGCACGGATAGGACTTATGGCCATAGCCCGACCAGCGTCGTCCCGGGTCCACGTTCGCGCCAACGTGGACCCAGGATAATTTCGGTGGAACCTGATAGTGTTTTTGCTACTCGATCGGTCTCGGGGTTTACGTAATCGATCCCAACGGCCCACTGACGGGGGCTCGGCCAATTGCCTGAAATGGGTGGCGGGCTCTAGACTTTTACCAAGGTCGTCTTTTTGATCTGTCGCATTAACTCGATATCAACGGCATGCCCGACACGACGAGTCACTATCGATCCAGCAATTCTTCCCCCTTGTGGACAGACGGCCATGAACGAGCCGAGCATATCAAGTAAGCGATGCCAACAAAGTTCCTCAAGCAAAGCCGTTTTAGCGTCGTCGGTATCAGAAGTGAGCGAGACGGCAATCTCTCCTTGTGGCCACCCGCAACGTCTAGCTAACGAAGCCAATGCTTGAAGCCGTCGGTTTCGTAAGTATGGTCGCGCCGAGGCAAACTGTTCACTCTGGCCCTTCTCACCAGCAATGCCTCGCAGTCTCACTTCTCCCAGTTCCGAATAGCCAACGTTGATGTCGAACTTGAAAGTTCGGCATCCCTGCTCAGCGGGGTATATCTTTATGAATCTGTCAGGTGAAGCGGTAACGGCCAAGGGAGTTGGCACTGTGAGCCAGTCAAGTTTACCTGATTGACGAAGTGCTGGACTAATCGCTCCCCAGAATATCTTTGCCCGCCCGTCATAAGGGAGGCGGAACTGTTGAGGGATAATAAGAACGCCATCCAGGCCGAGGTTGAAAATGAGACCCAAAAGGTGTTCTGGTATTCGAAGAATGGATTTTTTCCATCTGAGAGTGAGGTAACGGAACAGCCGGTTTACTCCAAGCGTCATTTCCAGTAGCGGGACAGCATTGCCAGTCGGCAATCTCACGTAAATCCCAGGGTCTCTAACGGGCTCCAGAACACATGTCGTTTGCAGCCCAAGGAAGCTAGGGCCGGTTACGAGAACCGGCCTACTCAATTCGGTCCGGTTCATCGCTTTTCTCCGTTTTTCTAACTGCTATGGTCTTGCCTCGCGGAGGTCTGGCCCACGGCGCGCGTCGATGATTTGGCCATCTGCGACGGGAGGTTTGGTGGCTCCCACTGGCGCTGGATTACGATCAATCGTTCCTCTCTGAATTTGTGCCCTCCTTCACCTCGCTTCAGTGCCGCCGGACGGCCAAAGAGCGCTTTTCCGACGCTCTCGAACGGAGAATATCGTGACTCTGTTGAGGCGCCAATGGCAGTGAGCCCGCCCAACGATCACCGGCTCGACGCGTACTGCCCGCAAGCGACATCGACGTAAAACGGCCGGCGCCGTCCTGGGCGGTGCAGCCGTTTCCCCAACCGCCGGCGATTATCCGGCTCTGGACAACCTCGACGCGATGATGTCCGTGACCGGCTCAATGGAAAGTTACGCATCGTGACAAAGATCGAGGTCCGGCACGCCTTCCTGGTGGGAACGCGACAATCAGTCGCAGTGTTGCGCACATCGAGACCGCTGCCGCGGTCAAAACCTGAGCATGCTCCGATGAGCCCGAGCCAGTCGCGCAGACGGTCCTTCGAAATTCTCGCACGGATCGGCTACGGCGCCCGCGGTGGCGTCTACGTCGTCGTTGGCGTGCTGGCACTCTGGGCGGCGATTGGCGCTGGGAACCGGCCGCCCGGCACCAAGGGGGCTATCAGGGTCCTCCTCGACCAGCCCTTCGGCTTCGCGCTTGTCGCCTTCGTCACGATAGGCCTTGTCGGCTTCGCGCTCTGGCGCTTTGCGCAGGCGGCCCTCGACGCCGATGGACTGGGGACGTCATGGAAGGCCATTGGCTCTCGCGTCGGCTACGCCGGCTCGGGCATAGCCTACCTTGCCCTCGCCGTCTACGCGGGCAGCCTGCCGCAGGGCTCCGGATCGGGCGGCGAAGACCAGGCGATCCAGGATTGGACGACGCGCGCCATGGCGCTACCCGTCGGGCGCTGGTTGGTCGCGGCCGGAGGCGCCGTGGCGATCATCGGTGGCGTTGCGATGGCTTGGAGCGGTCTCTCCAAGAGCTTTCCGCGTTGGCGCCGGATGGAGGCGGCGCCCGGGTGGGCGCTCCTGCTCGGGCGCGTCGGCTATCTCACCTTTGGCGTCCTCGTCGCCATCATCGGGGGGTTCGCGCTCGCCAGTGCGCTCGCTGTCGATCCTTCACAAGCGATAGGCCTTCCCGGCGCGCTGGACGCCGTGCAGCACACCCGCTACGGCGCCCCCTCGCTGGCTGCCGCCGCGTTCGGCCTCGTCGCGTTTGGCGCCTTCAATATCGCACAGGCCCTCTGGCGCCGCGTTCCGGCTCCCGACCCTGCCGAGGCTGCCCGGGCGGCAGAGAACGCCGTCCACACGGTTCGGCAGAATGTCGCCTCAGGATCTGACACCGGTCAGGCGCGTCCTATTCATCCACTTCGAGGTCGCCGCTGACTGTTAAAGACAAGCAGCAACGTCCTATCGGCAACTCGGCACAACAGTCGGAATTTTGACCGGAGAGACTGACAGGGAGATTTGCCGAGCACGGGGGGGCGGCAAGTGCCGCGTCTGGAGCACGGGTCTGGGAGAAGAGCGACTATGGCCGACATCGGCGAAGATTCCCTCCGCGAGCGCTTCGCGCGGACACTCTGTGATTCGGATGTAGAAGATTGGAGGATCTATCTCGGGAAGGCAGATCTGATATTAGAGGTTCTGCTCGATCCGACCCAGTGCATGGTCGATGCCGCGGTCACCGCGGGTCGGCTACATGGATTGCGCTTCGCCAAGAGCGAGCGGAACCATGAGGTTGTCCGCGAGATGTGGCAGGCAGCGGTGGAAGCCGAGCGCGCAATTGGCAAGAACGTCTCGGATCCGGGAACCGCGCCCTAGCAGCATTTCGGAATTTCCGGCCCGCCTGATTTCGCTTCTCTCGCTATTCGCCTACTCGGCCGCAGCCAGTCTTGCTGACGCCAGCAGCGCTCTGGATGCCGCCCCAAAGGTGCCTGCGAAACAGGGGATCCGAATAGCTTTCGCCGGTGTGGCCCATGGCGGTGTACCAGCTTCGTCCCCCGTCGAAGTTCAGACACCATGCGACCGGATGGTCGGCACCCATTGTTCCGCCCGTGTAACTCTGCTCATCGAGGGTCGCTACGACGTGGACGCGACCACGCGGGTTGGTTTTAAAATTGTACCATTCGTCGGTTCGTTGCCAGATCTCGGGCAGGGATGCTGTGGCCGGATGCTCGCGGTCCACGATGTGCACGCTCCCCTGCTGGATCGACGGGTGGCTCTCGAAATAGGCGCCGACTAGCCGTCCATACCATGACCAGCCGTACTCGGTGTCCGCCGCAGAGTGGATGCCCACGTATCCGCCGCCGGATCTGATATAGCGCTCGAAGGCAGCCTTCTGGTCCTCATCGAGTACATCGCCGGTCGTGCTCAGGAAGGCGACGACCTTGAAGCGGGAAAGGGTCGCGTCGGTGAAGTGCGCGCTATCCTCGGTCGCCTCCACGGCGAAACCGTGCTCGACCCCCAGCGCTTCGATGGCGGCTATTCCATCGGGAATCGATTCGTGCCGGAAGCCCGTCGTCTTCGAAAAGACGAGTACGGTAAATTGCGTCGCCGCGGGTAACTCGGTGGCCATCGAGGGCAGCGACCTGGCAACCAGCAATGCGAGTATCAACAGGATATGAATCAGCCGCGCTGGCGCTGCACTCTTGTCACCCGGTTTGCGTCCAGTTGGCCACGTCTCAGGCACTATTCTCGCAAAGGTGGCCACAGGATGCACAGCCCTAATCCGATACCAGACGTCATGCCGCGGGCGCGAAGCGCTTCAGAAGTTCTTCGTCGGGTTTTGGAACTGGCTGGCCGACACCGCCCAAGGCCTGGATGCAGACATGATCCGGGCCAACATCCCAATGGGCCTGGAGACGCGCGCCGATCGCCTCGTCGTCGCCCCACGCCACGATGGCATCAACCAGGCGGTCGGAACCGCCGCCGGCAAAATCCGCGTCGGTAAAGCCGAGACGCTTCCAATTGTTGAAGTAATTCGGCAACGACATATAAACCGCGAGGCTCGCCCGCGCTTTAGTCCGAGCCTTGACGGGGTCGGTCTCGGCCAAAACCATCTGCTCGGGGCAGAGCAATTTACCCGGTCCCAGGATTTTGCGCGCCTCCTCCGTATGTTCGGGCGTGACATTGTACGAGTGCGCGCCGTCAGCCTGTTCAGCGGCGAGCGCCAACATCTTCGGACCCAGCGCTGCGATGACCGTCTTGGGCGGCTCGGGCGGCGGCGGGGCGATATAGCGCGCCTTCTTCATGCCCTCGAGATAGGCTCGCATGGTCTCGACCGGCTTGCCGTAATGCTGACCGCGGAACCCCTCGACGAGCGGGCTGTGGGACACGCCAAGCCCGAGGAGGAAGCGTCCGCCGGATTGCTCGTTCAAGGCCTTCTGGGCACTGGAGGCAGCGACCCAGTCACGCGCATAGATATTCGCGATGCCTGTCGCAATGACAAGCTTGGTCGTATTGGCGAGCAGCCAGGCGGCATGTACGAGGCTATTGCGTCCCATCCCTTCTGGGATCCAGAGCGCGCCATAGCCCCAGGCCTCGATGCGCTTCGCAAACGCGGCGGCTTCCGGCGCCGTGAACGCATCCATCCCCGCCCATACGCCGAGCTTCGAGAGTTTCATTGCAGGCGCTCCCTTGAATTCTCGACCCTCGCCGAAAGGCAAGACGATTCTCCCAAGACATAGGACGACCGGGCACTGAAGACACCATGGGAGCTGGCATTTCTTGCGGCCTCGACATTGCCGTTGGCCGATCAAGGCGCATAATTGCTCAACCGTGCCGGCGTTGCGCTATCTAGTGGCTCTCCCCACCTCATATTCCAACTGCCATAGGAGTGTGCGATGACTGAGTCCGCCAGGCCGCGTGTCGTAGGCTTCAACCACATAGCCCTGGAAGTGGGCGACATCGAGGATGCGCTGGCGTTCTACGGCCGCCTCTTCACGTTCGAGTTGCGCGGCAAAAGCGAAACCATGGCCTTCATCGATCTGGGCGATCAGTTCATCGCGCTTCAGAAGGGGCGAAACCAGGCCGTAGACGATGGCCGCCATTTCGGCCTCGTCGTCGACGATAAAGAAGCGGCCCGTCGTCGCCTCGAAGCCGCTGGCGTCGTCCTGATCGATGGACCCTTCCTAGACTTCCGCGACCCATGGGGTAATCGCATCGAGATCATCGGCTACGACAACATCCAGTTTACCAAAGCCCCCAACGTGCTGCGCGGTATGGGGCTGACTCACTTGACCAAGAACGAGAGCGCAAAGAAGGAGCTGGCGGAGAAAGGCATGGCGTCAGAGTAGGGTTCATTCCATCACCAAGCCGCGTTGCCAGTCCTTCCGGGCGGCCGGAGATCTGGTCCGGATCACATTCTGGATCCACTCCGACATATGGTTTCGTCCGAAAGGTCCGGGCAGCTCCGGTTCGATTACAGGGCAATCACAGCCCCTGCCGGGAAGAGATGGGTCTCGCTGTCGGGCCGACCGGAGCTCTTCCTTTAACAAAGTACCTTCCGCAACTTGCGCGAGGTGCACTGGCTTTTCGTCCCAGCACCACGCCGCTGCCGCTAGCAACAGCCGCGCTCCCCGCCGCGCGAGATGGACGCAGACCGGCCGCTCGCAGCCTCCGATAAGCCTGCGGCTGTATGGTCAGGCCCATGTGCTGTGCAGGAACGACATCACGCCTTGTGCAGCACGGACCACAGACATCGCGCCAAGTCTGCCCGGTAGAACGGCTTTCTGACCACCACAAACTCGTCCAATGCCCCGTGCCGCGTTAAGACGTCTTCGGCATAGCCCGAGGTGAGCAGGATCTTGATGTCATTCCTCAGCCGTTTCGCCTCGCGGGCAAGCTCGACGCCGTTCATTCCCTTTGGCATCACGACATCGCTGAACAGGAGATCGAATGCCTCGTCACTCTTGAGCATCTGGATAGCATCAGCACCATTCCGAGCAGAGAGAACCTCATAGCCAAGTCCGGTCAGCATCGCCGATGTGACGTCCAGGAGCTGCTCGTCGTCCTCGACCACGAGGACCCGGCCTGAGCCCGCTGGTACGGCCTCCATTGGAATGGCTTCCACCTCGACTTCGGGCCTTTGCGCGGTTTTGGGCAGGTACAGGGTGACCGTGGTCCCCACGTCGACCG
>JAQGID010000355.1 GCA_028291405.1 Rhodospirillales bacterium | reverse complement strand
TCTCGCCGCCGACCCTGTCGCAGCACGCCGCGCTCGCCGCCTTCGATTGCGCCGAGGAACTCGCCGGCAACGTCGCGCGCTATGCCGAGAACCGCACGCTGCTCCTAGCCGAGTTGCCGAAGGCCGGGTTCGACCGGCTGGCGCCGGCCGACGGCGCCTTTTACCTCTATGCCGACATCGGCCATCTGACGAACGACAGCGTCGCCTTCTGCCGCCGTATGCTGGTCGAGACCGGCATCGCCTGCACGCCAGGGGTCGATTTCGACCCGCAGCGCGGTCATGCCGCGCTGCGCTTCTCCTTCGCCGGATCGACCGAGACGATGGCCGAGGCGGCGCGCCGCCTCATTCGGTGGCGCGCCGGCGGGTGAACGACCGCTCGCGACGCGAGAGCGGCATTCGCCCGCCGGCAAACCGTTAGAGACTAGGGCTGGATCAGCCGACCCCACCAGCCGCGCTTCGGGTTCTTCGGCTTCTCGACGACGAGCGTCGCCTCCGGCATTGTCGAGCCCTTGGGCGCGGGCGCTGCCTCCGCTGGAACCGCCTCGACCGTTTCCACCTCCGCGGGCTCGTGTGCGCGTGCCTTCGGCTGTTCCGGCGCGGGGGGCGAAGCCTCGACCCGATGCTCGGCTTCCGTCGCCGGAGCCGGGTGATGCAGAGCCTCGCCGCCGTCGAAGACCGGCGCCTGCGCCGTGTCGGCCATGTCGTCGCCGACACTGACCGGCGGCGACGAGAACGCCGCCTCGACCTCGTCGTTCACCGACGCGCTGCCGGCGGTCACCGGCTGATCGACGATCTCGATCTGCTCGACGGCTGGCGCGGAAGAATCCGCCTCCAACTCGTCGCCGTGGCGACGCCGGCCGCCGCGCTTGCCGCGCCGCCGCCGCTTGCGGCCCGGCGCGTCGCCGTCGGCGGTCGCGGAGACCGCCTCGCTGCCGGCAAGCTCATCGCCTGCGGCGTCGTCGAGGCGCGGCGCGCCCTCGTGGTGCTCGTCGTCCTCAGACTCGTCGGCGGCGGCGATGGCGTCGTCGCGATCGTCCTCGCCAGCGGTGCCGTCCTGCGGCGCGGCGTCGTCGTCCGGCCGGCGACGGCGGCGACGGCGGCGGCGACGGCGGCCGCGCTCCTCTTCGCTGAGCTCCTCGCCCGATTCGCTCGTCGCGTCCTCGCCGTGAGAGGCGGCGGCGACCGTCTCGACGGTCTCCTCGTCGTCCTCGACGACATCGTCATCGTCGTCCTCGACCCGCGGCGGCGGTGCGACGGGTATCGGCAATGTCGCCAGCTCGGCCGGGGTGAAGGAGCGCAGCCGCTCCAGGCGGAAGGCCGGCGGGATGAGCGTATCGTCGTTCGAGACTGCGACGTGGAAGCCGTACCGCGCCTCGATCTGCGCCAGCGCCTCGCGCTTCTGGTTCAGCACGTAGAGCGCGACGCTGGTCGGAACGTAGATGCAGGCTTCCGCCGTGCGGCGGCGGATGCCTTCCTCCTCGATGGCGCGCAGCACGTGCAGCGCCGTCGATTCGGTCGAGCGGATCGTGCCGGTGCCGCTGCAATGCGGGCAGGGCAGGGTCGAGGCCTCGAGCAGCGATGGCCGCAGCCGCTGCCGCGACAGCTCGAGCAGTCCGAAGGCGGAGATGCGGCCGAGCTGGATACGGGCGCGGTCCCATTTCATCGCATCCTTGATGCGGCGCTCGACCGCAGCCTGGTTGCGATGCTCCTCCATGTCGATGAAATCGACGACGATGAGCCCGGCGAGATCGCGCAGGCGGAGTTGACGCGCCACCTCGTCGGCCGCCTCGAGGTTGGTGCGGGTCGCCGTCTCCTCGATGTTGCGCTCTTTCGTCGAGCGCCCCGAGTTGACGTCGATCGCTACCAGCGCCTCGGTCGGATTGATGACGATGTAGCCGCCGGACTTGAGCTGCACCACCGGCGAGTGGATGAGGTCGATCTGGCCCTCGACCGCGTAACGGTGGAACAGCGGCGTCGGGTCGCGATAGGGCTGCACGCGCTTGGCGTGGCTCGGCATCAGCATCTTCATGAATGCCTTGGCCGTGCGATAGCCTTCCTCGCCGTCGATCAGCACCTCGTCGATGTCGCGCGCATAGAGATCGCGGATCGAGCGCTTGATGAGGTTGCCCTCTTCGTAGATCAGCGCGGGGGCCGTCGACTGCAGCGTCAGGCTGCGGATCTCATCCCACAGCCGCAGCAGATACTCGAAGTCGCGCTTTATCTCGGGCTTGGAACGCTCGCTGCCGGCGGTGCGGACGATGACGCCCATGCCGTCGGGCAGCTCGAGATCCTCGAGGATGTCCTTGAGACGCCGGCGGTCGGTCGCGCTGGTGATCTTGCGCGAGACGCCGCCGCCCCGTCCGGTGTTCGGCATCAGGACGCAATAGCGGCCGGCCAGCGAGAGATACGTCGTCAGCGCCGCGCCCTTGTTGCCGCGCTCTTCCTTGGTCACCTGGACCAGGATGATCTGGCGCCGCTTGATGACCTCCTGGATCTTGTAGTGGCGCATCGAGCGCGAGCGCTGACGCGCCGCCTCCTCGAAATCGTCGCCGCCGAGGGTCTCGAAGGCCTCGGCCGGCGCCTCGCGGGGTACCTCGACCGGCGCCGGCATCTCCGCCTCGCCGCGCGCCGCATCCGCTTCATCGTCCGACGACGTGGGCCCGAAGCCGAGCGCCTCGGACTGCGTCTCGCCGTTCGACCCGTTCTCATACGGCGACTCGATGTCGGCGGGGAGGGCCGTTATCTCGTCCGGGGCGCTGCGCTCGGCGCGCAGCTGGTCGCGCTCCGGCTGTTGCTCGCTCTCGGAGCGATTTTCGTCAGCGACGCCCTCCTCGGCCGAAGCCGTGGTTTCGGCATGGATGTCCGCGCGCTCGCCGTGATCGTGCGGCTCCGGGTCGTCGGACTGGGGCTCGTCGCTGTCGTGGTCGTGCGAATGCCCTTCATGCGCATGATGCTCGTGCGCATGAAGCTCGTGGCCATCGTGATCGTGCGCTTCGTCGCTACCGGCGTGGCCGTGGTCGCCTTCGGGTCCGCCGTCCTCGTGGCCAGCTTGCTCGTATGAGTCATGCTCGTAGGAGCCGTGCTCGTCGGATCGATCCTCGTCGGCGCCGCGCGTCTCGGCGTCGTGCTCGAGGCCTTCCGGCTGGAATTCGCCATGCTCGACGATCACGCCGTCAACCGGCGGCTCGCGTCGGCGGCGGTCGGGACGCCGCCGCTCGCGGCGCTCGCCACGACCGGACTCACGCCCGGACGATTCGCGCCCCGAAGGCTCGCGGTCGGAGTCGCGGTCGCCGACCGGGATCCGGTAATAATCCGGGTGAATCTCGCTGAACGCGAGAAAACCGTGCCGGTTGCCGCCGAACTCGACGAAGGCGGCCTGGAGCGAAGGCTCTACCCGCGTAATCTTGGCGAGGTAGATGTTCCCTTTGATTTGTTTTTTGGTGGAAGTCTCGAAATCGAATTCTTCGAGCCTGGTGCCGTCGAGCACGACGACTCGGGTCTCTTCCGAGTGCGTTGCGTCGATAAGCATGCGTTTTGCCATAATGGGCGGACTCCGGGATGCGCTGCGATGCCCGCGCGAATGACGGGCGACAGCGCCTTCCTATCTGATGCGAAGCCGGCGGCGCCTCCGGGTACTCCGTCGAAAGGCTCACAGATGGATGCCATGGCGGAACTCTCAGGGCCGGCCGCGACCCGGACATCCGGGCGTGGCTTCGGGGTTTCACACAATCCGCGTTGTCGAAGCGTCGCGGTAAGGCGGAACGGCGACGCGCTTTCGAGCGTCCTCATCTCCGAGTTCCGCCGCGACGCCGCCCCCTGATCGTCTAGAGCGACCAAGCGGCAGACTGCGGTGTTTCGCAGAGTAAAGATACAGTTGGACGGGGATCGCTACAATGGGTTCTTCAACGGATGCTCGCCGGGGCCCGACCCGGGGTTGCGGCCTGGACATGCGCCCGCCGGCTAAGGGCGCCGCGAATGGATCATACCCGAGCGCGGCAGAAGCCGCTAAAATGCGGTCCGGGACGATGGTTTGCAGGCCCGTGACGGCGGCAGCGCGGTAGAAGTATTCATGAAGCTTATCAAACTCTTACTCGGGGCTTTCGTGGTTCTCGGGTTGGTCGTGACCGTGCTCGGCGGCGGCGTCGCTGCGCTCGCCTACTGGCATTTCAGCCGCGGGCTTCCCGACTACAAGCAACTTGCCTCCTACGAGCCGCCGATCGTCACCCGCGTTCATGCCGGCGACGGACGTCTGCTGGCCGAATACGCCAGCGAGCGGCGCGTTTTCGTGCCGATCGCGGCGATTCCGCCGCGCGTCATCGACGCCTTCCTCGCCGCCGAGGACAAGAATTTCTACACCCATCCCGGAATCGACCCGATCTCCATGCTGCGGGCCGGCGTGACCGATCTGGCCCGCATGGGATCGGGCCGGCGGCCGTCCGGCGCATCGACCATCACCCAGCAGGTCGCCAAGAACTTCCTGCTGACCAACGAGCTGTCGCTCGAGCGCAAGGTCAAGGAGGCGCTGCTCGCGATCCGCATCGAGGAGGCGCTGTCGAAGGACCGTATCCTCGAGCTCTACCTCAACGAGATCTACCTCGGCGGCGGCGCCTACGGCATCGCCGCCGCGGCTCTCAACTATTTCAACAAGCCGCTCGACGAGCTGACGATCGCCGAGGCCGGCTTTCTGGGGGCTCTGCCGAAGGCGCCGAACAACTACAATCCGCAGCGCTTCCCCGAGGCCGCCAAGGCGCGCCGCGACTGGGTGGTCGGGCGGATGGCCGAGGACGGCTACATCACCGCGGCACAGGCCGAGACCGCGATCGCGACGCCGCTCGAGACCCGCCGCCGCGAGGAGGCGACGCTGGTCCGTGCGCCGTTCTTCGCCGAGGAGGTGCGCCGTGAGCTGAGCCAGCGTTACGGCGACAAGGCCCTGTACGAGGCTGGCTTCTCGGTGCGGACCAGCCTCGATCCGGCGCTGCAGGCGGTTGCCGAGCGCGCGCTGCGCGATGGGCTCGTCGCCTATGACCGCAAGCACGGCTGGCGCGGCGCGACCGCGCATCTCGATGTGACGCCGCAGGATTTTCAGGCGAAGCTCGCCGGCGCCGTTCGCCCTGCCGGCGCCGGCGACTGGCGCCTCGCGGTCGTTCTCGCCGACGATGCCGAGGGCGCCGCGATCGGCTTCGCCGACGGCGCGCAAGGGCGTATCCCCTTCGAGGAGATGCGCTGGGCACGCCCAGAGCTTGACGACCAGAGGGTCGGGCCACCGCCGCGCCAGGCCGCGGACGTCGTCAAGCCAGGCGACGTCGTGCTCGTCGAGCCCGTCGTGTCCGACAAGCCGGCCGCCGATGCCAAGCCCGAGGCGAAAGATAAGCCCGAGGCGAAAGAGAAGGCCGACAAGAAGGGCGCCGAGCGTTTCGCCTTGCGCCAGATTCCCGAGGTCTCCGGCGGGCTGGTCGTGCTCGACCCGCATACCGGCCGGGTCCTCGCCATGGTCGGCGGCTACAGCCACGACATGAGCCAGTTCAACCGGGTCACCCAGGCCAAGCGGCAGCCCGGCTCGGCGATCAAGCCCTTCGTCTACATGGCGGCGCTCGACAACGGCTTCACCCCGTCGACGCTCATCCTCGACGCGCCCTTCGTCGCCGACCAGGGGCCCGGCTTGCCGAAGTGGAAGCCGACCAACTATAACACGACGAAATTCTCCGGGCCGACGCCGCTGCGCGTCGGCGTCGAGGATTCCAAGAACATGATGACGGCGCGGCTAGGCTCGGTGGTCGGCCTCGACAAGGTCGCCGATTACGTCGAGAAATTCGGCATCATGGACCATATGCCCGAGCAATATTCGATGCTGCTCGGGGCCGGCGAAACGACGCCGCTTCGCCTCGCCACCGCCTATGCGATGATCGTCAACGGTGGCAAGCGGGTGACGCCGACCTTCATCGACCGGATCCAGGACCGCAACGGCAAGACGGTGTTCCGCGCCGACGCCCGCGACTGTCCGGAGTGCAGCGGCGTCGACTGGCACGACCAGCCGCCGCCGGCGGTACCGGACACGCGCGAGACCGTCGAGGACCCGCGCACCGCCTATCAGATGGTCTCAATCCTGCAGGGCGTCATCGAGCGCGGCACCGGGCGCATCGTCGGCAGCGTCGGCAAGCCGCTCGCCGGCAAGACCGGCACGACCAGCGACTATCGCGACAACTGGTTCATGGGATTCTCGCCCGACCTCGTGGCCGGTGCCTTCGTCGGCTTCGACGACAACCGCACGCTCGGCGAGAAGGAGGAGGGCGCCCGCAACGCCGCGCCGATCTTCCGCGACTTCATGGCCGCGGCACTCAAGGACAAGCCCGCCACCGGCTTCCGCATCCCGCCGGGCATCCGCCTCGTCCGCGTCAACCCGTCGACCGGCCAGCTCGCTCGCCCCGGCGACCGCAGCGTCATCTACGAGGCCTTCAAGCCGGGCACCGAGCCGAACGGCGACAGCGTCGTCGTCAACGGCTACGGCGTGACCGACGTCGAGCCCGCCGCCGCGGGCGACAACGGCGTCGCAGCGGCGGCCCCTCGCATCAGCCCGACGACGGGGACCGGCGGGCTCTATTGAAGGCTCCCGGGTACTGAGCCGGGGCTTTAGCGGGCGATAGCCAGCCCGCGCGGACCCGCCGCGTCTCGCGATGCGGCGGGGTAGGGACGCGTCCGATTAGAACAGATCGGACATCACGGCGGCGTCGGCGTCGCAGGCATGGTTGAGGCACGGCAGGTTGAAGCCCGCCTCGAGCGTCTTCAGCAGCGAGAAGTGCGTGTAGAAGCGATTGCTCTGATGGCCGGCCCGGGTTTGCTCGGAGTGCTCGTCGTGCCCGCCGCGATTGGTGTCGACGATGGCGACGACCTTGTTGGTGGTCGGCAACTTGCTGTAGTCGTTTTCGTCCCAGACGATCACGATGGCATTATTGCCTTCCTCCCAGGCCGGCGAGCCCTTGATCGCGGTGACGAGCTTCTGCACGGTCGCGTCGCCGAGCTTGATGAGGCCCGGGTTGAGGCCGCTCTGGGTACCCTGATCGTTCGGATCGTAGTTGCACCACGGCCCGGCATTGCCGCGACCGTGCTGATCGTTGCACTGATTCGGCGCGATGAAGGAGAATGACGGGACATCGCCGGAGCGCAGGTCGCCATAGAGGCCATCGATCCCGTCGAATCCGACGACGTTGTGCAAGGCTTCGGGAGATTCCTGCACGCTCTTGAAGTAGACGAACGGGTTGTGCTTGACGGCATAGAGGCTGACGACGTTGCTGTCCTTCTCGCCAAGCGCCTGCTCGGCGGCCGAGAAGACGGTCTGATCGGTGAAGGTTCCGTCGCTGTTGTTGACGCGATCGGCGCCCTGGGACGGCAAGCTTTCCTGGTAGCTCTTCCAGCTCATGCGCCGGGCGGTCAGCTGGTCGGCAATGGTCTTGCCCGTCGTGCCGTAAGCGGCGGCGAAGGATTTCGTGCCATCGATGTTCACGTCGCCCGGCGGCCCCGAGGTCTCGTTCGTGGTATCGATCGCCGGCGTCGCGGCATCGGCGCCGACCCCGGCGATTGGGCAGATCGCCGCCGCCGTCGCCTCCGTTGCCGGCACTCCGGCGAGGTTCGGCGCGCACGCGGAATTGTGCCAGTCCGGCGAGTGGTCGTTATTGACGGCGAAATTCGACCCGCCGACGACTTCGAGATAGTTGGTCAGGCTGGGATGGCCGACCGCGAAGTAGTTCGTCGCCAGGTTGGCGCCGGCGGCTTCGCTGTTGATGAAGGGAGCCGAGGGGTTGCCAATGATCTGGTTGTAGCCATGATTTTCCATCATGATCAGCCAGACATGGTCGAGATGGGCAATGCCGCGCGGAACCGGCCCCTCGGCGGCGAGCGCCGAGCCGGCGATGATCGTGGTCGATAGGAGTGCCGCCGCAAATTTCAATTTCATTTGATTGGTCCCCTGAGTTTCCTTAGGAAGCGCGGAAAGCGCTCAACGCGACGGTAGGAGGGGCGCACGAAGGAATGAGGTTGAAAAGATGACGGTTGAGTGAACTCGCAGCGCCCGTTCGGCTTCCGGCCGCCACTTCTCCTTTGTGTCTTGGCAGCTCGACAGGTAAACCTCCGTTCCCTATGTGTTTTGGGGTACGGCAGCGGAAAGGTCTGGCATGCGAGCGGAAATTCAAGCGGTGGCGGATGAGGTTCGTGCCTCTCTGGCCCTGCTGAGGAGGCATCTTTGACTGGGATCAGGCCAATCGGCGTCTCGCCGAGCTGAATGCCCAGGCGGAGGACCCCAATCTTTGGGACAAGCCGGAGGCGGCGCAAGCGGTGCTGCGCGAGCGCAACAAGCTGGATCGCGCGATCAACGGCTACCTGACGATCGCGCGCGACCTCGACGACCAGCTCGGGCTGATCGAGCTGGGCGATGCCGAGGGCGATGCGGGCATCGTCGCCGAGGCCGAGACGCAGCTCGATGCCCTGCGCAAGGAAGTCGCCAAGCGCGAGCTCGAGAGCCTGCTTTCGGGCGAGGCCGACGGCAACGACTGCTATCTCGAGATCCATGCCGGCGCCGGCGGCACCGAGGCCTCGGACTGGGCCGAGATGCTGTTGCGCATGTACATCCGCTGGGCCGAGGCGCACGGCTTCAAGGTCGAGTGGCTGGAGGAGAGCGCCGGCGAGGGCGCCGGCATCAAATCGGCGACCGTCAAGATCGTCGGCCAGGACGCCTACGGCTGGCTCAAGACCGAGAGCGGCGTGCATCGTCTGGTCCGCATCTCGCCCTTCGATTCGGCGGCGCGGCGCCACACCAGCTTCGCCTCGGCCTGGATCTCGCCGGTCGTCGACGACACGATCGAGATCGAGATCAACGAGAAGGACGTCCGCACCGACACCTACCGCTCGTCGGGCTCGGGCGGCCAGCACGTCAACAAGACGGACAGCGCCGTCCGCCTGACGCATATCCCGACCGGCATCGCCGTCGCGGTGCAGAGCGAGCGCTCGCAGCACCAGAACAGGGCACAGGCCTGGTCGATGCTGCGAGCGCGGCTCTACGAGCAGGAGCTGCAGAAACGCGAGGCGGCCGCGGCGGCGCTCAACGCCACCAAGACCGAGATCGGCTGGGGCCACCAGATCCGCTCCTACGTCCTCGCGCCCTACCAGATGGTCAAGGATCTGCGGACCGGCGTCGAGACCGGCAATACCGATGCCGTCCTCAACGGCGACATCGACCGCTTCCTCGAGGCCTCGCTCGCCTCGCGGATCAAGGGCATCGACAGCTCGGTCGCACCCGAATAGCGCGGGGAACGATCGCTCAACCGCGGAGTTTGCGACCGGCGGCACACGGAGTGCCGTCGGGAGCTTCTCAGCTGCGAGGCCATATGATGAAACTTGCGACGATTTTTCTCGTTGCCGCCGCCCTCGTCCTGCCGGCCGCCGCGGCGCGCGCCGATTGTGCGGCGGACATCCAGGCGCTCAAGGCAAAAGCAGAGCGCGTCACCGATAAGACCAAACGGGCTGCCGTCACCAAGGAGCTCAACAAGACGATCGCCACCCGGCGCGGCAGCGAGACGGATTGCCTCAACGGCGTCGCGCGCACCCGGCGCCTGCTCAATGCGCCGGACGAGGTGCCGGTCAAGCCGAAGGAAGGGCCCGCCCAGGTCAAATGGAACTAGGCGGCGTTTCCGTCGTCGTCGCCGCAAGCGGCGCGTAGAAGGCCGCGGCGAATCCGGCGGCATCGCGCCCCGCCTCGTTGAAGGGCGCCTTCAGCCCGCCCTTGAAATGGCGCCGCACGAGGCCGTGATATGTCGCGACCGGCGGCACGTCGCGCGCCGCGCACAGATACTCGAACCAGCGCCGCCCGACTGCGACATGGCCGATCTCGTCGGCATAGATGCGACGCAGGATCGCCGCGCTTGCATCGTCGCCCAGCCGTTCGAGGCGCTGCGCCATCTCCGGCGTCACGTCGAGGCCGCGGGCCTCGAGGACCAGCGGTACGATGGCGAGCCGCGCCAGCAGGTCGTGCGCCGTCCCCGCGGCCGCTTCCCACAGTCCGTGATGCGCCGGCAGCGCGCCGTAAAAGCTGCCGAAATCGGCCAGCCGCGCCGCCAGCAAGGCGTGGTGCTCCGCCTCCTCCGCCGCCACCGTCACCCAGTCGTCGTAGAAGGCGACCGGCAGCACCGCGTCGGCGAAACGCGCGACGATGTCCCAGGCGAGATCGATGGCGTTGAGCTCGATATGGGCGAGGGCATGCAGCAGCGCGACGCGTCCCGTCGGCGAGCCACCGGCCCGCCGTTTCGGCATCTCGCGCGGCGGCAACAGGAGCGGCCGCGCCGGGCGCGCCGGCTCGTCGGGCGCCGCGGGCTCGCCGATCTCGCCGATGCGGCCCTCGCGCCATGCCGCTGCGAGGGTGCGGCTCAGTGCAATCTTCTCTGCAGGCGCCGCCGTCGCGAGGATCGCCGCTGCGCCGGCGGCGAGGGAAGAAGGGGTGGCATCGGTCTCTGACATATTTCCAATCTCTTAATTACCACCGCAATTGCAAAGACCTTTTACGGGAAGAATAATCGTCGCATTACTTTGCGCTCGCCGTCCGCGCGGTTATGGTGCCGTCATAGATAAATGCTTGGGGGAGGGTTTCGTGAGGCTGCCGGTTCTCTGCATCGCGCTCGGCGCGATGGTGCTCTCCATCCAACCCGGCAGAGCCGAAATCTCCGACGGCGTCGTCAAGATCGGCGTGCTCGACGACATGAGCGGTCCTTACGAGGACGTTGCCGGTGCCGGCTCGGTCGAGGCGGCGCGGCTCGCGATCGAGGAGTTCGGCGGCGCGATCGACGGCAAGAGAATCGAGCTTGTCGCCGCGGATCACCGCAACAAGCCCGATGTCG
>JAQGID010000344.1 GCA_028291405.1 Rhodospirillales bacterium | reverse complement strand
CCGCGGTGGTCGCCGTCGTCGATCAGCGCCGCGATCGCCTCGAGCCGCGTCGGCGGCCGGTCGCCGACCGCCTGGCCGGCGGCGATGCCGAGCTCGGGATGGCGGAAAAGCGCGTCGTCGTCGATGTCGATCCGCGCATCCGCCGCGACCGGACCACGCTGCGTCATCGCGACGGGATTGATCTCGGCAATCGTGCAGTCGTTCCGGCGATAAAGCTCGAAGAGCCGCACACTCATCTGCGCCAGCGGCGCCAGCGCCGGCCCGCCGACCCCGGCGAGGCGCAGGAACTCCAGCGCCATATAGAGGCGGAACGGCTCGGCGAGATCGACGTCGAGCGTCGCGAACCCGTCCTTGCCGCGCGCCGCCTGCTCCTCGACGTCGACGCCGCCGTTGCGCGAGAAGATCAGCGTCGGCGTCCGCGTCGCCGGATTGGAGAAGACGCCGAGATAATATTCCGCGAGAATCTCGAGCTTGCGCTCGACGAGGACCTGCGACACGCGATGACCGTAGACGCTGCTGCCGAGCATCGCCCCGGCGGCGTCCGCGGCGCCGGCGGCATCCTCGGCGAATTTGATCGCCCCCGCCTTGCCGCGCTTGCCGATGCGGATCTGCGCCTTGACCGCGACCGCGCCGCCGAGCTCGCCGGCGATGGTCTGCGCTTCGTCCGCCGAGGCCGCGACGCGTCCCTGCGGCGTCGGAATCCCCGCCGCGACCAAGAGGCGTTTCGCCTCGCATTCCAACAGCCTGGCCAAGCGTTCCGACCATCCTCCCTGGGCGCCGACCATTCGCCGTGCGCCACGAAATCTCATTGTGGCTTATCCCGCCGCCGCCTGTATACAGACCGCTCTTTTGAACCGTCAAGCAGTGTACAGGCGCGGATCGAGCCTGTAGTCTCGGCGCAAATTTCGCGCCCGCGCAAGCGGATAATCCCCCTGCTTGCAAGCCGGTGCGCGAATGCACGAATGGAGTGAGACGCCTGATGCCGCCGCGTGAATCCACCCTCAGCCTGCGCGATTGCCGAATCCGCCTTCTGCGCGGCGGCAGCGGCGCCCCGCTCCTCTATCTGCACGGCGAGCACGACGCCGGCGACTGGCCCGAGATGCTGCAGCGCCTCGCGGATTCGCACGAAATCATCGCGCCCGATCATCCCGGCTTCGGCGGCTCCGATTTGCCGGACTGGCTCGACAATACCGAGGACCTCGTCTGCTTCTATCTCGATTTTCTCGACGAGCTGGACCTGAGGGACGTGCATCTCGTCGGCAGCTCGATCGGCGGCTGGATCGCGGCGTCGCTCGCCGCGCGCAACGCGACGCGGCTGCGCTCGCTGACCCTATTGGCGGCAGCCGGTCTCTATGTCGACGACACGCCGCCCGGCGACATCTTCATCTGGGCGCCGGACGAGCTGCTGCAGAATCTCTACCACGACCAGGAAATCGCGGCGGCGGCGATCGCGAAATCGCATGCCGGCGAGGACATCGACCTCGTCCTGAAGAACCGCTTCACGGCGGCGCGCCTCGCCTGGCAGCCGCGGCTGCACGATCCCGACCTGCACAAATGGCTGCACCGCATCAAGCTGCCGACGCTAATCCTGTGGGGCGCGGAGGATCGCGTGCTGCCGCCGACCTATGCCGCCGCGTACCACCAGGCGATCGCCGGCTCGCGCCAGATCGTGCTCCCCGCCTGCGGACATCTGCCGCATCGCGAGCGCCCGGCGGAGACCGCCGCCGCCATCACGAAATTCCTGGCGGAGGCCCGGTGATGCAGTTCTTCTTCTTCCATCTGATGCCCTATGCCGACCTCGATCTCGAGACGGCGGCGCAGTACCGCTCGGCCTGGACCGTGCTGCCGAATTCGCTCTACGACCCGGTCAAGGGCGCCGATCTCTACAACCGCTATCTCGACGAGCTGGAATACGCCGACACGCTCGGCTTCGACGGCATCTGCGTCAACGAGCACCACCAGACCGCCTATGGGCTGATGCCGGCGCCGAACGTCCTCGCCGGCGCCCTGTCGCGGCGGACCTCGAAGGCGAAGATCGCAGTGCTCGGCCGCGCCCTGCCGCTGCTCAACAACCCGCTGACCGTCGCCGAGGAATACGCCATCCTCGACAACATCACGCGCGGCCGCCTCATCGCCGGCTTCGTCCGCGGCATCGGCGCCGAGTACCACGCCTCCAGCGTCGATCCCACGGAATCGCGCGACCGCTTCAACGAGGCGCACGACATGATCGTGCGCGCCTGGACCGAGCCCGGCCCCTTCGCCTTCGCCGGCAAGTACTACAAGCTGCCCTACGTCAACCCGTGGCCCCGCCCCTACCAGAAGCCGCACCCGCCGATCTGGATCCCGACGCAGGGCAGCCCGGAGACGATGGTCTGGGCCTCGGCGCCGGAGCGCCGCTACCCGATCTGCATCACCTTCTCGCCCGGCGCGGTGGTCAAGCAGAACCTCGGCATCTACCGCGAGTACGCCGAGAAATCCGGCTATACCGCGACGCCCGGCCAGCTCGGCTGGGCGATGCCGATCTACGTCGCCGAGACCGACGAGATCGCCCGCCGCGAGGCGAAGCCGCACTTGGAGGTGCTGTTCAACAACCTCCTGCGCATGCCGCCCGAGATGCTGCTGCCGCCCGGCCACACCAGCGCCGCCGCCTACAAGAAATTCATCGAGCAGCGCCGCGGCGTCACCACCGGCGTCTCGACCCGCCTGACGCTGGAGACGATGCTGGACCGCGACATCGCGATCGTCGGCAGCCCCGCGACGGTCCGCGACAAGCTCGCCGCCTATGAGAGCGAGACGTCGTTCGGGAATTGCCTGGCGCTGATGCAGTTCGGGACGCTGCCGGCGGACAAGACGCGGGCGAGCATGGAGCTGTTCGCGGCGAAGGTGATGCCGTCGTTCCGCACCGCCACCGTCGCCGCCATGTAAAGCCCGCCGAAGCCCTGACCATTTTCCTCCCCCCTTGAGGGGGAGGATGGCCGAAGCCGGAGGCTTCGGTCAGGTGGGGGGTCCGCGCGAAGCGCCACGAAAACCCCAGGCAACGTGCCCCCCGGCCGACATTCCCGCCACCTGACCTCCCCTCAAGGGGGGAGGAAACTCGACGACGCCTTGGTCCTCGGCGACACGGCCAGCCCGAGGAAAACGAGGACAGCCTGATTGAGCCGCAGGACATCCTCGTCGTCCAGACGCCCAACCTGCGCGCCAACCTTGGACTTCGGAACGGTGGTGATCTTGTCCACCATCAGGCGGCAAGGCGCGCGCAGCCCGTTGCGCTCGTTCGGCTCGACCGGCAGGCGGAACAGCGGGGCCTCCGTCTCGTCGGTCGTGAAGGCGCAGACGGTAATCGAGTCCGTGGCGTCGAAGCTGTCATCCTGGACGATGACGACCGGGCGCGGCTTGCCCGCAGTATCCTTGCCGCCCGCCACGGTCCAGATGTCGCCGCGCCTCATTCATCGTCCCAATCCGACACCGCGTCGATGAACGCCTGATCGTCACGCGCATGCGCGCTCGCCGCGACGGCGAGCGACTGGCGATGCGCCTCCGCCCGGAAGGACGGCGCGCGCACGTCCGGCACCCAGATTTGGATCGGGCGCAGACCCAGCCCGCGCAAGCGCTCGCGATGCTCCCGCACCTTCAAGCGGGACGGCTTGGGCTTCGATCCCGAGGCCATGATCATCCTTCACAGAAGTTACATGTAACCGATCATGAGCGACGGCGCTTGGCCAGCAAGTGAGCGTAGGGCGGAAAAGCGCAGCGCATTCCGCCTTCCTGGGACGTCGATCATACTGGCCAAGCGCGGGATTATCGCCGCCCGGCGCACGTTGTTTCGTGTTGACGGCGCTCGGGTCGCCGATAGGGCACCGGCCGTCGTGGCGGTGTCATCCTTCCGGCACGCCTGCTTTGCGCATTCCTTCGTAGATACGGCCGCGTTGTTCCAGGTACACCGGGTTGGAACCGCGCGCGCCGGTGCGGTAGCGGGCAATGGTGAAATTCGGATCGAGCCGACAGCCGTCGGCGCATGCCTCAGCGGCTTCCGCACTACGCCCGATAAGGGCAAGAGCGGCAGCGAGGCAGAATTGATTCAGCCCTACATTGGGGTTGAGCTCGACCGCCTTGCGTAGACGATCTGCCGCGCCATCGAGCTTTCCAAGGAACAGATCGGCGATGCCGATCAATCCATACCATCGGTCCAGTCCCGGATCGCGTGGGCTCAACCGGATCGCTTCGATGAAATAGGCCTCAGTCTGCTCGGCTTGCCCTAGCAACACTTTCTCGAATCCCGCGCCGGCGTAGGCCCATGCAAGATTACGATCGAGGCTGATAGCAAGCTCGAACTCTCGGAGCGACCGCTCCGGCATGCCCAAGGCGTGCAACATCTCGGCGCGGACGTGGTGGGCCATCGCATTGTCGGGCGCCAGCACCAGAGCCTGGGCCAGCGCCCCATCGGCTATCTGCAGTTGGTCTGCCTGATTGGTGGACGCGTACAGGCGAACCTCGTCGATATGAGAATGGGCCAAGCCGATGAGCGCAGAGACATTGCGCTCGTCGATGCCGAGGGCAGCCTCGAACAGCGCCCGGGCCTGCCACATATTTTCCCGCGATTGCCGCTGGTTCAGTAATGCCATCCCGCGCATGGCAAGGTCGACCGCGTCCATATTGTTCGGCCGCTCGCGCTCCGCACGCCGGCCTTCTGCTGCGACCAGTTCGACTCCGATTGTGCGTGCGAGCCTGGCGATGATCTCGTCCTGCATGTCGAAGAGATCGGCTCGCGGTTTGTCGAACCGCTCGGCCCACACGTGCGCGCCGGTATCGGTATCGATAAGCTGAGCATTGACGCGCATCCGATCGCCGCTGCTCTGCACGCTGCCTTCCAGCACGTAGCGCACGCCAAGCTCGCGGCCGAGCTGCTTCGCATCGACAAGCTTGCCCTTGTAGGTGAAGGCTGTGTTTCGGGCGATGACGAATGCGCCCGGGATGCGCGACAGATCGGTCGTCAGGCTCTCGGTTACGCCATCGACGAAATAGTCCTGTTCCTTGTCGGCGCTGAGGTTGGCAAAGGGTAGCACGACAATGGAGAGGCGCGGCGTCGCCGATTGCAGCACCGCGGGGGCATTCGTTGGCGGCGATGTTTCGGCACCCATCTGGACCGAGTAGACCCCTATCGGCCTCGCAATGTTCTTCAGTTGCCGCATGCCGAGGTCGACGAATTCCGCGACCATCTTGCCCCGCACTTGACGATGCACGTCCTCCGACAGGCAGATACCGCCAGGGTCGGCCATGCCTTCGAGGCGAGCAGCGATGTTCACGCCGTCACCGAGAATGTCGTCGCCTTCGATAAGCACGTCGCCGACGTTCACGCCGATACGAAATAGCATTTTCTTGTCGGTCGCGACGGTAACGTTGCGCTCCCACATCAATCTCTGCAAGGTCACGGCACATTCCACCGCCGCAACCACTGAGAGAAACTCGATCAACACGCCGTCGCCGGTAGTCTTGACGATGCGTCCGCCATGCTTCGCTACGACCGGATCGAAGGCTGCCCGATGCTCGCGAAGTACTCGCGCCGTTCCTTCCTCATCCGCCCCCATCAGCCGGCTGTATCCCGCGACATCAGCGGCCAGGATTGCTGCAAGCCTACGTTCGACGCGTTGCTCTGGCACGCCTACTCTCCTCAGGCTCCCATTCGCAACAATGTAGCACGGCGGCGGCGATGCCGGACGATGTCCAGCGCCGGACATTCGTCCTGCGCGGCCGGGCATACTTTCCGAATGCCGGATTGTCGCCGGAAGCGGGTTCCGGTGGAACCTACTCTGTTACCGCGAACCTGCTCGACAGGCGCTCCGGTCTGCTGGTCACGCGGATCGAGGCGTTGTGCGATTCCGTCCGGCACGTGCGCCCACGCGCGCCATCCCACATCGACGTATGGATGGTCTTGCCCGACCATGCCTGCAGATGAGCCGCGATTATCGGGCGGAGGCGCTCCGTTTTTGCGTGAGGCGGACGAGCAGCGGTGGAGTTACGGTGATGCGGTGGACGGCTCCTTGAGATGAAGTTTCCAACGACCTCATCTTGGCACATCGATGCCGTAGCAGGGGCCGTCCACCGCATCACTAGAATTCTCCGAGAAGACACAGGACCGCGTTCGTAACCTCGCGCATGTTCGTCGTGCGCGGACGGCCGCCCCGCTTCGCAGGCCGAATATGCGGCTCGACCAAGGCCCATTCGGCGTCGGTCAGATCGCTCGGGTAGCGGAGCCCTTTGCGCTCATATTGGTAGCGGTTCTCCGGCGTCCACATAAGGCACCTCCAGAGCAGGTGCCTGACACAGAATCACAACCGATTCCAAAGACGCAACTTCTTTTCGAACCGACACTAAGTCCTTGAAATCACATAGTCTGGCTCGCACTAAAGGCGGCTTGATGCTGTTCAAGCGATTCCCCTGAAAACTCAGGGAGGGCTATGGACTTCGCCGCGGATCAGGCAATAAGATTGAACGTCAAGCTTGGCCGGCATCCTCAGAGTATCAGCGATCATCCTCGGAATATCAGCGATCATCCTCGGAAGATCAGCGATGGCCACGAAGGTGACGATGACGACAAGGGTCGGGGCACAGATCCTCGTCAATCAGAACTCGGCAAGGTCCGGAGTTGATTGATCGCCTTGACGCTGCAGGAGCTCGAAATGACAAATATCGAGATGACGACTGCTGCCGGCCCCGTCGGAGTCGATCCCGTCGTTCGGCTGACGGATCATCGGTGCTTGCTCGTCCGGGCTGTCATAGCCCTCATACTCTATTTTGCTGCGGTCGCCATCGAACCGGCTAGGGCCGCAGAATCGGCGGCCAATGTGGACGCCGTCCGCCTTACCGGAGCCGATCAGGATCCCGCCAACTGGATGACCTATGGCCGGACCTACGGTGAACAGCGCTTCAGTCCGCTGGCCCGGATCACGGCTGACAACGTGAAGCAGCTCGGTCTTGCCTGGTATGCCGACCTCGACACCGACCGGGGCCAGGAGGCAACGCCGCTCGTCATCGATGGCGTGCTGTACGTCTCGACCGCGTGGAGCATGGTCAAGGCGTTCGATGCCAAGACCGGCACGCTGCTCTGGTCCTACGATCCGGAGGTGCCCCGCGAGATCGGGGTCAAAGCCTGCTGCGACGTGGTCAATCGCGGCGTCGCGGCGTGGAAGGGAAAGATCTTCGTCGGCACCTTCGACGGAAGATTGGTGGCGCTCGATGCCCGCAACGGCAAGCCGGTCTGGAGCGTTATGACCGTCGATCCGACCAGGCCCTACACAATTACCCAGGCGCCGCGTGTCATCAAAGGCCGTGTCGTCATCGGCAACAGCGGCTCCGAGTACGGCGTGCGTGGCTATATCTCGGCCTATGATGCCGAGACCGGCGAGTTCGCTTGGCGCTTCTACACCGTGCCCGGCGATCCGGCACAGCCCGCGGAGAACCCGATTCTTACGGAAGCCGCAAAGACTTGGCACGGAGACTGGTGGAAGCGCGGTGGCGGCGGGACCGTCTGGGAGAGCCTGTCCTACGATCCCGAGCTCAATCTGATCTATTTCGGCGTCGGCAATGGGCTCGAATGGGACCAGGGCTACCGTAGTGCGAGCCAGGGCGACAACTGGTTCCTGGCGTCGATCGTGGCGATCGACGCCGATACCGGCGCCTACGCTTGGCACTATCAGGCCACGCCCGGAGAGGAGTGGGATTTCGACGCGGTCCAGCAGTTGATCCTGGCGGACCTGACCATCGATGGCGCGCGCCGCCAAGTGCTGTTGCAGGCCAACAAGAATGGGTTTTTCTACGTCTTGGACCGCAAGACCGGGCAATTGATTTCGGCCAAGAATTTCACGCCGGTCACATGGGCCAGCGGCGTCGATCAAAAGACCGGCCGACCGATCGAGAACCCAGGCATCCGATATGACAAGACTGGAAAGCCCGCACAGCTCTTGCCCGGTGCGCTTGGCGCCCATAGCTGGCAGGCCATGGCGTTCAATCCGAAGACCGGTCTGGTGTACATCCCGGCGCAAGAGATTGGGATGACGTACACTTCGACGAAGGATTTCAACCCAGCCTCGATCGGCTGGAACGTCGCGACGGCCACCACGAACAAGACCAACGTGAAGGGTTACCTGATCGCCTGGGACCCGGTGAATCAAAAGGAGGTGTGGCGCGCCAACTATCTGGGACCTTGGAATGGCGGCCTGCTGACCACGGCCGGCGATCTCGTGATCCAGGGGAACGCTGCCGGGGATTTCAGTGCCTACCGCGCGGATACGGGCGAGAAATTGTGGTCGATGTTCGCTCAAACGCCGGTGATGGCGGCACCGATGACCTACGAGGTCAATGGCGAGCAGTATATCGCCGTGCTGGTCGGCTGGGGCGGCGCGTATCCTCTGTTGCAGGGAAGGGATGCCAGCAAGTCCGGCAATATCCGCAATGTCAGTCGGGTGCTTGTGCTCAAGCTCGGCGCGATGGCCAGTCTGCCGCCGCTCTCGCCCGACACGAAGCTGGTGCTCGATCCGCCGCCTTCCACCGCCGACGCGGCGACGGTAGCTGCCGGAGAGGCGCTATTCGGCCGCTTCTGCAGCGTCTGCCACGGCGAGGCCGCGGTGGGCGGCGGCGTGACCCCGGATCTCCGAGCCTCGGGCTTTCTCACCGATGACGGTTGGTACGACATATTGCTCAACGGGGCGCTGAAGGATCTCGGCATGGTTTCCTTCGCAGCCGTACTTGATCGCACGAAAGCCGGCGAGATCCGCGCCTACGTCATCCAACGATCCAATGAGGACAAGGCCGCGAGCGGCAAGAACTAGTCAAAGCGAAGCGCTCGACGGACGTAGCGCAACGGCGCGCTGTCCGAATTGAAGTAACCGTAGGAGAAGGCAGCATTGACACGGTAATTCGCCGCTCGGGATCGGACGGCGCTACTCTCGGGGATTCAAACGAATTTCAGTGCCGCAAACGAATTTCGGTGCCAGTGCACTTTTTAAGATAAACTTTAGGCTAACCAACCCGCCTCGGCTACACCGAGCCGACGCCCCAGGCACGTTCTATCCAATCAGAACATAATCGGCAGAATTCTGCTTGTTTCGGTCATAAAGAGAACATATAATGAACGCTTTCGGCCAACGGGAGCGTTCATCATGGAAACGGTTGCGAGCGGGATCGGGCGGGATGCGGCGGGGCGGTTCTTGGCGGGGCAGTCGGGGAACCCGGCGGGGAAGCTTCCGGGAACGCGCAATCGCAAGACCATCCTGATGGAGGCGATGCGCGATGGCGAGGGGGAGGCGGCGGCGCGGGTGGTGATCGAGAAGGCGCTGGCGGGCGATGTGGTGGCGGCGCGGTTCGTCGTGGCGCTGATCTCGCCGCGGCCGCGCGGACGGACGATCCATCTCGACATGCCCGAGGACGACAACTGCAACGTCGTCACGGCGTTCAACGTGACGCTGCGCGCCCTGTGCAACGGCGAGATCACGCCGGACGAGGCGGTGACGGTGTCGCGGTTCCTCGACGGGCGGCGGCGGACGCTGCAGGCCTGGCAGCTCGAGGAGAGACTGACCTCTTACGGCAGGACCATTCCCGGCGATCCCGAATGGGCGCCGGACGAAGACGATGAGGACGAAGACGACGAGGCCGCCGCGGCGCCGGAGGATGACGACGACGCGCCGGCGATGCGCGCCGAGCCGGCCGCCCCGCCTGCCCCACCCGTCCCGCCCGCCGCGCCGGAAGCGGCCGCGTCACCCGTCGCGCCGGAACCGGCCTCGCCACCGCCCGTGGCAACGGACCCGGCGGCAGCGCTCCCGCCCCTCGCCGCGGCGAGCGTGGCTTCGCCGCCGCCGGCGCAATCCGGCGCCGCGCCCCTGCAAAGCGCCTGCAATTCGCCGTCGCCGGGAACGATCCGCGGCATTCTCTCGATCCCGGCTGGCGGCTTCGACGGCGCGGTGGCGGCGAGCGTCGCGCAGCGGCTGCGCGCCCGAACATTCGCGCGATGAACGCCATCGTCGCGGGTATCGCGCCGCGTCGGGGCACGCAGGACGAGACGCCTGCGGCCGGCCGCACGATTGCGTTGATTCATCTCACCTTGCCGGTTGACGGCACCGCAACGAACAGACAAAACAATGGGCATGGGGGGAAGCGGCATCATTTTCGACGAGGTCTGTCACACCTATCGCCCAAGGCGCGGGCGACCGGTGCTGGCGCTCGACAAAATCTCGCTCGACGTGCGCGACCGGGAATTCCTGGCGCTGCTGGGGCCGAGCGGCTGCGGCAAGTCGACGCTGCTCTATCTCCTCGGCGGCTTCATGCCGATCGAGTCCGGCTCGATCACCACCCACGGCAAGCCCGTCACCGGGCCGGGTCCGGACCGCGGCATCGTGTTCCAGAGCTTCGCGCTCTTCCCGTGGAAGACGGTGCGGCAGAACGTCCTCTACGGCCTCGAGAAACAGGGCATGCCGCGCGCCGAGCGCGAACAGCGCACCAAGGAGCTGCTGGAGCTCGTCCATCTCTCGGCCTTCGCGGACTCCTACCCCTCGCAGCTTTCCGGCGGCATGAAGCAGCGCGTCGCGATCGCGCGCACCCTCGCCGTCGATCCCGGCATCCTCCTGATGGACGAGCCCTTCGGCGCGCTCGACGCGCAGACCCGCGCGCTGATGCACGAGGAGCTGCTCGCGATCATGCAGCGCAGCCCGAAGACGGTGGTCTTCGTCACCCACGACGTGCGCGAGGCGGTCTATCTCGCCGATCGCGTCGCGGTGATGTCGGCGCGGCCCGGCCGCATCAAGGAGATCGTCAGTACCGAGAAGCCGGCCGGCGCCGGATCGGAGTTCCTCCAGACGCCGGAGTTCGCCGAAAAGGTCGAGCATCTCTGGGGCCTGGTGCGCGACGAGGCGATCCGGGCGCAGGACGCCGCCCACTGATGCCCGGCACCTGATGAAGGCCGCCGCCCTCCGCTATCTCCCCTTGGTTCTCCTGGCGATCGTCTGGGAGCTGGCGCCGCGGCTCCATCTCGTCGATGCCAGCGCCCTGCCGCCGCTGACCGCGGTGGCGCGCAGCTGGTTCTCGCTGCTGGTCGATGGCGACATTCTCTTCAACGGCGTCTCGTCGCTGCTCAACCTCCTCTATGGGCTGATCGGCGCGATCGTCGTCGGCATCGCGCTCGGCGTCCTGATGGCGTGGTATCCGACCTTCGACGTCTTCGCGACGCCGCTGGTGCGGATCTCCTACCCGATGCCGAAATCGGCGCTCATCCCGGTCATGATCCTGTGGTTCGGCCTCGGCGCCGGCTCGAAGATCGCCTCGGTCTTCATGGGCTGCCTGCTGCCGGTCATCCTCTCGACCTACAACGGCGCCCGCGGGATCGAGCAGACGATGATCTGGTCGGCCCGCGCGCTCGGCGCCTCGCGCTGGCAGGTGCTGCGCGAGATCGTCCTGCCGGGCGCGATGCCCGAGATCCTGGCCGGCGTCCGCAACGCCCTCGCCCTCTCCTTCATCCTGCTCGTCGCCGCCGAGCTGCTGGTCGGGCAGCGCGGCATGGGCTACCTCATCTCGTTCCTCGGCGACGGCGGCGTCTACGACGGGATGTTCGCCGCCGTCCTGACCGTTTCCGCCTTCGGCTTCTTTGCCGACCGCTGCTACCTGCTCTTCATGCGGTGGATGCTGCAATGGCGCGAATGAACCCGATCGGCCGCAATCTGCTGGGCTGGGTCTCGGTCGTCGTCTTCCTCGCCGCCTGGGAGATCCTGGCGCGCTCGCATGTCTTCACCGAGTTCCTGCTGCCGTCCTTCTCCGCCTCGTTCGAGCGGCTGGTCGAGGACACGCTCTCGGGCGAACTCCTGCGCAACCTCGGCCTCACCCTGCTGCGCGCCTTCGCCGGCTTCGCGATGGGCGCCGTCGCCGGCGTCGTCATCGGCGTCTGCATGGCGCGCATGCCGCTCGTCCGCTGGTTCTTCGACCCGATCGTCTCGATCGGCCTGCCGATGCCGAAGATCGCCTTCATCCCGGTCTTCATCCTGTGGTTCGGCGTCTTCGACGAATCGAAGATCCTGATGGTCGCCTTCAACGCGCTGTTTCCGGTCGTCGTCGCGACGATGGCCGGCGCGGAGGCGGTCGACCGCGTCATGATCTGGTCGGCGCGCAGCCTCGGCGCCAGCCCGCGGCGGCTGCTCTTCGAGATCGCGATCCCGGCCGCCCTGCCCGAGATCTTCACCGGGCTGCAGATCGCCATGCCGATCGCCCTCATCGTCGCGATCGTCAGCGAGATGGCGATGGGCGGCGAAGGGCTGGGCGGCGCGCTGATGACGCAGATGCGCTTTGCCGATTCCCGCGGCGTCTTCTCCGGCATCCTGGCGATCGGCATCGCCGGCTCGCTCGTCGTCAAGGCGATGGAGCTGATCCGCCGCCGCCTGCTGGTGTGGCACCAGGAAACGCAAAGCGGCTGAGGCATCGTCGGCAGAGAGACAAGAACAGGTCCAACGGAGGAACACGATGACATTCACGAGATCAGTAACCGCATTCGCCGCCGCGCTCACCCTCTCGCTGGGCCCATCAATAAGCGGAGCGCATGCCGCAGAGCCCGCCAAGCTGCGCATGGGCTGGGTTATCGCCGGCGCCGATGCGCCGCTGCAGATTTTCGGCAAGAAGGGCATCGCGACGCACGAGGGCGTCAGCTACGTGCTGGATCCCATCAAGTTCGCCGGCACGCCGCCGATGGTCACCGCCCTCGCGGCCGGCGAGATCGATCTCGTGCCCTTCGCCTACTCGACCTTCGCGCTCTCGATCCAGAACGCCAAGATGGAGGACCTTCGCGTCATCGCCGACGTCTTCCAGGACGGCGTTCCCGGGCACTACACCAACGAGTACATGGTCCTCGCCGACAGCCCGATCAAAACCGTCGAGGATCTCAAGGGCAAGGTCCTGGCGGTGAACGCCGCCGGCAGCGCGCTCGACATGGCGCTGCGCGCCATGCTCGGCAAGCACAAGATGCAGGACAAGAAGGACGTCACGATCATCGAGGCCGGGTTCCCGAACATGCGGGCCCTCCTCGCCGAGCACAAGGCGGATCTGATCTCGGCAGTGCGCCCCTTCTCGGCCGACCCGCAGCTCCGCTCGATCAGCCGCACGCTCTTCACGCAGAGCGACGCGATCGGCCCGTCGCAGATGATCATCCTCACGGCGCGCCAGGCGTTCCTGGCGAAGAACCGCGCCGCGATCACCGATTTCCTCGAGGACACGCTGCGCCTCGTCAAGTGGTACTCCGATCCCGCCAACCATGAGGAGGTCGTCCAGCTGGTCTCGACCTATACCAAGACGCCGCCGGCCCTCTGGGCGAGCTGGCTCTTCACCAAGGAAGGCGATTTCTACCGCGATCCCAAAGGGCTGCCGAACCTCGAGGCGCTGCAGAGCAATCTCAAGACGCAGAAGGAGCTCGGCTTCCTCAAGACCGACATCGACGTCAAGAAATACGCCGACCTCAGCCTCGCCGAGGAAGCGGCGGCGCGGGTCAAGTGACTTGGTATCAGCAGGTCGGCCCGACGACGCGGGCGCCGGGGTAATAGGTGGCGGCGAAGGCGGGACGCATCTGGACCCGCTCGTACCAGCCGGCGACGTGTTTCTTGTCGTCCCAGCGATGTGCCAGGCCGAGATCCTCCATGCGGACGATCGTCGGCGTGATGCTGACGTCGGCGAGGCTGTAGTCGCCGCCGTTGAGCCAGGGACCCTCGGCGAGCGCCGCCTCCATGCGGCGGAGGCTCGCCTCGAGCTTCTCGATCGCCTCGGCGATGTCCGCCTCGCCGAAGCCGCCGCGCCCCATGCGCTGATAGAAATGCTTGCGCAGCGGCAGGCGCTCGGCGAGGGCGGCGAATTGCCCGTCGCTCATGCCGGCGTAGTTCTGGACGATGAAGAAATTGAACGACGGCGGGCGGATCGCCGGCGTCGGCACCTCGTCGATGTATTGCCGCCACGCCCGCATGCGCGCCCGCGCCTTGGGCTCGGCAGGCCGCAGCGGCACCGCCGGAAAGACCTCGTCGAGATATTCGTTGATGACCGAGCTGTCGATGATCGGATCGCCGTCGTGGATCAGCGTCGGGACGACGCCGTTCGGGTTGAGCCTCAGATACTCCGGCGTCAGATGCTCGCCCCGTGCCGCGTTGAGGCGCCGGTCCGTGAAGGCCAGCCCCTTCTCGGCGAGGACGAGGCGGACCTTCTGGCTGCAGGTCGACTGCGGGAAGTTGTAGAGCTCGAGCATGGCGTCTCCTCGTTAGCGCAGCCTTGCGTCAAAGAACGGCGACGTCAAAGAATGATTGACGCTCGGCGACGAAGCGCCCCAGAGTTGGCGCCTCCTCGCGCGACGCGCCGCTCTTCAACCGGAGGCCAGCCATGCACAAGATCTCGATCCCCGACGAGTTGGTGAGCTCCGTCATCGCGCGGCGCGGCAAGCGCGACCGCTACGAGACGCTGGCCGGCGCCTCGACGGCGCTTGTCGTGATCGATCTGCAGAACGTCTTCATGCTCCCCGGAATGCCGGTCGAGGTGCCGGTGGCGCGCGAGATCGTGCCGAACGTGAACCGCCTCGCGACGGCGGTGCGCGGCGCCGGCGGCAAGGTCGTGTGGGTCAAGATGACCTCCAACGACCTGCACGGCGGCTGGAGCGTCTTCTTCGACGGCATGAAGCCGGAAGTCCGCGCCGAGATCTCGCGGAACCTCGAGCGCGGCTCGCACGGCCACGCGCTGCACGCGGAGCTCGACGTCGAGATGACCGATCTCGTCGTCGAGAAGACGCGCTACAGCGCCTTCATCCAGGGATCCTCGAACCTCGACGGTCTGCTCCGCAGCATGGCGATCGACACGGTCATCGTCGTCGGGACGCTCACCAACGTCTGCTGCGAGTCGACGACGCGCGACGGGATGATGCTGAACTACAGGACGGTCTTCGTCTCCGACGCCAATGCGGCGCTGACCGACGAGGACCACAATGCGACGCTGCGCAACATGTTCCGGACCTTCGCCGACGTCTATTCGACCGACGAGGCGATCGCCCGGCTCGACCCGCGGGCCGCGGTGCGGGCGGCGACCGGCTGAGGCGCTCGCCCGGACCGATTTGAAGAACATCGCATGACGGCATTGCGAGTTCTCGCGGCGGCGGCGTTTTGCCTCGCCGTGACACCGGCGTTCGCCGCGTCGGAGCTCGTCGCCCGCTGGATGCAATACGATGCGGCGGGGGCGGCGCAGGCGCGGCTGGTCGTCGACGGCGACGCCTGTCCTGCCCTGACGGTCGACGGGAAGAGCGTGGCGACGACGCAGCGCGCCGCGCCCGGCGCAGGATTTCCGTATCGCATCTGCACCGCCTCGCTGCCCGCCGACGGCCGCAGCATCGCCGCCCTCGGCCAGGACCTGGCCGCGCCGACCACGACTCCCGCTCGGATCATCGTCCTCGGCGACACCGGCTGCCGCGTTCAGCGCCAGACCATCCAGGCCTGCAGCGACCCCGCCGCCTGGCCCTTCGCCCGCGTCGCCGAGCGGGCCGCCGCGCTGCACCCCGACCTCGTCATCCACGTCGGCGACTATCTCTATCGCGAGACGCCCTGCCCCGCCGAAGATGCGCGCTGCGCCGGCAGCCCATCGGGCGATAATTGGGCGAGTTGGAGCGCCGATTTCTTCGCGCCCGGCAACAGCCTCCTGACCGCCGCGCCTTGGGTGATCGTGCGCGGCAACCACGAGGACTGCACCCGCGCCGGCCGCGGCTGGACCCGGCTGCTCGCGGTCGCACCCTACGACCCCGCCGTGCCCTGCGCGGCGAGCGAGGCGCCTTACGCGGTCCATCTCGCCGGGCTGAACTTCGTCGTGATGGACGATGCGACCGCGCCGGATCTCGACACGACCCCGGATCTCGTTGCCCTCTATCGGACGCAATTCGCCGCCGTCGCGCCGCTCGCGACCGCACCGACCTGGCTGCTGATGCACCGGCCGATCCGCGGCATCGTACGCGTGAAGGGGCTCGTCGGCGGCGGCAACGAGACGATGCTGGCGGCGAAACCCGACCTGCCGGCGAGCGTCGAGCTCCTGATCTCCGGCCATATCCATGCCTTCGAGGCGATCAACTACGGCGAGGCCTCGCCGCCGCAGCTCGTCGTCGGCAACGGCGGCGACAAGCTCGACACCGCACCGGACGATCTCACCGGCATCGAGGTGGGCGGCGTCACCGTGACGCATGGCGTCAGCCTGCCCGGCTTCGGCTTCCTGCTGCTGACCCGCTCCGGCTCGGGCTGGCAGGGCGAGGCCTACGACGTCGAGGGCAAGCTGCGCCGCACCTGCGCCATCGCCGCCCGCCAGATCGTCTGCGACCACGACTAGCCTCGGCTCTACCCGATGGTCTGGCGCAACGACCCCGCGTCGGTGATGCGGTCGATCTCGGCGAGGTCCTCCGTCGTCAGCACCCACTCGACGGCTTTGGCGTTCTGCCCGAGTTGCTCGGGGTTGCTGGCGCCGGCGATGACGCTGGAGACGAAAGGTCGCGCCAGCAGCCAGGAGAAGGCGAGCTCGAGCAGCGTGCGGCCGCGGCCGTCGCAGAAATCCTGCAGCTTCTCGACCAGCTCGTAATTGCTCTCGTTCAGGAACCGATCGGTCATCCGCGGGCTGATCGTCAGCCTGGCGCCCTGCGGCAGCGCCGCGTTGCGCCGGTACTTGCCGGACAAGAGACCGCTGGCGAGCGGGAAATACGGCAGAAAACCGACCCCGTATGCCAGCATCGCGTCGCTGAGCTCGCGGTCGACGTCGCGGACGACGAGGCTGTACTCGTTCTGGCACGAGACGAATGGGGTCAGGTTCGCCTGGCGCGCCTTCAGATTGGCGTCGACCATTTGCCACGCCCTGAAATTGGAGCAGCCGATGTAGCGCACCTTGCCTTGGCTGACGAGATCGTCGAGGGCGCGCAGCGTCTCCTCGATCGGCGTCTCCGGGTCGGGCACGTGGATCTGGTAGAGGTCGATCCAATCAGTCTTGAGCCGCGCCAGGCTGGCCTCGACGGCATTCATGATGTAGCGGCGCGAGCCGCCGCGCTGCTTGCGCTCGTCGTCCATCGGCAGGCCGAACTTCGTGGCGACGACGATCTCCTTGCGGCGCTCGCCGAGCGCCTCGCCGAGCAGGATCTCGGAGCCGCCCCGGTTGCCCATGGCATAGACGTCGGCGGTGTCGAACAAGGTGACGCCGAGGTCGAGCGCCGCATGCACCACCCGCGTCGAGGCGACGCGATCGAGCCGCCCGCCGAGGTTGTTGCAGCCGAGACCGAGCACCGAGACCTTGAGGCCCGATCGTCCGACGTTGCGTTCCTTCATCGTGTCTCCCCTTCTGCATTTCATTTGACGAAAATGGCCGCATCGTCGCCGATGCGGCCATTTCCGGTAATGGTGGTTCAGGCGACTACTCGCAGATGACGTTGAGCAGTGCCTGACGCTTCTCCTTGCGGATCACCTCGATCGCCCGCTTGATCGCGTTCGGCAGATCGGCGGGGTCGGTCACCCGCTCGCCGTAGCCGCCCGAGGCCTCGACCGTCTTCTCGAAGGCCGGCGACGGCGCGAGATCGCTGAGCGGCGCGCGGCCGCGCTTGCGCGATTCGGCGGCGTGACCGACCGGATAGACGCCGAGTGCCGAGTTCTCGACCGCACCCCAATGGGCGTTGTTGCAGACGATCGTCAGGAACGGCAGCTTCTGCGCCTCCGACACCTGATGGCAGGCGGTCGGGTTGGCGAACATATAGGCGCCGTCGCCGACCGTCGCGATGACGATCTTGCCAGGCGCCGCCTGCGCCGCGCCGAGCGCCGCCGGCACGCCCCAGCCGAGACCGCCGGCCGGCGAGTGCTGGAAGTAGGTGCCGGGCTCGTCGATCGCGTTGATCTCACGATTGGTCCAGTACTCGTTGACCATGATCGTGTCCGCCGGCTTGACCTGATTGACGCAGTAGTTGAGCCAATTCTTGGTCATCTTCGGCGACGCCTTGAGCGGCTCGATCATGTCCTTGACGCGCTGGTGCCGCGCCTCGTGCAGCTCGCCGAGGCGGCGGCGGCGCGACTTGATGTCCGCATCGCGGCCGGCGGTGGCCTTCTCGAGCGCGGCGCTCAGCGGCTTCAGCAGCTCAGTCACCGAGCTGAGGATCGCGAGATCGGTGTGGAAGGTGCGGATCGGGTAATTGCCGAAGGCGGGGTCGACGCCGATCTGGACGATCTTGGCGCCGGCATTGGGCTCGCCCAGCGCCGGGATCCACGGCACGTCGCTCTCGATGACGACCAGCAGATCGGCGTCCTTGAGGATCGGCTGCGACGAGTAGCCGAGATGCATCGGATGGCTGGACGGGAAGTTCATGTAGCGCGGGAAGTTCTCGACGACGCCGATCGCGAAACGCTCGGCGATCTCGGCGAGGATCGGGACGTCCTTGGGATTGCGCCCGGCCGTCGCGGTGACGATCACCGGACACTTCGCCGCGGCGATCATCGCCGCGAGGCGGTCGAGGGCGACCGGATCGGGCGCCGGCTGCGTCGGGATGGCGAGCTCGTCCTGGGTCAGCGTCAGGTCGCTCATCTGTTGCGCCAGCACCTCGCGCGGCAGCATGAGATAGACCGGGCCCTGCGGCGAGGCGTTGGTGATCGTCAGGGCGCGGTCGACGACCTGCTCGACGTTGATGCCGTCGCGCAGCTCGTAGTCCCATTTGACCAGCTCGCGCAGCATGCCGCCCTGGTCGAACATCTCCTGCGCCCAATGGATGTTGCCGTTGCGGCTGCCGAGCTTGCCCTTCTCGAAGAGCGGCGTGCGGCCGGCGGCGAAGAGCATCGGGACGTTGTCGCGGGCGGCATTCATCAAATTGCAAATCGCGTTCGCGGCGCCGACGGTGACGTGGCACATGACTGCCTGGGCCCGGCCGGTCACCATCGTGTAGCCGTTGGCCATGCCGACGGCGAGGTTCTCGTGCGGGCAGACGATCGGCTTCGGAAACTCGAGGCCGGATTCCGGCAGTCGCGCATAGCCCTCGACCATCGACGCGAAGTCGGTGCCGCCGTTGACGTAGAAATTATCGACGCCACGGCGCTTCAGCAGGACCAGGAAGGCCTCTGCAACGCTTTGAACGGAATATGAATTCTTCAACTCGCTCTCCTCGGACTGACCTTTTTGGCGATGCGCTTGACCGGCAGTCTAGCGCGGGATCATCGATCGCCGCACCGGAATTTGCCCGCGAACGGCAGAGATCCGCCGCGCGTCGCGCTTGTCGGCCGCAACCTAATCGAAGCGCGCGACGCCTGCCAGCCCGGTGATCGCGATCGGGCATGATCGAGAGGTGAGCTGAAATTGCAGGCTGGATGCAGGTCGGGTCGAGGCTGGACATGGGCGGGTTCGGAGTTGCGTCCGCGGTGCGGCGGGCGCATTGAGCTGAAATTGCAGGCGAAATGCAGGCGAAGCTCAAGCTGACGCGCCTCGGCGGAAGACCGCCAGAGCTGAAAATGCAGGCGCAATGCAGGGCATCCTCGATCCGAGCGAAGTGGCCGTCATCCCGGCGCACCGCCGGGACGATGATAAGGGGGGTGTCTGAGTCGGAGCGATCCGGTTTTGCGATCTCGCGATTCATTCCAAAACCTTCCCCCCGATCCACGCTTTCGACCACAACAATGGACATAATATATCTATAATGGTCATAATCAAAGCGTTTTCGTTCATACCGTCCCATCGCACACCCGCGAGCCCGGCGAATGATTTCGTCTTTCGGTAGCGGCGGCGCATAAGCTACAAGCGCGACCGGCCGCAGGTGTGGCCCGCGCTTGCCGATCGGGCGGGCCGAACCGCAGGCAGTCCGATGCTCGAGAAACCGCCGCCGACCCCGAGCCCTGCGCCGTCGAGCCCTGCGCCGTCGAGCCCGGCGCCCTTCACCCGTCGCGAGCAGGTGGTCACCCTCACCGGGCTGCTGCTTGGCATCTTCCTCGCGGCGCTCGACCAGACGATCGTCGCCACTGCCGGGCCGCAGATGCAGCGCGAGCTGGCGATCGCCCCGTCGCTCTACGCCTGGATCACGACGGCCTATCTCGTCACCTCGACGATGATGATTCCGATTTACGGCAAGCTCGGCGACATCCACGGCCGGCGCACGACGCTGCTGTGGGGCGTCGCGATCTTCCTCGCCGGTTCGCTGCTCTGCGGCATCGCCGGCGAGGATTTCCTCGGCGGCAAGAGCTACGGCGTCGCCGAGTTGATCGCCTTCCGCGCCCTCCAGGGCGTCGGCGGCGCCGTATTCTTTCCGACCACCTTCGCCGTCATCGGCGACATGTACCCGCCGGCCGAGCGTGGCAAGTACACCGGCCTCGTCACCTCCGTCTTCGCGATCGCCAGCATCCTGGGCCCGTTGCTCGGCGGCTTCCTGACCGACCAGTTCAGCTGGCGCTGGGTGTTCTACGTCAACCTGCCGTTCGGGCTCTTCACCTTCCTGTTCATCCTGCGCATGCCCCCGCTGATCCACCGCTTCCGCGCGGGCTCGCAGCCGCGCATCGACTACGCCGGCGCATTCTTCCTCTGCGCCGCGGTGGTGCCGCTGCTGTCGGCGTTGTCGATGATGGGTGGACGCGGCATCGAAGACGGCGCCGGAGCCGATGCCTCGGGAACGACGGCGATCCTCTTCGCCGTCGCCGTCGCCGGCTTCGCCGCCTTCCTCGTGACCGAGCTGCGCGCCCACGACCCGATCGTGCCGCTGGGCGTCTTTCGCAGCCGGGTGATCTCGATCGGCACGGTCGCGGCGTTCATCTTCAGCGCCGCCTTTCTCGGACCGATCGTCTTCCTGCCGCTCTTCATGGTCTATGTCATCGGCGCCAGCGTGACGGATGCCGGCCTCATCCTCGCGCCTTTCGCGATCGCGATCGCGATCGGCAGCACGGCGAGCGGTTTTGCGGTGACGCGGCTCGGAAGCTGCAAGCCGATCATGCTGGTCGGGCTCGTCCTGCTGATGGCCGCCTATTTCAACATGGTGATGACGCTGTCGCCGAGCTCGACCCTGACCGGTATCGTGCTCGCGATGACCTTCGTCGGACTGCCCACCGGCCTCGTCCTGCCGCTCTTCAACGTCGCGGTACAGAACGCCGCCCAGCCGCGCGAGATGGGCGCTGTCGTCGGCACGCTCAGCTTCCTGCGCAACCTCGGCCAGGCGGTCGGCGTCGCGCTGCTCGGCACGGTCTTCGCCGGCACGTATCTCGACCGGATGTCGTCGAGCGGCGGGCAGATCAAGCTCGCGATGACCGACGCCGTCGCCGGCGTCTTCACCTATGGCCTCGCTCTGCTCGTCCTGACCTTCATCGCGACCGTGCTGCTGCCGAACCAGCCGCTGCGCCGGCGTCACTGACGGGCGAAACCGGTCAGGCGGCGCTCGAATGCCGATAGAGCGCGTCGCGGGTCACCGATCCGGCACGCCGAACCTCGGCGTAGAGCGCAGCGGCCGTCGCCGGGTCGTTGCGGCAGGCCTGCTCCAGCAACCGCGCGAGCCTGCTCAATTCGATCGCATGGAAACCGCCGGAGGTCGACACGAGATCGTGCGCCAGCCTCGCCGCCGCGGCGAAGTCGCCGGCGTCGAGCAACATCCCCAGCCGGTCGATCGTCGGGCTCAACGTCGCGGTGAACTCCTCGATCATCGCATCGAAGGTATCCGGCCCGAGGATGGCGCGAAGCGTCTCGAATCCGGCCCGGTCGATGCCGCCGCCGGCGCCGGCGAGATCGTCCGATCGCGCGGTCGCGGCCTCGGTCAGCGCCGCAAGCATCGCCAGGAGCAATGCGGAATCCAGCGGCTTCGACAGGTAATCGTTCATCCCGGCCGCGAGATATTCCTCGCGGACGCCGACCATCGCATGCGCGGTGAGCGCGATGATCGGGATCTCGTTCTTCGG
>JAQGID010000338.1 GCA_028291405.1 Rhodospirillales bacterium | reverse complement strand
TGATGAGGATCTGACCTTGAAGGAGGCCGCGCTCCAGTCAGGCTTCATCGACGAGAAGCGCTTCGACGAAATCGTCGACCCGAAAAAAATGGTTGGTCACGGGTTCGCGGGAAGTTGAAGACGGGTGTTCGCGGAGCGGGTCAATGCGACCGCGCGAGGTAATCATGCCGGAAGTGAAGGACGCAAAGCCGTCTTCATGGGATGTCGTCTATGCCCTGAACATGGCGATAGCGTGCCTCATCACTTATTGGATAATGATCCATATCCCGTTTCGATTTGTCGACGGGCCTTCCGACCTCTTGGGCGGGACGTGGGCGGTGGTCGCCACTGTGTTCGTCTTCAGGGAAACGCGTCTGCGCAGCCGGTCTGCCGGCCTCGCACGGCTGATAGCCACGTGCGTCAGCTTCGCAGTGTGCTTGCTCTACCTCTCGCTCTTCCCGTTTACCCCGGTGGGGATGGCAGCTTTGATTGGCATCGGCACACTGGCAATGGCGCTGCTAGGCCGGCGTGACGACATACTCACTACGGGAATAACGACCGCGGTTGTCATGGTCGTCGCGGCAATGAGCGCCGAGGACGCCTGGCATCAGCCGTTGCTGCGTCTTGCCGACACGATCGTCGGTATCGCAGTAGGTGTTGCGTGTAAGTGGGTCGGTTCATTCATATTTTATAAGCTTAGAGGGGAACAGGCACCATGATCCGTGCGGCAGGCCATGCGTTGGTCTCCGCGAGCGTGCGCAAGGTCAATGACGATGACCTGACCTTTAGCGCGATCGGGCTCCAGATCGGCGGCAGCGAGCAGAAGCGGTGTACTGAGGACCGTCGCGCCGCAGATCACGGTCGGGCACATGTCGGCGGCAGCTGAACGCCTGACGCCGCGGGTCTCGATACCGTCGGTCGAGAGCTCCCTCGGCACGAAATTGCTCCCGACCGTGCTCAGCGTCATTGCTGGAAGCGTAGACGCCATCGGCTTTCTCGGCCTTGGCGGCCTGTTCACCGCCCATGTCACCGGCAACCTCGTCATGATTGCCGCGCATGTCGTCAGCGGCGGCGAGGCGCCGGTCGCGCCGATGCTGTCGGTTCCAGTGTTCATGGTCGCACTCGGCCTGACGAGACTGCTGGTCGGCGGCTTGGAAAGGATCGGGTTCGCCTCGCTGCGTCCCCTCCTTCTGCTACAGCTCCTGCTGCTCGCCGGCTTTCTTGTCCTCGGCGTTTCTGCCGGCCCGCGCATCGACCCGAACGCACCGATCGCGGTCCTCGCTGGCATGCTCGGCGTCTCGGCGATGGCCGTGCAGAACGCTCTCGTGCAGATCTCGCTGAAAGGGGCGCCGTCCACGGCGGTCATGACAACCAACATCACGCGCTTCATGATGGATGTCGGCGGAGTGGTGCTCGGGCGCGAGCAGGCTGAAGTGGCTCAGGCGCGCAGCCGGGCGATGCGCACTTGGCCGGCGATCGTCGGCTTCGCTGTTGGGTGCGGCCTAGGGGCGGCATGCGAGGCGGCAATCGGCCTCGCGTCCCTCGCGCTGCCCACCGGCCTCGCGCTGCTCGCGGTAGCGATGGGGCTGGCTGCCAATCTCGATGGCGGCCAGGGTTCATGAGCCGGGCTGGACTTTGGGTCTCGGATCCGGCTCAGACCTACCGACCGGCTGGCTGGCGGATTGCGGGCGCGCTACGGTCCGCGGCTCCGGCGGTGCTCTTCGGCTTGCGCCTGTGGGGCGCAGTATGCCTCGCCCTCTACATCGCCTTCCAGCTCGAGCTCGACAACGCGTACTGGGCCGGCACGTCCGCCGCGATCGTCTGTCAGCCGAGCCTCGGGGCTTCGCTGCGCAAGGGTTGGTTCCGTATGATCGGCACGGCGCTGGGCGCGGTGGCGATCGTCGCGCTGACCGCGTGCTTCCCGCAAGACCGCACCGGGTTTCTTCTCGGCGTGGCACTCTGGGGCGCTGCCTGCGGTTTCGTGGCCACGCTGCTGCACAATTTCGCGGCCTATTCGGCGGCGCTCGCCGGCTACACGGCGGCGATCATCGCGAGCGACGAGCTCGGCGCGGTCGGGGGCGCGAACGGCGAGGCATTCATGCTCGCCGTCGCCCGCGCCAGCGAGATCTGCATCGGCATCGTCTGCGCCGGCGTCGTGCTTGCCGGGACCGATTTCGGCGGCGCGCGGCGCCGGCTAGCCGCCCAGCTTGCGTCGATTTCGGCTGAGATCGCCGGAAGGTTCGCCGGCACGTTCTTGCTGGTCGGACCGGGCCAGTCGGAAACCCGTCCGGTTCGCCGCGACCTCCTCCGGCGTGTCATCGCGCTCGATCCCGTCATTGACGAAGCGCTTGGGGAGGCGTCCGACCTGCGCTATCACTCGCCCGTCTTGGAGGCGGCAGTGAATGGCCTGTTCGCCGCCCTGTCCGGCTGGCGGACGGCGGCTCTTCACCTCGAGGTCATGCCGCTCGACCAGGGCCGGCGCGAGGCAGCCCTCATTCAACGCAATCTCCCGGAGGAGCTCCGGACGGTGCCGTTAGGAGGCGAGGCGACTGGCTGGACAGCCGATCCCTCCCGCCTGCGGCGGACGTGCGATACAACGGTGCGGGCGCTCGTCGCCCTGTCGGCTCGCACGCCGTCGCTGCGCCTGCTTGCCGACCAGGCGGCTGAAGTCCTCGCCGGCGTTTCGTATGTCCTCAACGGGCTGGCATTGCTCGTCGACGATATTGCTCGACCCGCTCCTCGCCGCGGCGGCGTCCGGCTCCGCGTGCCGGATTGGCTGCCGGCCCTCCTGAATGCCGTGCGCGTCTTCGTCACGATCGCAGCGGTCGAACTCGTCTGGATTACGACCGCATGGCCGAACGGCGCCCAAGCCATTACCTTTGCCGCGATCGCCGTCATCCTGTTCTCGCCGAGAGCCGATCAGGCTTACGCCATCGCGATGAGCTTCATGGTCGGCACCAGCCTAACCGCCGCTCTCGCAGCGATCGTGAAATTTGCGGTGCTGCCCGGCGTCGCAACTTTCGCCGGCTTCAGCTTCGCGCTTGGCCTCGTCCTGGTGCCGGCCGGTGCGCTGATGGCCCAGCCGTGGCAGACGGCGATGTTTACGGCCATGGCGGCGAACTTCGTACCGCTGCTCGCTCCCGCCAATCAGATGAGCTACGACACTCAGCAATTCTATAACGCAGCGTTGGCGATCGTCGCAGGCGTGGGTGCTGGCGCGATCTCGTTTCGCTTGCTGCCGCCGCTGTCGCCAGCGTTCCGGACCCGCCGGCTCCTGGCGCTCACGCTACGCGATCTGCGCCGCCTGGCGACCGGCCCGCTCTCGCGAACGGCGCATGACTGGGAAGGCCTGATCTATAGTCGCCTGTCGGTGCTGCCGGAGCAGGCCGAGCCGTTGCAGCGCGCCCAGCTCCTGGCTGCGCTTTCGGTAGGGACGGCGATCATCCGCCTTCGCCGTGTCGCTCGCCGGTTCGATCTGCACGTCGAACTCGATGCAGCCCTCGATGCCGCGGCGCGAGGCGACAGCGTGGTTGCGTCCGAACGTCTTGCCGAGCTCGACCGGATGCTCGCCGCGCAACCCAACACCAGGCGCGGATTGTGGATCAGGCTCAGGGCGCGTGGCAGCATCCTTGCGATATCGGAGGCACTTACGCAGCATGCGTCTTATTTCGATTCAGGGACACCGCAATGAGCTTTGCCGAAGTCAATCTGTTCGGCGTCTACGTCGCGCCCATTTCGTTGATGATGGTGGGAGCGTGGCTTATCCTGATCGCGCTGCGCCGGATGGCCCACCGTTTTGGCCTGTTGCGGTATGTCTGGCACCCGGCTCTGTTCGTCTTTTCGGCGTACATGATCGTGCTGTCGTCGATCGTGCTTCTCGCAACGCGGTGAGCCGCCATGGTCGAGGTCGAAGGCAAACGGAAGCGCGATAACACGGACGGCGATGGCGGCACCGTTCGATCCGCCAAGCCCCCCGCCCGAGACACACCCAGACCGCACATCCGCGTCATTCCCGTTCTGATTACGCTGGCGACCGTCGCGCTTGCCGCGCTGCTCGGCTGGGCAATGTGGGACGCCTACATGGGGGCGCCCTGGACGCGCGATGGCACGGTCCGTGTCTACGTCGTCACGATGGCACCGGAGGTTACGGGCCGGATCGTCGAGCTGCCGGTCGCAGACAACCAGTTCGTCCACAAGGGCGACCTCTTGATGGTGATCGACCCGACCAACTACAAGATCGCCGTCAGTCTGGCCGAGGCGGCGATGCAGCAGGCCGAGGCCACCGCGCAGAACGCGGCGAGAGAGGCAAAACGTAGGCAGGAGCTGAGCGATCTGGCGGTATCGGCGGAGGTGCAGCAGACCTTTCAGGCCAGCGCTCTTGCCGCCGAGGCCCAACATCAACAAGCAGTCGCCAATCTGGACCAAGCGAGGGTGAACCTCGAGCGCACGCAGATCCGCTCCCCGGTCAATGGATGGGTGACCAATTTGTTGGCGCAACTCGGCGACTACGCGAATGTCGGGCAGAACGAAATCTCCATCGTCAACGCCGATTCGTTCTGGGTTGACGGGTATTTCGAGGAAACCAATCTCGGCTCGATCCACGAAGGCGATCCCGCCGAGATCAAGCTGATGGGCTACAGCCCGATCGTCCGCGGCCATGTCGGTAGCATCGCGCGCGGTATCAACGTCCCGAACGCGCAGCCGGCTGAGGCCGGGCTCGCCTCGGTAAATCCGATCTTTACCTGGGTGCGCCTGGCCCAGCGCATTCCTGTGCGTATCAGCATCGATCAGGTGCCAGATGGCGTGCGTCTGGTGGCTGGCATGACGGCCACCGTACAGATCGATTCTCGCGCGAACCGATCGAAGAGGTGAGCATTTTTCTACCCACCGCCGATCAGCCGGCGGGTCCGGGAGGACCGCGCGCCTGTGACTCCGCGCTCATGAGCCCAGGGCCTAAGCCGTCAGCACCTCCAGAAGATGACCGCCCGGGTCACGGAAGTAAAAGCGCCTTCCGCCACTATGGTGATTGATCGTCATGTCCGCGGGCGAGAAGGGCCCGCTGCCATACGGAATACCATCACCCAGGATCCGTTCGAAAATCCCGTCGAACTCCTCCTCACTGACCTTGAACGCGTAGTGATGGCAGTGGAAGTCGGTTTCCGTATCGAAGTCGAGCGTCAGGGTATCGTTGACCCGTACAGGAGCGAAGTGAGAGACAGTCCCTGCATAACAGAGACCAAAGATACGTGCAAAGAATCGCGCAGACTCTTCTTTGTCGCGTGCCGGAACAATCATGTGGTCGAGTACGATGCCCATGGCAGATCTCCTCTTCGACAGATAGGTTCCCGTTCGCTCGACGCATCAAAGATAAGGCGGCCATCTCCGCCTCTCGCAGATGCGATGTAAGCGGTTACTCCTCCAGCGCCGCGTGGACCGACCGGCAATGCGCGACGATGTTCGGCTGCGATACGAGGAAGTCCTTCAGGGGCGAACAACCTGACGGAGCACGCCCTAGAGTAGTGGGCCGATTTGCGAGCGGTCGTCGGACTTCGACGGGCTCCGCAATCAGGAGGGCAAGGGCATCGCCGGTTCGCCGGAGACCGTGGCCGCGTACCTGCAAGATCATCTGCAGCGCACCGGCCCCAATTATCTGGTCGGTCAGTTCGTGGTCGGTGACATGAGTCTCACTGAGACTCTTGGTTCCATCGAGCTGTTTGCCAAGCACGTGATGCCTGCTCTACGTGAGCGGTACAAGCCGGCAGCCTGACCGATGTTCGCGATCGAGTTTTTCTGGCGGCCGGGACCGCGTTGGTCTCGATATGCGGTTGGATGCCCGTCTAGGCTCGCTGGAAGATTACCCCGACCGGGAGCTCTGGCGCGCGAGGCCGCGCTGCGCCTCCCTGTAGTGTGCGCCTGCGCCTTCGGCGCATGTGCGCCGAAGCTCTTCTGATGCCGCCGCCGCGTCTAGCGCCCGTCACTCCCGGTGACCGCAATGTTCGTTGGACATAGGCGCGATAGCTACGCCGCCGGGTCGAATACGAAAGCCTCCCGTGGCGGGTGGATCACCGCATCTTGCCACGTGGCAATACGTCCCCGAAGGCTGGCGGAAAGCGGCCCATTGTCGCTCTTAACCAGTTC
>JAQGID010000302.1 GCA_028291405.1 Rhodospirillales bacterium | reverse complement strand
AAGGTCGTGATCGCCGACCTCAACCAGGCCGGCGCCGATGCCGCCGCGGCCGAGCTGAATGCCGGCGGCGAGCGTTGCGCGGTCGGCGTCGCGATGGACGTCACCAGCGAGGCGGAGGTCGACGCCGGCATGGAAAAAGCCGTCGCGGCCTTCGGCAAGATCGACATCCTGGTCAGCAATGCCGGCATCCAGATCGTCGCGCCGCTCGACCAGTTCGACTTCGCGAAATGGAAGCTGCTGCTGGCGATCCACCTCGACGGCGCCTTCCTGACGACGCGCGCCGCGCTGCGGTACATGTACAAGCAAGGCACCGGCGGCAGCATCATCTACATGGGGTCGGTCCACTCGAAGGAGGCCTCGGTGCTGAAGGCGCCCTACGTCACCGCCAAGCACGGGCTGATCGGCCTCGCCAAGGTCGTCGCCAAGGAGGGGGCGGCGCACAAGGTCCGCGCCAACGTCATCTGCCCCGGCTTCGTGCGCACTCCGCTGGTCGACAAGCAGATCCCCGAGCAGGCGAAGGAGCTCGGCATCTCCGAGGCCGAAGTCATCAAGAACGTCATGCTGAAGGACACCGTCGACGGCGAGTTCACGACCGTCGACGACGTCGCCGCCTGCGCCCTGTTCTTCGCCGATTTCGAGACCAACGCGCTGACCGGCCAGTCGCTCGTCGTCAGCCACGGCTGGTTCATGCAGTAGGGGCGGCTCAGCCCTTGAGATAGGGGCAGCCGCCGTCCTCGAGCGGGCGGAAGGCCTTGTCGCCGGGGATCGTCGCGATCAGCTTGATGACGTCCCACGAGCCCTTCGATTCGGCTGGCGATTTGGCCTGCACGAGATAGACGTCGTGCACCATGCGACCGTCGGCACGCACCCGGCCGTTCTTGGCGAAGCCGTCGTTGACCGGCATCTCGCGCATCTTGGCGATCACCGCCTTGGGCTCGTCGGTCTTCGCCGCCGCAATCGCCGCGAGATAGTGCCGCACCGCCGAGTAGAGACCGGCGTGGACGAAGGACGGCATCTTGCCGGCGCGGGCGAGAAAGCGCTTGGCGAATTCCTCGCTGTCGGCGTCGCGGCCGGCGTAGAACGGCTCGACGAAGAAGAGGCCCTGCGCCGTCTCGAGCCCGATCGCGCGGATGTCCCCGACGTCGCCACCGAGCGCCACCATCTTCTGGCTACCGCCGAGAATGCCGAACTCCTTCGCCTGCTTCAGCGAGGTGACGGTGTCGTTGGCGGCGTTGGCGAGGGCGACGACCTGCGCCTTCGAGGCCTGCGCCTGCAGCAGGAAGGACGAGAAATCGCTCGAGTTGAGCGGCGCCCGGACGCCGCCGACGACCTCGCCGCCGGCCTTCTTGAGGAACAGCGTCGCGCCGGCCTCGAGCGCCTGGCCGAAGGTGTAATCGGCGGTGATGAAGAACCAGCTCTTGCCGAGCTCGGGCAGCGCCTCGGCGATCGCCTTGCCGGTCTCGTAAGTATCGTAGGTCCATTGGATACCGGTCGGCGAGCAGGCTTTGCCGGTGAGATCGGCGGTGCCGCCGCCGCTGAACAGCGTCACCTTGCCCTGGGCCCGCGCGATCTCCTGCACCGCCAGCGCAACCGACGAGTTCGGCAGATCGCGACGCCCCTGCGGTCGAGCCATTCGCGGGCGATCGAGACGCCGACGTCCGGCTTGTTCTGATGATCGCCGACGACGAGCTCGACCGGCGCGCCGGCTACCTTGGCGCCGAACTCCTCGATCGCCATCCGCGCCGCCTCGACCGAGCCCTGGCCGGTATTGTCGGAGAACGGTCCCGACATGTCGGTGAGGACCCCGATCTTGATCTTGTCGTCCGAGATCTGGGCCCTTGCGGCACCGGCGGTGAACAACACTGCCGCGCAGACGGCGGTCGCAATACGGGTCATGATTCCTCCCAAGGATGCGATGCTTTTGTTGAGCACGGTCATACACCGGGATCGATCGCGGTTCGAGATCGAAAGGACTCGTCGCGAGAAGTCCGATCGCTGACCGGTATGGCCTAGGCGTCCGTGACGGCGACGAGCGCCGCGATGACGGCGGCGGCGGTGGTCGAGCCCTTGATCGCCTTGTTTCCGCCATCCTGGAAGTCGATCCAGCCTTCATTGAAGCCGTCGAGCATCCGCACGCGGGGTCGAGGGTTCCGCATGCCCTGCGAACGGAAAATCTCCTCCCAGGAGTCGCGTGGCACCGGCACCGCACGGACCGGCTTTCCAATGATGTTCGCGAAGGCGCCGGTGAGGTCGTTCGGCGATACGCGGGCGGGCCCTTCCAGCTCGACGATGCGAACGCCGGTCCAGTCCTGCTGAATGAGCTCCGCCGCCGCGCGGCCGACGTCCTTCGCGGCGACCATCGGAATCGCCCTGTCGGTGGGCAGCAGTAAACTGTGGATGAGACCCGTCTCGCTTGCCGAAGCCACGTCCCACGCAGCGTTGTCGATGAACCAGGCGGGGCGCAGGAACGTGAGCGGCAGCGGAAGCGCGCGCAGAGCCGCTTCCATCATCGTTCGCTGCGACAGCAGATTGTCGTGAACCGCGTCCGCTCCGACGGTCGACAGGCACAGGGCTTTCGCGGGCCTGGCGGCTTTCAGGGCGGTCACGACGCTGTCGATCACCGCCTGCGCCTCGGGATAGCCAGGTTCCGGGTCGAAGACCGGCGGCGGCAGGATGAACACACCCGTCGCACCCGTGAAGGCCTCCGTCAGCGCCGAAGCGTCTTCCATCTCGGCGACCGCGACCTCGCAGCCGAGCACGGTCCATTCCTCGCCTTTTCGCACGTCGCGCACGACGGCGCGGACAGCCTGGCCCGCGGCGAGCAAAGCACGCGCGACCTCGCCGCCGACTTTGCCCGTGATGCCCGTGATCGCATACATGATCTCTCTCCATCGATGGTATTCGCCGGCGGTCCGAAAGAGTCGCTTTGGTGTCTTGCGTCTCCGTCCAGCGCGAGATGGTGAGCTGTAGCCGATTATCATTGTTGCGAGTGTTGCCCTTATGTCAGATCATTGGTGATCTGTAATCAACGGAGCGCCCGATGGCCTTCGACGGACGCGTGATCTCGAACATCGGCGTCCTCGCCGCGATCGTCGAAGGGGGCAGCTTTGCGCGCGCGGCGGAGGCGCTCGGCCTGTCTCGTTCGGGCGTGAGCCGTGCGGTCTCGCGTCTTGAGGCGAGGGTCGGCGTCCGACTTCTCGACCGGACGACAAGGGCCGTGGCCCTTACCGACGAGGGCCGCACGCTCTATTCCGAGATCGCGCCCTTGTTGACGGGGATCGACGACGCCGTGACGGTCGCCGCCGGCGCTTCGGTCGCGGTGCGCGGCCGGTTGCGCGTGAACGTCGACCCTTTTTTCTCGCGTCTGATGTTCACGCCGCATATCGCGGAGTTCCTGGCGCTTTATTCCGATTTGTCGCTCGAGCTGGTCGCCAGGGACCAGCTCGGCGATCTCGTCGGCGAAGGCTTCGATATCGCCGTGCGGTTCGGGACGCCTCCGGTGTCTTCCCTGGTAGCCCGGAAGCTGCTCGACACACGCACCGTCGCGGTCGCTTCGCCGACCTATCTGAAGCAGCACGGCCGGCCGGCGGCGCCGCCCGACCTCGCCGATCACGCGTGTATCCAGGTGCGGGATTCCTTGACGGGGCAGCCGATCGAGGAGTGGCAGTTTCGGCGGGGGAACGAGGTCGTTCAGGTGAGGACGACAGGCCGCCTCATGGTGGCCGAGTTCGGAACGATGCTCGGTGCCTGCCTCGCGGGCGTCGGGATTGCGAGGGTGAAGGCGATCGGCGTGCAGCACCTCATTCGGCAAGGCGCCTTGGTCGAACTCCTGCCGGACTGGCTCGGCGAAAGCTTCCCGCTCTACGCGCTGTACCCGTCCCGCCATCTGCCCGCGGCAAAAGTGCGCGCCTTCATCGATTTCGTTCGATCGCGCCTGCTCCGGACGGAGAGGACGGCGGATGAATCGCCCGGCGAGAGAAAGCGGGCGATATCGTCGCGGCCGCTTCGTGTGAAGTCCGCTTCCGCCGCAGGAATCGCTGCAGGCAGGGGCGCGGAGACGATTGCCCGATAGGACCTAGAATTCCCGCAGCGTGTCGCGCAGATGGGCCTGCGTGTATTCCGTGCGCACCAGGCCCCGCCGCTGCAGCGCCGGCACCAGCCCGTCGGTGATCTCGGTCGTGTAGCGGCGGGTGTTGTTGCGATAGGGCGTCTTGATCAGGAACCCGTCGCCGCCGACCGCCTCCATGACCTCGCCCATCGTCCTGGCAACCGAGTCCGGCGTTCCCACCAACTCGACCGACGAGCCGGTGCCGCCCTCGGCGGTGAGCTGACGCAACGTCTTGCCGCTGCCGAACTGCTGAAACTTGTCGAGCGAACCCTGCTCGCCGTTGGTCGTCAGCTTGCCGGGCAGCGGCTCGTCGAGCGCGTATTTCGAGAAATCGGTGTCCGTGAACGAGCCGTACTTCGCGAGAGAATGCTCGATGAACTCGGTCGAGGTCACCAGCCGATCGAACTTGTCGCGCGCCTCCGCCTCGGTCTCGCCCAGCATCGGTGCCACCAGGAACAGGACCTTGATGTCGTCCGGGTTGCGTCCGATCGCGGCGGCCTTGGCGCGGACGTCGTCACGATAGGCCTTCATGCCCGCGATCCCGTTCGCCACCGCGATGATGGAATCGGCGTGGCGCGCGGCAAAGGCGCGACCGGTCGGCGAGCCGCCGGCCTGCACATAGGTCGGCCGCCCCTGCGGCGAGGGCACGGTGTTCAAGGGACCGCGGCACTTGAAGTATTTTCCTGCGAAGTGAATCGGCCGCACCTTGGTAAAATCGGCATAGGTGTCGGTCTCGTGGTCCATCACCACCGCGTCCTTGTCCCAGGATGCGAAGAGCTGGTTCACGACCTCCATGTATTCCTCGGCCATGGCGTAGCGCAGCTCGCGCGGCGGCAGCTGGTCCATGCCGAAATTCTGCGCCGCCGTATCCTCGCCGCTGGTCACGATGTTCCAGCCGAAGCGCCCCTCGGCGATGTTGTCGATCGTGGTGCAGAGCCGCGCCAGCAGGAAGGGCGGATAGGCCATGGTCGAGAGCGTCGAGACGATTCCCATCCGCGTCGTCGAGGCGGCGATCAGCGTCGCGAGCGGCGCCGGATCGTGCTTCGGCACCATGATCGCCTTTTTCATGTACATCTCGGTGCTATGCCCGTAGGCATCCGAGAGCATCAACGTGTCTTCCAGCATCATGTAATCGAAGCAGGCACGCTCCAGCGCCTGCGCCATCTCGACATAATATTTCCCGTTCCACGGCATGCCGCCGCCCGCGGCGAGCGGGTCGTTCCACTCGTCGACGGTGAAGTTGGTGAACCAGCCCAAGTGGAATTTCTGCGGCATGCCAAACCCTCGGTTTGCGAAAAGCATCCCGAACTCTGCAAATCATGTGCCGCAGCGGCCGCCGAGCCGACGGCCCCGAATTACGCACCTTACCGTATTGCCTTATTGTCGCTGGAAGCGGGATGAGGACGCCGCCGTGCTCGGCACGATCGGCCTTCCGAATCCCCGGGCGTCGGCAACATCGATCTCGATATCCTCGCCTTCCTTCAGTCCCAGCGCTTCGACGAACGCGGCGGGAAGGCGAACGGCGAGGCCATTGCCCCATTTTGCGACCTGCACTTTCACGCAGAGCCTCATCGAGGGGGCGTCGCGGATTACTGACACGACTTGCAGGGCTTCACCGATTTGCCCGCCGCGCCCTAAATCCAATCAAGGTCCCCCTCAATTTCCCCTTGCCGCCACCGTGATCGGCTGGATCCGGCTCCCGTCCGTCACATCCCCCGGCAAATTCACCGCGATCCGATCCCCCACCGCGATGCCCTCGGCGATGTCGACGGCGGTGCCGTTGGTGCCGACGACGCGGACGCCGCGGAATTTGACCTCGCCGGCGGGGGTGACGGTGGCGACGAAGGATTCGCCGCCGCGCATCACCAGCGCATTGGTCGGGACCTGCGGATAGCTCTGGATCGGCACGTGCAGCACGACGTTGGCGAAGCTGCCGGCGACGAGGAAATTGCCGGTGTTGTCGAGATCGATCTCGATGTAGAGCGTCCGTGTCCGCGGATCGAGCGCGCCGGTGGTGCGGCTGATCTTGGCGGAGACGCGGCGGTCGAGACGTGAGGCGTCGGTCACGTCGACGTCCTGGCCGACCGTCACGAAAGGTACGTCGCGCTGCTCGACATAGGCGCCGACCCGCAGCCGGGCGAGGTCGGAGATCGTCATCACCGGCAGCGAGCTGACCTGGTTGGTCGCGGCGTTCTGGATCAGCGCGCCGGGGTCGGCGAAGCGCGCCGTCACCGTGCCGGCGAAGGGCGCCTTGAGGATCTCGTAGGATTTCAGCGTCTCGAGCTGGCGAACGTTGGCCTCGGCCATGCGGAGGTTGGTCTCCGACAGCTCCTTCGCCGAGACCGCGACGTTGCCGCGCGCCAGCATCTCGCGGTCCCGGGCGGCGACGCGGCGCTTGTTCTCGAGGTCGGCGACGGCGCTGACGTATTGGCTGTCGGTCTCGGCCGATTCGATCTCGGCGACGGTCTGGCCGGCGGTGACCTTGTCGCCGCGGTCGACCGGGATCGACTTGAGATAGCCGCTGACCTTGCCGTAGAGCGTCGCCGTCGCATTCGCCTTGACGTCGCCGAGCAGCACGATGTCGCGCGTCGCCGGGCCCTGCGCCGCGGCGACGACCTCGACGCGCGGGCCGCGCTCGACGATCGCGGCATGCGCCTCGCGCGCCGCCAGCAGCTCGGTGTCGTTGCGGTGCCAGAGATAGACGACGGCGCAGCCCGCCACGACGGCGAGCATGATCCCACCGACATAGACCCCGATGCCCCGTCCCGCGCCCGCCCGTCTAGCCATGCGTGTCGACCCCGCCTGCGTGTCCCGCCGTCTTCCCGGAAACCTCGAGCTCGAAGTTGCGATCGAGTTCATAGAGCGTCGGCGGCTTGCGGCGCAACAACGTGTAGATGATCGGCACCAGGAACAGCGTCGCGAGCGTCGCCATCAGCAGGCCGCCGATCACGGCACGGCCCAATGGCGCGTTCTGCTCACCCGCCTCGCCAAGGCCGAGCGCCATCGGGATCATGCCCATGATCATCGCCAGCGCCGTCATCAGGATCGGCCGCAGTCGCGTCTTGCCCGCGGCGAGCGCCGCCTGCAGCGGCGTCAGATCCTCGCGCGCCCGCAACTCGTTGGCGAAGCTGACGACGAGGATCGAGTTCGAGACGCCGATGCCGACCGACATGATCGTCCCCATCAGCGATTCGACGTTGATCGTCGTATGGGTCAGGACCAGCATCCAGATGATCCCGAAGAGCGCGGCGGGCAAGGCCATCATGATGATGAAGGGATCGATCCACGACTGGAAGAGGATGACGAGCAGCGCATAGACCAGCACGATCGCCAGGATCAACCCGAGCCCGAGATTGCGGAAGGCGTTCTGCATCACCTGGTTCTGGCCGCGCAGGTCTATCTGCATGGTCGGCGGCATATCGGCCTTGACCGCATCGATCGCCGCCTGGATGTCGCGCGCCGTGCCGCCGAGGTCGCGGCCGTCGACGTTCGCGGCGATGTCGACGACGCGCTGGATCGTATAGTGGTTCACCGATTCATAATCGACGCGCGGCCGCAGCGTCGCGATATCGGCGAGCCGCGTCACGGTGGAGCCCGGCATGTCGGTGAGAGTGCCGGCGGCGGTCGTCGGCGCGATGCCGGCGCTCGGCTGGCTCACCGGCATGTTCATCAGATCGTCGATGCTGGCGACCTTGTCGAGCGGCGTCTGCACCGCGACCGTGTAGTTGACGCCGTTCTGCGGGTTGAGGAAGTACGAGGGCGCGACCAGCGCGCTCGACGACAGCGACGTCAGCAGATTGTTCGAGACGTCGCGCTGGGTGATGCCGAGCCGCGCGGCGCGCATCCGGTCGACGTCGATCTGCAGCCCGGGGTAGTCGAGCACCTGGACGACATGCGGATCGGCAACGCCTGGGATGCGCTGCAGCGCCTGCAGCAGCTTCTGCCCCATGGCGCGCGAGCGCTCAAAGCTGGCGTCCTGGATCTGGATGTCGATCGGCGCCGAGAGGCCGAAGTTCAGCACCTGACTGACGATGTCGGCGGTCTGGAAATAGAACTGGCATCCCGGAAAGGCGGCCGGGAGCTGCTCGCGCATGGCGCGGATGTAGTCGATGCTGGGACGGTGCGGCGCGTTGAGCGAGACGAGGATCTCGGCATCCATGTCGCCGACGTTGTCGCTCGGCACATAGGCCAGATTGTAGGAGAGCGGCACGCCATCGAGATCGTTGATCGTGCGCAGCTCGGCCGCCGGGATGATCTCGCGGATCTTCTTCTCGACCTGCAGCACGACGCGCTCGGTCTCGGTGAGGCGCATGCCGATCGGGCCGCGGAAATGCAGCTTGATCAGCCCGACGTCGGCGCTCGGGAAGAAATCGGTGCCGGCGATTCCGGCGAGGCCGCCGCTCACGACCAGCAGCACGGCGCAGACGATCAGGATGAAGACGCGGTGGTGGAGCGCGCCTTCGAGGACGCGTCTGTAGGCGTTCTGAAACCGCTCGAAGCTGCGCTCGACGAAGATTCCGAAGCGGCCCGGCTGGTGATGGGATGACTGCCCGCCGGTCGCCAGCATGTAGCGGGTGAAGGCCGGCACGATGGTGAACGACAGGACGTAGGAGGCGACCATCGCCAGCACGACGGTGATCGCCAGCGGGATGAAGAGGAACCGCGCCGGCCCTTCGAGCAGCAGCACCGGGCAGAAGACGATGCAGATCGCCAGCGTCGCGACGGTGAGCGGCTGGATGACCTCGGCCGAGCCGTCGATGATGGCGACGGTCAGCGGCTTGCCGAGCGACTGGTTGCGGTGGATGTTCTCGATCGTCACGGTTGCATTATCAACTAAGAGTCCGATCGCCAGCGCCAGCCCGCCGAGCGTCATCAGATTGATCGACTGGCCGGCGAGGAACAGCCCGGCGATGCCGGCGAAGATCGACAGCGGGATTGACAGCGAGACGATCACCGTGTTGCGCCAGCTGCCGAGGAAGACGAGGATCATCAGCGAGACCAGCACCGAGGAGATGATCGCCTCGCGCACGACGTTCTCGACGGCGCCGCGGACGAAGACCGACTGGTCGAAGTCGAGCTTGAGCTCGAGCCCGTTGGGCGCCGCCGCCTGAATCTGCGGCAGCATCTCGCGCGTCGCATCGACGACGGCGAGGGTCGAGGCGTCGGAATGGCGCAGGATCGCGAGATAGACGGCACGCTCGCCGTTGACGTGGGCGATGTTGGTCTGCGTCGTGAACCCGTCCTTGACCAGGGCGACATCGCCGAGCGTCACCGGCACGCCGTTCTTGATGCCGAGCGGCAGGCGGTTGAACTGGTCGACCGCCGTCGGGCTGGAGTTGAGCTGGACGTTGTAGTTGATCGTGCCGATCCGCGCCGTGCCGGCCGGCACGATGACGTTCGACAGCTGTAGCGCCGTCACGACGTCGTTCGGCGAGAAGCCCTTGGCGGCGAGCCGCGCCGGGTCGAGGTCGACGGTGATCTGGCGCTGGCTCCCGCCGAACGGACCGGGGATCGACATGCCCTGGATGGTGAAGAGCTTCAGCCGGATGAAATTCAGGCTGTAATCGAAGATCTGTTGCTCCGTCAGGGTCTTGCTCGACATGTCGAGCTGCACCACCGGGACGCTGGAGGCGTTGAACTGGATGACGTTCGGCGGCGTCATGCCGGGCGGCGCGATGCGCAGGATGCTGCTGTTCTGCGCCGAGATCTGCGCGATGGCGCCGCCGATGTCGGTGCCCGGCGTGAAATAGACCTTGAGCAGCCCGATGCCCGGCAGCGACTGCGATTCGATGCGGTCGATGCCGTTGACCGTCGTCGAGTAGCTGCGCTCGCTGACCAGGACGACACGCCGCTCCATGTCCTCGGCGGCGAGGCCGGGGTAGTTCCACACGACGAGAACGACCGGAATGTCGATGATCGGAAAGATGTCGACGATCATCCTCGTCAGCGCGAGGCCGCCCATCAGCAGGATGAGGATCGACGCGACGGCCGCCGTATAGGGCCGCCGCAACGCCAAGCGCACCAAACCGATCATGACGGCACCAGCTCCCCGCGGTCGGACGTGCTGCGTCCTACGACGCCCCGGATAATTTCGCCCGAAAGCAACACGGCGCCGCTGTGGAAAAGCTTGGCACCCGCCATGCGGGTCTGCCAAGAAAAATCCCGCGACGCGCGCACCGCCGGCCGACCGCTCACCGAGTTTTGAACCAAGCGATTGCGAATGCACACGTCGGCACGCGATCTGCGTATAATCGGCCGCATCGGCATCTGCGGCTCCACGGAATGATCGGTCGCGTTACACGAGTTTCGACACGGTTCACGCTGGCGCTGGCGGCAATCCTCGCATGGGGCGCTGCGGCACCGGCGCGGGCCGATCTCTACGATCTCGAAGGCCGTTACCAATGCCTCGAGAATCCCGACGCCGTCTGCTACGACGCGACGCTGACGCCGACGCCACCCGAGCCCCCGGCCGCACCGCCGCCGCAGAACGCCGGCGACGCGCCGGCCCAGCCGGCCGCCACGAACGCGACTTCGCCCAAGTCGAAAAAGGGCAAGGAGCCGCCGCCAGAGCCGAAGCCGGTCGATCCGATGGATCTGATCGCCGCCCACATCCAGGCCGGCAAGCCGACGGCCGACGATCTCGCCACGCTCAAGACGCGGGCGAAGGCGTCCGACCGGCGCGCCATCGAGATGCTCGCCTGGTGCGCCTTCGTCGGGATCGGCGGGGCGCGAGATCCGGTGCAGGCTTATGTGCTCTATGGCCAGGCGGCCGCCGCCGGCTCGCCGACCGCACGCAAGAACCAGGCGGCGATCTTCAAGGGCAGCCTGACGCTGGAGCAGCGCCAGCGCGTCCTCGACATCGAGAACAGCCGCCTCAAACCCGGCGGCGCCAATTGAAGACGACGCGGCGGCGCGGGTTTTTCGCACGCAAGCGCCGCGGCCGGCCGGCGCTCTCGGTTTCCAGCTTAAGCATTTAGAAAGCACTGCATCCCTAGGTTGACACCGACGCCGTCGCCGATTCCCCAGGGCTGCGGCAGTCGGAAGGACAATCGATGCGCGCTGTGACCGGTCGGCAAGCGAGACTGAATTGAGCGAGCGAGCAATCATCTCGCTGGCCGCCGCCCCGCCGGCATTGCGTCGCAAGGCGACCTTCGAATTGCCGGCCACCGGACAGCTGCTGACCGAGGGCGGCGACTCCCGCATCACCATAGATCTCGGAAAAACCCGCAACAAATACGGTTGCGCGCCGCACCCCGACCCGGCGATCGCCGCCTTCGGCTCGTCGACGGCGTCGACGATCTCTCCCCGCGGTTTCGCGGCGGCGGACCGCCTCCGCGGGCGGCTCATCGCGGCCGCCGACTGGGAGAAAGGCGCGGTCACCTATGGGCGCGAGCTCGACCGGCTGCGCATCGATCTCGCCGACCTCTGCGGCATCGCCGACCTTGCCGGCCTCGAGATCGTCTTCGCCGCCTCCGGCACCGATCTTCATCTCCTCGCCGCCCAGCTCGCCGGCGGCACCGCGACGGCGCCGCTGCGCAGTATCATGGTCGAGCCGCGCGAGACCGGCAGCGGCGTCGCCGTCGCGCTCGCCGGTCGGCATTTCAGCACGCTCGCGGCGCTCGGCTCCGCCGTTCACGAGGGCGATCCGCTCGGCGACGCGACGATTTCCGACGTCGCCGCGATCGCGCTCCGCGACGGCGACGGCGGGTTGCGCGCGGCGGATTCGATCGAGGCGCAGATCGACGATCTCGCGACCGAGGCGGCCGGGCGCGGCCAGCGCGTCCTGCTCACGATGGTCGATGTCTCGAAGACCGGCATCATCGCGCCGCGTCCCGCTTACGTCGCGGCACTGGTGCAGCGCTTGCCGCAGGCCGTCGAAATCCTGGTCGACGCCTGCCAGTTCCGCCTCGCGCCGGCGACGCTCCGCGCCTATCTCGAGCGCGGCTTCATGGTGGCGGTGACCGGCTCGAAATTCCTCACCGGGCCGGCTTTCGCCGGCGCCTTGCTGATCCCGGGCGAGGTCGCGCGACGCCTCCGCCTGCGCCGCCTTCCGCCGGCGCTTCGCTGCTATTCGGCGCAGGCCGAGTGGCCGCGCGGCTGGGCCGCCGCGACGACGCTGGCCGATGTCGAGAATTACGGGCTGCTGCTGCGCTGGGAGGCGGCGATGCAGGAGCTGCACGCATTCCGCGCCGTGCCCGAGGCAGCGGTCGCCGAATTCGCGGCGAAATTCGCCCGCGCCGTCACCGAGCGGCTGGCAAGCGATCCTGCCTTCGAGCCGCTTCCCCCGCCGTCGCTCGAACGGCTCGCGACGACGCCGACCGGTGGTTGGGATGCGATCCAGATGATCTTTCCGTTCTTCCTCCGCCACGTCGCCGGGCCGTGCGCCGCTAAGATCTTTCGTCGCGAGGAGGTTGCCGCGACCTATCGCTGGCTGGGTCGCGACGCGCGCGGCATCGTCGAGGACCCTGCCGACGACGCGCTCGCCGCATTGCCGTGCGAGCTCGGCCAGCCGGTCCCCTGCGGGACGCGCGACGGCAACGCCGTCAGTGTCCTGCGCATCTGCAACAGTGCGCGGCTGATCGTCGAGGCGACGCAAGGCGCGGCGGCAACCGCTGCGGTGATCGCACGGGCGATGACGGCGTTCGACAAGGTCGCGCTCGTCGCACGCGCCGTGTCGCAGGCATCGACCCCGTCCGTCTGAAGTCACCAATCCTCTCCAGGAGCAAGCCTCGATGTCCCTCGGCAGCACGGCGCCCACCGCTCTCCCCCCGAAGGCGGCGATCGACGTTCCCGTGACGATCGGCCTCGCGGCGCTCGCCGGCATGGCATTCGCCGGCACCGATCTGCAGCCGGTCCAGCGGCATCTCGTCGAACGGCTTACCGCCAATCCGCAGGACGCGGCGGCGTTGATGGATCTCGCGACGCTGACCCAGCTCGCCGGCGACCGTAGCCAGGGATTGGCGTTGCAGCAGCAGGCGCTGCAGCAGCAGGCGCTCTATCACCGCCCGGCGCCGGCCGGCAAAGCACCCGGATTGCGCCTCCTGGCCTTCATGGCCGGCGGCGACTTCATGGCGAATACCCCGGTCGATTTCCTGCTGGAAGGGTCGGGCATCGCGCTGAACATGCTCTATCTGGCACCCGGTGGGGCAACCCCGGAGGGGATACCGAACCACGACGTCGCCCTCGTCGCGGTCGGCGAATCCGACGACAACCGGATGGTCCTCGAGGCGCTGGGACCGGTCGTCCACGCCTGGCCGACCCACGTCCTCAACGACCCGGCGCGGATCGCCCTGCTGTCGCGCGACGGCGCCTATGCGCTGCTGCGGTCGGCGCCGGGGCTGGTCGTCCCGCCGACGATCCGGATCGCGCGCGCGACGCTCGCCGCCGACCAATCCTCGGTCGCCGGCCTAGAATTTCCAGTGATCGTCCGGCCGATCGCCTCGCACGCCGGGCAAGGCCTCGTCAAGCTCGACGATGCGACGGCGGCGCGGGCCTATCTCGACGACCACGCCGATGCCGAGCTCTACGTCGCGCCCTTCGTCGATTACAGCGGAAGCGATGGGCTCTTCCGGAAATACCGTATCGCCTTCGTCGCCGGCCGACCGTTTGCGGTCCATATGGCCATCTCGGAGCACTGGATCGTCCATTACCTCAGCGCCGGCATGGACGACAGCGCCGAGCGGCGTGCCGAGGAAGCGCGGTTCATGAGCGGTTTCGACGACGATTTCGCGGCGCGTCACGCGGCAGCGCTGCGGGCCCTCGCCGAGCGCACCGGTCTCGATTATTTCGCGATCGACTGCGGCGAGACCAAGGACGGCGAACTGCTGCTCTTCGAGGCGGACGTCGCGATGATCGTGCACGCGATGGATCCGCCGGAGAAATATCCCTATAAGCTGCCGGCGATGCGCAAGCTCTTCGCCGCCTTCGCCGAACTCCTGCAGGCGGGCGCCGCGGCGGGCTCGCGCGCCGCGGCTTAGGCGAGATCAGACGAAGAGCTTCTCGCCCTTCAGCCCGTCGTACATCGCGGCGACGAACTCACCGTAGCCGTTCCAGATCAGCGTCGGACGGCGCTCGCCGGTGCCGAGGACGCGTTCCGAGGCCTGGCTCCAGCGCGGGTGCGGCACCGCCGGGTTGACGTTCGCCCAGAACCCGTACTCGTTCGACGCCAGCTTTTCCCAGAAGGTCGCCGGGCGCTTATCGGTGAAGCTGAGCTTGACGATCGACTTGACCGACTTGAAGCCGTATTTCCACGGCGTCGCGAGGCGCAGCGGCGCGCCGTTCGGCTTGGCGAGCGGCTTGCCGTAGGCGCCGGTGACGATGAAGGCCAAGTCGTTGGTCGCTTCGGCCATCGTCAGCCCCTCGGTATAGGGCCACGGATACCAGAATTGCTTCTGCCCCGGCGCGAAGGAAGTGTCCTTGAAGGTCTCCATCTGAAGGTATTTGGCAGTGCCGAGCGGCTGCGCGAAATCGACCAACGCCTTCAGCGGGAAACCGCTCCACGGCACCGCCATCGACCAGGCCTCGACGCAGCGGTGCCGGTAGAGCCGCTCCTCGACCGGCATCTTGCGGATGAGATCGTCGAAGGCGATCGTCGTCGGCTTGTCGACCAGCCCGTCGATCGTCAGCGTCCAGGGGCGGATCTTCAGAGCCTGCGCCGCGTCGGCGATGTCCTTGTCGCTGCCGAACTCGTAGAAATTATTGTAGCTCTCGACCTGCTTCTCGTCGGTGACCGGCCGGTCGAGCTGATAGCGCTCGTTGCGCTTCGCCGGGTAGAGATCGGCGGTCGGGTCCGGCATGGCATCGGCCGCCCGGCCGGCGCCGACCCAGCCGAGCAGCGGCGCCGCCACTGCCGCGATGCCGCCGGCGGCGGCGGCCTGAATGAGCCGCCGGCGGTCGCGAAACACCGCCTCCGGCGTCGCCTCGCTCTCGCGGATCTCCCAGCCGCGTTTTTTCTTGATGAACATCTCGCGCCTCTTCCGCCAGCACACCGATCCACTGACGAACACATAGGTCGCTTGCTGCCGCGCGGCAAATCACCGTCGCTTGAGTGCCGCCGCGCGGCGTTCAGGCATCGGCCTCGGCAAGCTCCTGGCAGCGGCTCGCCGGGAACACCATCGTCACCGTGGTCCCGGCACCGAGGACGCTGGCCAGCTCGAGCGTGCCGTCGTGGAGCTCCATTAGCCGCTTCGACAGCGGCAGCCCGAGGCCGGTTCCTTCGAATTTGCGGTTCAGCCGATTGTCGATCTGGCCGAACCGCTCGAGCGCCTTCGGAATGTCCTCCGCGGCGATTCCGATGCCGGTATCGGCGACGGAGATCACGAGGTCTCCGTCGCGGCGATGGGCGCTGATCCGGACTTGACCGCCGGCCGGGGTGAATTTCACCGCGTTCGACAGCAGATTGAGCAGAACCTGGCGCAAACGGCGCGCGTCGGCACGAAGCGGTGGCAGCGATGCATCGGGCTCTTCGAGCAAGCGGATGTCGCCGTCCGCGGCGTTGCCGCGGATCAACCGCACGGCGCCAGCGATCGCCGCGACGACGTCGATCTCCTCCTCGTCGAGCTGGAGACGGCCGACATCGATCTTCGAGAAATCGAGGACATCGTTGATGAGCGCGAGCAGATGCATGCCGCTCTCATTGATCGTGGCCGCGTAGTCGCGGTAGCGCTCATCGCCGAGCGGGCCGAAAGGCTGCGCCGCGATGATCTCGGAAAAGCCGATCACGGCATTGAGCGGGGTCCGCAACTCGTGGCTCATCGTCGCGAGGAAGGACGATTTCGCCTGGCTCGCCGCAGCCGCGGCGTCGAGCGCCGTCTGGAGATCCGTCGTGATCGTTTCGAGATCCGCCTTCGTCCGCTCCAGCTCGGCGATGTGGCTGTGCAGCCTCTCCGTCTCGTCGACGGCGCGTTGCGCGAGGTGCTGATCGAAGATCGACCCGGCAAGGCCGAGGGCAACGATCAGGACGGTCACCGCCGCGATTGCGACCGCGAGAAACTCCGGCGCCAGCACCTCATCGGATACGACGATCGTGGGATCCAGGCGGAAGCTCACAGCCGCCATGCCGGTGAAGTGCATGCCGCAGATCGCAATCGTCAGCAACGCCGCGCCGCTCAGGCGATAGCGAAGCGCTGTTCGCTGCGAAAAAACCCAAAACCCGAGAGCACCAAAGACGACGGCCGCTGCCAGCGAGGCGACGACGAGGCCGGAATCCCAGACCGCCACGGCCGGCAGCCGCATCGCATGCACACCGGTGTAGTGCATCGCTGCGATGGCCAAGCCGACGAGCGCGCCGCCGATTGGCGAGTCCCGCCGCCCCGGCAATGCGATGGCAAAGCCGAGCGCCGAAATGGCGATCGCGACGATGATCGAGAACCCCGTGACGGTGAGATCGTAACCGACCGCAACCCCTGGGAGGAAGGCCAGCATCGCCACGAAATGGGTCGCCCAGACGCCGCCACCGAAGACGACCGGGGTGACCGCGAGCCAGCCCCAGCGGCGGCGCGTCTCGATGACGCAGGCGCGCGCGAAGACGCTGAGGGCCGTATAGCAGGACAAAAGGCAGATCGCGCCGGCCAGCGCAACCAGCCTCAGATCATGTTGGTCGGCGATACAGCCGTAGATGCGCAGCATCTGCAACTGATGCCGGAGGCTTGTGAAGAATGCGTAAAGGCAGCGATCGGCCCGGCGGAAACGCCCCGGATCAGTGGGATGTCTGCCGGGCCGTCGCCGCCCGGTCGTTCCTCATTGCGCCGCCGTCGCGCCGTGCGCCGACATGACGCGCTCGGCCAGCTTGCCGGAGAGCTCCTGGAGGTGGTCGAAGCGATCCTCGAAGCTGCCGACCCCAAGGGTGATCGAGCGCAGCTCGACGATGAGGTCGTGCAGCTCGGAGTGCGGCATGAAAGCGGTCACGACGTCCCAGCTCGGCCAGCCCGGCTTGCCGTCGAAGCCGAGAATCTGGCCGCGGCGCCCCGAAACGAGGCGCTGGACCCGCGAGGTGAAGGCATTGGGCACCGACAGCTCGACCTGGTGGATCGGCTCGAGCAGCACGGGGTCGCACTGCGGCATGACCTCGCTCATCGCCATCCGGCCGGCCGTCTTGAAGGCCTGGTCGGAGCTGTCGACCGCATGGAACTGGCCGGTCGACAGATTGGCCGCGACGTCGACGACGGTGAAGCCGAGCGGCCCGTGCCTGAGATACTCGCGAACTCCCTCCTCGACGGCCGGAATGTAGTTCTTCGGGATGGCGCCGCCGACCACCGAATCGGTGAAGGCGATGCCGGTACCGCGCGGCAGCGGCTTGACCTCGATGTGGATGTCGGCGAACTGGCCGTGGCCGCCGCTCTGCCGCTTGAAACGCGAATGCTGCGCGCCGTGCCGGCGGATCGTCTCCTTGTACGGGATCTGCGGCCGGCGGCCGATGACCGCGAGATTGTACTTGGTCCGCATGCGGTCGAGCGCGATGTGCAGATGGATGTCGCCCTGGCCCCACAGCACGATCTCACCGGTATCGGCGTTATGCTCGAGGTGCAGGGTCGGATCCTCGTCGATCAGCTTCGCCATGACGGCGGAAAGCTTGACGTCGTCGTTACGCTTCTCGGCCGAAATGGCGAGACCGTAGACCGGCTTCGGCAGCGGCGGCATCGGCAGCTCGGGGGGCGTGCCGGCAGCCGTCAGCACATCGCCGGTGGCGATGCCCTCGAGCCGACCGAGAGCGACGACGTCGCCCGGCCCGGCCTTGTCGAGCTTTTCCTGGACGGCGCCGGTAAGGCGCAGCAGCCCGGCGACCCGGACGCCGTTGAGCACCATGCCTTCGGCGACCGTGCCGCGCCAGACGCGGGCGAGCGACAGCTTGCCGCTGTTCGGCGAGTGATAGGTCTTGACGACCTGGGCAACGGTGGCATCGCCCGGTGGAACGCCGAGCCGCGCCGCAGTGGCGTCAGCACAGGGCGCTTCGTGGCGCAGCGCCTTGAGCAGGCGCCGGACTCCGTGATCGAGCTGCGCTGCGCCGACCAGCACCGGGACGATGAGGTCGCGGCTGAGGTCCATCGCGAGATGGCGATAGATCTCCTCCTTCGAGGGTTCGATGTCCTCGAGCAGCTGCTCGAGCAGCCCGTCGTCGTAGTCGGCGAGCTTCTCGACCAGGCCCATGCGGGTTGCGCGCTCGCTCTCCCAGAACCCGTCCGGCAGCTTGACCAGATCGGAAGCCTGGCCGGGCTTGTACTGGTAGGCCCGCTCGCTGACGAGATCGACGTAACCGGTGATCGTCGCCTCGGGGCCGCGCAGCGGCACCTGCCGCAGCACCAGCGGGCGCTGCGAGATGCTCTGCAATGCCGCCAGCACGTCGCGCACCCTGGCGCTCGCGGTGTCCATCTTGTTGATGAAGACGACATGCGGAATCTGGCGGTCGTCGAGAAACTTCAGGAGCGGCGCGAGGGTCAATGCGCGCTCGACCTCGGGCTCGCAGACGACGACCGCGACGTCAGCCGCGAGCAGCGCGTTCTGCGCCTCCCAGACGAGATCGACCGAGCCCGGGCAATCGAGGAAGGTCCAGGAATCGCCGAGATAGGTGGCGGCGGCGGCATTGATCTCGGTCGACATCTGGCGGGCGCGCGCCTCCGGCGTCTGGTCGCCGACCATGTTGCCCTCTTTGACCGAGCCGCGGCGACTGGTGACGCCGCAAGCGAAGAGCAGGGCCTCGAGCAATGTCGTCTTGCCGGACAGGTAAGGTCCGACCAGGGCGGCGCAGCGCGGGCCCGTGGGTTGTCTACCGGCGATATCGGTCATAGGCGCCCCTCCTCGGTTGCGTGATTGACGCCGCCTAGGGCCGCAAGAACTGGCCCGGAGGCGCATTCCTTATGTAAGGATGGTCGCGCCGCGCCGGGTTTTACGCAATCGGATTCTGAAACCCGCCCCCTAATAGGAGCGGGACGCAACGCGGGACGGTCGGTCAGCGCAGGGCGGCGCAGGCCCGTTGGATGCGGGTGCAGGCCTCGGTGAGGTCGGCGGTGCTGGTCGCGTAGGAAATGCGGAAATGCGGGCTCAGCCCGAATGCCACGCCCTGCACCACGGCGACGCCCTCGGCCTCCAGCAGGTACTCGACGAAATCGCCGTCGTTGGCGATCGTCTTGCCCTGCGGCGTCGTGCGGCCGATCGCGCCGGCGCAGGACGGATAGACGTAGAACGCCCCCTCCGGCGTCGGGCAATGGAGACCCGGCACCTTGTTGAGCATCTCGACGACGAGGTCCCGCCGCTCCTTGAAGACGGCGTTATGCTTGGCGATGAAATCCTGCGGCCCGTTGAGCGCCTCGACCGAGGCGGCCTGGGCGATCGAGTTCGGGTTCGACGTCGACTGCGACTGCAACGTCGACATCGCCTTGATCAGCGGCACCGGGCCGCCGGCGTAGCCGATCCGCCAGCCGGTCATGCAATAGGCCTTCGAGACGCCGTTGAGGGTCAGCGTCCGCTCGTAGAGCCTGGGCTCGATCTGCGCGATCGTCGTGAACTTGAAGTCGTCGTAGACGAGATGCTCGTACATGTCGTCGGTGAGGATCCAGACGTGCGGGTGCTTCAGCATCACGTCGGCAAGGGCGCGCAGCTCGGCGGCGGTATAGGCGGCGCCCGTCGGGTTCGACGGCGAGTTCAGGATCAGCCATTTGGTGCGCGGCGTGATCGCCGCGTCGAGATCCTCGGGCAGCAGCTTGAAGCCGTGGTTCTGCGGGCAGTTGACGATGACCGGCACGCCCTCGCAGAGGCTGACGATGTCGGGATAGGTCACCCAGTAGGGCGCCGGGATGACGACCTCGTCGCCGGCATCGATCGTCGCCATCAGCGCATTGAACAGCACCTGCTTGCCGCCCGAGCCGACCGAGATCTGGTTCGGCTTGTAATCGAGATCGTTCTCGCGCTTGAACTTGGCGCAGATCGCCGCCTTGAGGGCGGGCGAGCCGTCGACGACGGTGTAGCGCGTCTCGCCGCGGCGCATCGCGGCGATCGCCGCTTCCTGGATGTGGGCGGGCGTGTCGAAATCGGGCTCGCCAGCGCCAAGACCGATGATGTGGCGGCCCGCCGCCTTGAGCTCGCTGACCTTCGAGGTCACGGCGAGAGTCGGAGAGGGCTGGATGCGTGACAGACGCTGGGCGAGGAAAGCCATGATGAATCGCAACTCGACGAGAACGGGTGGCGTAACCTACCGGCGGCGCCGAGCTCGTGCAACGGGAACCGCTCCGCCGCCGTCGCGTTCGTACCGGCGGAGCCCCGGCATCCGCCGCGCCGCTCGCCCACCCGCCCGCCGTGGGATCGCGAGACTTGGGATCGCCAGATTTGGAATCGATCGTGCCGCAGCCGTTCGTCAGCATCGTCATCGACAATTACAATTATGCGCGCTTCGTCGCCGCCGCGATCGACAGCGCGCTGGCGCAGAGCTATCGCAAGACCGAAGTCATCGTCGTCGACGACGGCTCGACGGACGGCTCGCGGGAGGTCATCGAGGCCTACGGCGACCGGTTGCGCGCCATCTTCCAGGCCAACCAGGGACAGAGCGGCGCCTTCAACACCGGCTGGGCTTCCTGCCGCGGCGACATCGTGCTGTTTCTCGATTCCGACGATTTGTTGCATCCCGACGCGGTCACCGAGATCGTCGCGCGCTGGGCACCGGGCGTCAGTAAGCTGCAGTTCTGTCTCGCGACCATCGACGCCGCCGGCGCGTTCGTCGGCAACGTCTTCCCCAACTACCCCGCCGGGCTGTCGCCGCAGGCGATCCGCGCCGAGACCCTGCGGACCGCGCTCTACCCCTGTCCGCCGACGAGCGGCAACGCCTATAGCCGGGAGTTCCTCGCGGCGGCGATGCCGGTGCCGCGCGTCGACGCCGGCGCCGACGGTCCGCTCAACACGCTGGCGCCGCTCTACGGCGACGTCGTCACCACGGACAAGGTGCTGGGCTACTACCGCATCCACGGCGCCAACGATGGGGCGCAGGCGAGCCTTGCCGCCGACAAATTCGCGCGCTTCATCCGCCACGACCAGCACCGTGTCCGGCTGATGGGCGAGCATGCCGCGCGCCTCGGCATGATAGTTGTCGGCGACCCGCTCGACAACGCCGTGCTGCATCTGCAGTACCGGATCGCCTCGCTGCGCCTGCGCCCATCCGATCATCCGGTCGCCGGCGAGACGGTCTCGCGCGTCCTGCGGAATGCGATCGCCGCGGTGTGGCATAGCGGCGACCGGCTGGCGACGCGGCTTTTCCTCATCGCGTGGTTCATCGCCGTCGCGCTCCTGCCGATGGCGCTGGCGCGCCCGATCATGACGTTCCGCTTCGTGCCGTCGAGCCGGCCGGCGGCCCTCGGCAACCTGCTGCGCCGTCTCGGCGTGCTGCGCCGCACCGGCGATGCCGCGGCGCCGGCCGTTCCGATGGGCTGATCGGCAACGCCTTCTCCCTCTGGACTCCTCGTCCCGGCAGTGCTTTTGTCGGTTCAACCGACCGCTGGGGTGATCAGGTCGAGGCCGAAGCCAGGGGAGCAGCTTGCCCGCACCGCCATATCCTCGTGCGCGCCGCATTTTCGGCCCGATCCTGGCTGCGGCGGTGCTGCTGCCAGCGGCGCTCTTCGCCTATCTCGCCTGGAGCGACCATTCGGAATACCTGCGCCGCGCCGTCGACCGATCGGGGCAGATCGCCGCAATCCTGCACGAGCACGCGCTGAAGGTCTTCGACACCAACGAGCTCGCGATGGACATCATCGAGAGCCGCATAAGCGGCCTCGACTGGCCGGCAATCCGCGGCCGCGAGGGCGACCTGCACGCGCTCATGGAGTCGCTTGCAGGCAAATACGACCAGATCGCCGCGCTGGGCATCATGGACCCGCAGGGACAGATCGTGGCGAGCCGGCTGTATCCGACGCCGCCGACCGACGTCAGCGATCGCGACTATACGAAGGCGCTGATCGGCGGCTATCCCGGCACCTATGTCGGCGCCCCGATCGTCGGCCGTTTCTCCGACAAGGCGGCTTTCGTCACCGGACGGGCGCGCAAGGACGGGGCGCCCGGCTTCGACGGCGCCATGCTCATCTCGGTCGCATCGAAATATTTCGCCGATTTCTGGCACGGCCTCGTCGACGGCGATTCCGCCATCGTCACGATGTTCCGCGACGACGGCGTGATCCTGGTGACGACCAACCCGGCCACGGCGAACGCCGAGCGCCTGCCCGCCGCCGCCGTGACGATGAATGCGGTCGCCCGGCAGCCGCAGGGCGACGTCGTCTTCGGCGCCTCGGCAATCGATGGAATCGATCGGCTCTACGCCTACCGCAAGCTCGGCGACTATCCCGTCTACGTCTCCTACATTGTGCCCACCGCGGCCTTGCTCCAGCCGTGGCGCGCGCAGCTGCTGCGCTACGGGCTGCTCGATTTCGCGATCTCGGTCTGCCTGATCGCGATGACCCTGCTGGCGATGCGCCAGATCCGCCTGCAGGAAGCCGGCGCACGCGAGCTCGCGGCGACCGCCGACCGGCTGGGCGACGAGATCGCGAACCGCGAGCGCGTCGAGGCAGAAGCGCGGCAAAGCGAGGAGAACTATGCCTTCCTCTACCTCAAGACGCCGGTCATGCTGCATTCCGCCGATCACGAATTCCGCCTGATCAACGTCAGCGACTTCTGGCTCGAGCAACTCGGCTATACCCGTCAGGAGGTGATCGGACGTCGCTTCTCATCGCTGATGACCGACGAATCGCGTCGCCGCATCATCGAGGTCCGCGGCCGGGAATCGCCATACCGCCACGACATACGTCAGCTGCCTTGCCAGATGATCCGCAAGGACGGGTCGATCATCGACGTCCTCGTCAGCTCGCAGGCGCAGCACGATGCCGCTGGCAGGTTCCTCCGCCTGCTGACCGTCTCCTTCGAGGTCACCGAATGGAAGCGGATGGAGGAGCAACTCGTGCAGGCGCAGAAGATGGAGGCGATCGGCGAGCTGACCGGCGGCGTCGCGCATGATTTCAACAATCTTCTGACGGTCATCATGGCCAATCTCGAACGCGCCGAGATGGCCGGGGTCGACGGCGAGAAAGCGCGCAAGGCGATCGCCGCGGCGCGGCGCGGCGCCGACCGCGCGGCCTCGCTGACGGCGCAGCTTCTCGCCTTCGCCCGCCGCCAGCCGCTGACGCCGAAGACGGTCGCGATCGGCAGGCTGCTCGCGCGCGTCGCCCAGCTGCTGCAGCGGACCCTGGGCGAGGCCATCTCGGTCGAGACGCTCGCCCCGTCGCGGCTGTGGGACGCCTATTGCGATCCGGCGCAGCTCGAGAGCGCGATCGTCAACCTCGCGGTCAACGCGCGCGACGCGATGGCCGGCGGCGGCACGCTGACGATCGCCGCTGGCAATTTCACCCATGCCGGCGGCACCGACGCGGATCTGCCGCCCGGCAACTATGTCGTGATCAGCGTTTCCGACACCGGCCACGGCATGGCGCCCGAAATCCTGCAGCGCGCCTTCGAGCCGTTCTTCACGACGAAGCCCGAGGGCAAGGGGACCGGGCTTGGCCTCAGCCAGGTATTCGGCTTCGCCAAGCAATCCGGCGGGCAAGTCAAGATCGAGAGCGCCGCCGGCCGGGGCACGACCGTCCGGCTGGTTCTGCCGCGCGCCGATTCGGCCGGCGCCGTCGACGTTCCGGAAGACGAGACCGTGCCGACCGGCGAGGAGACGGTGCTGGTCGTCGAGGACGAGCTGGAGGTCCGCGCCGTCGCGGTCGAGATGATCACCGATCTCGGCTATACCGCCCTCGAAGCTGCCAATCCGGACGAGGCCGCCGGAATCCTGAGATCCGAACGGATCGAGCTGCTGTTCAGCGACGTCGTCATGCCCGGCGTCCTGACCAGCACGGAATTGGCGGCGCTGGCGCGGGAGCTGCAGCCGGGCATCAAGATTCTCTTCACGTCGGGCTACGCCGAGAACGCGATCGTCCACAACGGGCGCCTCGACGCGGGCGTCAATCTGATCTCGAAGCCCTACAAGCGGGACCAGCTCGCCCGCAAGTTCCGCCAGGTGCTCGACGCGAGCGACGATCGGCCTGCCGCCGCATCCCCCGGACATGACAAAGCCGCCCCGGTCAGGGGCGGCTTTGCCGCCGCGTCGAAAAATGAGCGGCTTTAGCGAGCGACGCGCTTCTTGGCGTAGTCGCGGACTTCGTCGAGGGTCTCGGTGACGCGCTTGTTGATCACGTTGAACGCCTCGGTATTGGCCTTGGTCACCAACTCGGTGAGCTCCCGCGCATTGGCGAGACCCTTCTCGAGCGCGACCTTGGAGTACTCCGCCTGCTTGGCGATCTTGTCCTCGGGGGAGCTCGTCGGCTGCACGAAATCCTTGAACATCGACGAGAACTCCTCGATCGCCGAACGCGCGATCTCGCTCTGCCGGCGGAGGAGCGCCTGCACGCCTTCGACCGCAAGCTGATTCGCCTGGGTCAGCGCCTCGATGTTCTTGCGCTGGCTCGCAACCACCGCCTCGACGTCGACGCCGGGAACGCGGAAATCGGCCATCACCTTCGTCACGTCAAAGAAACCGTTCTTGGCCGCCGCAGTCGCCGTCGTACTGGTATTCGCCATGGTCTTCTCCCTCGGGGACTAGGTTGAATGCACTTTTGTGCACTGCACAATGAGCCTTATATCGCCCTCTGGAATGTCGCAGTCAAGGATTTTTTGTGCACTGCAACAAAAATGCGGTTCATCCCGCGCTTGCCGCGCCCGCGGCATCCTCGGAACGCGCTGCGGCAAGGCCGAGCCAGCGCTCCGCCAGGCGCAACCTTTGATCGAGCAAGGACATCGTTCGCGACAGATCCGGGCTGTCGTCGGCGAGCCATACGCGTAGGACGGAAAGATAGATCGCCAACAACAGCTTGATTCGGACGCGACCCGTCAGGCCACCGGCCGGGACGCCGCAGCTCTCGAGCGTCCATGCCATCGCGTTCAGCAGTCCCGGCGCCATGCACAGCACGGTCAACGGGTCGCCCGGCGCCTCGCGCGCCATCGCCTTGATCGCATCCTTGTAGGGGGCAAGCGCGTCGAACCGGCGCATCAGCGCATCAAAGACGAGATCGCGAGGTCGCTCACCGACCTCGGACTCAGCCTCGGCGCCGGCCAGCACGGCCTCGTCGATCCGGCGATGGAATGCCGCGAGGATGGCGGTCTTCGAGCGGAACAGCCGGTAGACCTCGACGACGCCGAGCCCCGCCTCGCCGGCGATCTCGTTCAGGCTGAGGCGCCGCCAGCCGCGCGTCGCCGCGAGGCGAAGCGCCGCATCGATGATGCGGTCCCGGGGGCTCTCGCTCGGCGTCGCTTTCTTGCGCGGCATCTTCGGCTCCCACCTTAATCGTTGCCCCGAAAGGCGCCGCGCGAGCTGGCCGCCTATTCCGCGAGCTCGCGGGACCGCCGCGCCGCGGCGAGCACCGCCTTCGTCAGCAAGGGCTGCAGCCCGTCACTTGCCATCAGCACGTCGAGCGCCGCGCGCGTCGTCCCGCCGGGGCTCGTGACGTTCTCGCGCAGCACCGCCGCCGGCGCATCGGAGCGCCAGGCGAGCTCGCCCGAGCCGGCGACCGTGGCGCGCGCCAGGCGCATCGCGAGATCCTGCGGCAGGCCGGCTTCGACAGCGGCCGCGGCGAGGCATTCGATCAGCAGGAAGACATAGGCCGGGCCGCTGCCCGAGACCGCCGTCACCGCATCGATCATCGCCTCGTCGGCGACCCAGTCGACCTCCCCGGCGGCGGCCAGCAGCCGGTCGCAGAGAGCGCGTTGCCCGGCGCCGACGGCGGCGCTGGCACAGGCGACCGAGATGCCGCGGCCGATCGCCGCCGGCGTGTTCGGCATGGCACGGACGACCGCTGCATCGGCACCGAGCAGCCGGGCGAAGTAGGACAGCGTCTTGCCGGCCGCGATCGACAGGAAGACGCAACCGGTCGCCGCGAAGCGGCGATACTGCGGCACGACGTCGTTCATCATCTGCGGCTTGACGGCGAACACGACGACGTCGGGACGCAGATCGGGGGGGCATTGCGAGGCATCGGCGAGCAGGGTCACTCGCGGCGGATCGGCAAGCGCCGCCGCTGGTCCCGGCTCGACGATGGTGACATGCCTCGCTGCGCCGCGCTCACGCCAACCTTGCAGCAGCGCGCCGCCCATCTTGCCGCAACCGACGAGGAGTATCTCGGCGGCGTCCGCCGTCGGAGCCTGCTGGATGCTCACGCCTCGCCGACGGGATCGATCATCGCCGCCGTGATCGCATCCTCCGCCGTCTTGCCGCCCCATAGGACGAGCTGGAAAGCGGGGTAGAAGCGCTCGCATTCGCTCAGCGCGATGTCGACGAGATCCTCGATCTGCTCGACGCTGGCGCCCATCGCGCCGCGCAGCAGGATCGCATGCCGAAAGGCCGGCGCATTATCGTCCGAGGCCAGGTCGAAATGGCCGAGCCAGAGTTTCTCGTTGACCAGCGCCAGCAGCTCGTAGACCGCCGCCTTGCGTCCCTTCGGCACCTTCATGTCGAAGCCGCAGGAGAAATGCATCGCGCTGATCTCCTCCTGCCAGACGAAATAGAGCCGGTAGTCGCACCAGCGGCCGGTGACCTCGACCACCATCTCCTCATCGCTCGCGCGGTCGTGCGCCCATTCGTTGGCGAGCACGATCTCCTCGACGAGGTCGATCGGATTGGTGGCGGGCGAAGTCGTCTCAGTGTGGAGAGAGGTCATGACGCCCTCCTGTCGCACGCGCGCATTCGGCTCTCAATTCCGCCAGACCTAGTAGCTGAACCGACGCGACACACAATTTATAGCCTGCCAAAGACAAGCCCCACCCGCAAGCCAAGAATTTCATCCTTCCGAAGAACCGTTAAGGAGCCAGATTGCCCCCGTGTCGCGAATTTGCAAGGTCCTTGGCGCGAGGCCGGTGCCACGCTTCAGCCCGGCTCGTTGCCGGCCGGCGCGATGCCCGGCGCCGCGCCGCGCTTTCCCGGCCGCGCCGGGCCGGCCTCGAGCGCCGCGAGACGTGCTTCGAGCTCGCCGATCCGCTGGAGCAGAGCCTCCTGCTCGATGCGTGCCTTCGAGGCCATCGCCTGGACCGCATCGAACTCCTCGCGCGTCACCAGATCCATGCGCGAGAGCACCCGCTCGAGCTGGTCGCGCACCCGCGATTCGACCTCCGTGCGCACGCCGGTCAGTGTTCCCAGCGCGCCGGTCGCCAGCCGGGCGAGATCGTCAAGCAACGGGTTGTTGGTCTGCATGGTCCGGCTCCTCATCCAGCGCCCGGCGTCGGCTGCATATGCCGGCAGCGTGCCCCGTCCGCCTATCACACCTGCCGCGGACGCGCACCCGGATTCTCGCCGAGGGTCGTGTCGCGGTTCGACGATCGGCCTTTCTCCCAGACCGGCAATCGCATCACCGCTCCGTGGCTTTAAGGATGCAACGCGTCAGCGCCCCACCGAATGCCGGGCCGCCTTCGAGATTTATTCTGCGACCGCGACGGGCGGCGTCGTTTCGAGCTCCGAGGTGCAATTCGGGCATCGCGTCGCGCGAAGCGGGATTGTCGAAGCGCAGAATCGGCATTCCTTCGTCGTGACCGCCTTTTGCGGCTCCGGCTTGCGGGTCAATCGATTGACCTGTTGAATGACCAGAAAGATGGCAAACGCGACGATCAGGAAATCGAGCACGCTGTTGATGAAGATCCCATAGTTGATCGTCGCCGCGCCGGCTGCCTTCGCTTCGGCCAGAGAGCTATAAGAGCCGCCGGACAAGTTTACGAACAGGCTGGAGAAATCGACCCGGCCGAGGAGCAGGCCGAGCGGCGGCGTCAGGATGTCGTTGACGAAGGATGTCACGATCTTCCCGAACGCAGCGCCGATGATGATGCCGACGGCCAGGTCGATGACGTTGCCGCGCATCGCGAAGTCACGGAACTCACGCCACATGATACCCTCCGAGAATCAGGTCGGGCCCAAGGAGCGGGATTGGCATGTCGCTAGAGCGTCTTCCAGATCTCCTGGCAGGACGCCATCTCGCCTTGGACCATGCACCGCCTCCAGAGATCGCCGCTGCTCGGCGCACTCGTGCCCGACGTCCCGGCCGCGCTCGTCGCCGACGTGCCGGCCGAGCGCGAATCCATCATGTCGCAACCGGTCAGGCCGACGACCGCGAGGAAACCAATGATCGCAAACTTTTGCATGATGTTCCTCCCTCTCGACAGGACGAGATCAATAACGCCGAGCTTGTGGCCGTGTAATTGATCTAAATTAGTTCGACCCAGGGTCGGTGCCGAAGCTCGATGCGGGACATGAGCTCGGGCGGGCGCCGCCCCGGCGCGCTTTCGTCCCTTCCGTGGGCGCGGCGGAAGCCCTATAACGCCTGGCGGATAACGGAATAACGGCAGACTCGAACGCCACGATGACGGCAGGATCCATGCGATGATGATCGTGACCGGCGGCGCCGGCTTCATCGGCTCCAACCTGGTCGCCGCGCTCGAGGAGCGCGGCCGCCACGATGTCGTCGTCTGCGACCGGCTCGGTCACGGCGACAAATGGCGCAACCTCGGCAAGCGCGAGCTCGCCGCCTTCGTCGCGCCGGAAGCCCTCGACCAATTCCTCGCCGACCACGCCGGCGAGATCGAGGTGATCTTCCACATGGGCGCGATATCGGCGACGACCGAGCCGGACGCCGATCTGATCGTCGCGACGAATTTCACGCTGACGATGCAGCTGTGGGACTGGTGCGCGGCGCAGCAGGTCCCGTTCATCTACGCCTCCTCGGCGGCGACCTATGGCGGCGGCGAGGCGGGGTTCGACGACGACGAGTCGAGCGAGGCGCTGGCGCGGCTGCGGCCGCTCAACGCCTACGGCTGGTCGAAACATCTCGTCGACCGCCGCATCGCCCGGCTCGTCGCCGAGGGCGCGCCCTGCCCGCCGCGCTGGGTCGGGCTCAAGTTCTTCAACGTCTACGGGCCGAACGAAGGCCACAAGGGCGAGATGATGAGCCTCGTCGCCAAGCTCGTCCCGGCGGCGCAGCGCGGCGAGGACGCGCGGCTCTTCCGCTCGCACAATCCCGCCTATCCCGACGGCGGCCAGCTGCGCGACTTCATCTATGTCCGCGACTGCGTCGCGGCGATGCTCTGGCTGCTCGACCACGACGAGGTCAGCGGCCTGTTCAATCTCGGCACCGGCACGGCGCGCAGCTTCGCCGACCTCGCCGCCGCGACCTTCCGCGCCCTCGGCCGCGAGCCGGCCTTCACCTTCGTCGACACCCCCGTCGCGATCCGCGACAAGTACCAGTACTTCACCCAGGCGAGCATGACGCGGCTGCGCGAGGCCGGCTACGACCGAGCCTTCACCAGCCTCGAGGACGGCGTCACCGACTACGTGCGGAACTACCTCGCCGCCGCCGACCAATATCGTTGATCGCGATCACCAACCCCTCTTGCTAGCGGAGCATCATGCCGCTCTTCGCCATCCCCTATCCGGCGATCGACCCGGTGCTCCTGCAGCTCGGACCTTTTGCGATCCGCTGGTACGCCCTCGCCTATATCGCCGCGCTCGTCCTCGGCTGGCGCTATTGCCTGCGCCTCGCGCGCATTCCGCCCCTCGTCGCGACCCCAGAGCAGATCGACGATTTCCTGGTCTGGGCGACGCTCGGCGTCGTGCTCGGGGGCCGCCTCGGCTACGTCCTCTTCTACAAGCCCGATTACTACCTGGCGAACCCGCTGGAAGCGCTCGAGGTCTGGCACGGCGGCATGTCGTTCCACGGCGGCGCGCTCGGCGTGATCTTCGCGATCGGGCTGTTCTGCTGGCGGCGCAAGATCAACTTCCTCGCCTTCGCCGACATCATCTGCTGCGCCGTTCCGATCGGGCTGTTCTTCGGCCGGCTGGCGAATTTCATCAACGGCGAGCTGTGGGGCCGCGTCAGCGACGTTCCCTGGGCGATGGTTTTCCCGACCGGCGGCCCCGAGCCGCGCCATCCGAGCCAGCTCTACGAGGCCGGGCTCGAGGGCGTCCTGCTCTTCCTCCTCGTCAACGGGCTGGCGCATTTCACGAGCCTGCGGCGATACCCGGGCCGGATCGCCGGCGTCTTCCTCGTCGGCTATGGCTGCGCCCGGATCGTTGGCGAGCTGTTCCGCCAGCCGGATTCCTTCCTCGGCTTCCTCGCGCTCGGTCTGACGATGGGCCAGTGGTTGTCGCTGCCCTTCATCGTCGTCGGGCTGATCCTGCTGCTATGGCCGCAACGGCCTCTTCCGGCGAAATGACCGCGCTCGGCGACAGGCTGGCGCAGCGCATCCGCATGCACGGGCCGCTGACCGTCGCCGAGTTCATGGCCGAGGCGCTGGGCAACCCGCAGCACGGCTATTACATGACCCGAGACCCGTTGGGGCGGGGCGGCGATTTCATCACCGCACCGGAGATCAGCCAGGTCTTCGGCGAGCTGATCGGCCTGTGGGCGGCCGATCTCTGGGACCGTATCGGGCGGCCGGAGCCTCTCGTCCTCGCCGAGCTCGGACCCGGCCGCGGCACGTTGATGGCGGATGCGCTGCGCGCCGCCCGGCTGATGCCGGGCTTCCTAGCAGCGCTGCAGCTCCACCTCGTCGAGACCAGCCCGACGCTGCGCCGCGCCCAGGGCAGCGCCCTCGCGGCGTACGACCCGCACTGGCACGATTCGATCGCGACCCTGCCGGAGGGTCCGCTGCTCCTCGTCGCCAACGAGTTTCTCGACGCGCTGCCGATCCGCCAGCTCGTCAGGACCGGGCTGGGCTGGGCCGAGCGGCTGGTCGGGCTGAATACAGCTGGCGCCTTCGCCTTTACCCTCGCGGCGCCACACCCGGCTGCCGACGTGCTGGTTCCACCGGCGTTACGCGCGGCGCCGGTGGGCGGCCTCTTCGAGTTCGCGCCAGCGGCGTTGGGCATCGTCGACGCGCTGTCGCGTCGCATCGCGCGGCAAGGCGGTGCGGCTCTCTTCCTCGATTACGGCCACACGGTCCGCGCTTGTGGCGAGACCCTCCAGGCCGTGCGAGACCACAATCCATGTCCGGTGCTGCAGGACCCCGGCGAGGTCGATCTCACCACCCATGTCGATTTCGCCGCGATCGCCGAAGCGGCAGTCGCCGCCGACGCCGCGGTTTGGGGGCCGGTGACGCAGGGCGACTTCCTGCGCGCGCTCGGCATCGAGTCCCGCCTCGAGCGTCTCGCCGCCGACGCCGCTCCGGAGCAGGCGGCGGAGATCGTCTCGGCCGGTCGCCGCTTGATCGATCCCGGCGGAATGGGCACCCTCTTCAAGGTGCTCGCGATCGCCGCTCGCGATCGCCCTGCACCCGCCGGTTTTCCGGCCGCGGCCGAGGCGCGCGGAAACGCTCCGTGACGCCGTCCGCGGCCGTCGCGATACGATCGAGATGAAGGTGCTGCGATGATCACGCTGTCCGCGCTCAACGATTCGCCCGGCGTCCGGCACGGGTTCTTCACCCGTGCGGGCGGCGTCAGCGACGGCGTCTTCGCCTCGCTGAACGTCGGCTTCGGCTCGGGCGACGCGCCGGAAAAGGTCGCCGAGAACCGGGCGCGGGCGATGGCCGCACTCGATCTCCCGGCCGATCGGCTCGTCACCTGCTTTCAGGTGCATAGCCCCGAGGTCGTCGTCGTCGACCAGCCGTGGTCGCGCGGGGACAGTCCGCGCGCCGACGCGATGGTGACGCGGCGACGCGGCCTCGCCCTCGGCATCCTCACCGCCGATTGCGTGCCGGTCCTCTTCGCCGATCCCGATGCCGCCGTCATCGGGGCTGCGCATGCCGGCTGGCGCGGCGCCTTGAACGGCGTCATAGACGCCACCCTGCACGCGATGGTCCGGCTCGGCGCCGTGCCGCAGCGCATCCGTGCCGCGATCGGCCCCTGCATCGCGCAGCGTTCCTACGAGGTCGGCCCTGAATTCCCGGCGCCGTTCCTCGCCGCCCAGCCCGGCAACGACGATTTCTTCGCGCCGGCGCGCCGCGCCGGCCATTTCCTCTTCGACCTGCCCGGCTATGTGGAACGCCGGCTCGGCGATCGCGGCATCGGCATCATCCAGCGCGCACCCTGCGACACCGTCGCCGAGGCGACGCGTTTCTTCAGCTATCGCCGCGCCTGCCTCGCGGGCGAGAGCGACTACGGACGGGGCCTGTCGGCGATCGTCCTGGAGGATTGATTTGTCCCGTATCGTCATCGCCGCGCTGCTTCTCTGGTCGCTCGCGTCCTGCCAGCCGCTGCCGCATCCGTTGGCGGATGATGCGCCGCCGCCCGACGCGCCGATCATGACGCTGAAGGACAGCGCCGGCATCGTCGTGGCGCCGGTCGACGGCCTGCCGGCCCCGCTCGCCGGGCAGCTCGCCGAGGCGCTCGCGGGCTCGTTGCGCGAGTCCGACGTACCGGCCTCGACGGCGACGCGCAACCGCGGCTCCTACACGCTGCGCAGCGCCGCCGAGGAGCAGCCGGCAGCGGACGGCCGCGGCACGGTCGTGCTGAAGTGGCAGCTGCTCGGCCCGGACGGCAAGCTGGCGGGCCACCAGGAGCAGAGCGTCGCGACGAATCTTCCGGCATGGCGCGCCGGCGACGCCGCGGTGCTCGACGCGCTCGCCAATTCCGCGGCACCGTCGATCGCGATGCTGCTCCAGGAGGACGGTGCCACCGGCGTCGCGACCGGGCAGCGCCTCGTCGTGCCGCCGATTGCCGGCGCGCCGGGCGACGGCGCGAAGACGCTCGCGGATGCAATGCGCAATTCCCTCCGCCATGCCGGCATCGAAGTCGCGGAGGGACCGGTCGCGACCGAGGGCAATCCGCTGACCCTCGTCGGCTCCGTCGCGCTGGGCCCCATCGCTGCGAAACAACAGGACGTCACGATCCTGTGGACCCTGCGCAATCCCGACGGCAAGCAAATCGGTGAGGTCAAGCAGCAGAACCGCATCCCGGCGGGAACGCTCGACGGCGCCTGGGGCGATATCGCCTATGTCGTCGCGAGCTCCGCGACGCCCGGCATCACCGCGATCCTCGACCAGCTGAAGCTCGCCCGCACCGGCCCCTGAGCCGGAAAAACAGTTGTTTTCCCCCAGCCGTTCCGCCACGAATTGGTGCAACGATATCCTTAAGGGAGGAAACAGCATGATCGATCAACCAATCAGCGCCACTCGGCGCCGCATCCTCGCGACTCTCGGCGCCATCGGGGCGAGCACGCTGCTGCCGATGAGCCCGCTGCTCGCGGCGCCGGCCGGCCCGGCGAAGCGCGATCGCATCGACGTGCATTTCCACATGATGCCGCCGAGCTACATGAAGGAGGAGCACGACCGCGTCTCGATCTCGCACGGCGGCGTCGCGCCTTCGGCCATGCTGTCGTGGACGCCGCAGAAGGCGATCGACTTGATGGACGAGTTCGGCGTCGCGACCGGTATCGCCTCGACCTCGACGCCCGGCGTCTGGTACGGCGACGTCGCGGCCGGGCGACGGCTGTCGCGGGTATGGAGCGAGTACGCGGCGCAGGCGATTCGCGACTATCCTGGCCGCTTCGGCCTCTTCGCGCCGCTGCCGCTGCCGGACACAGAAGGCAGCCTCCAGGAGGCCGCCTACGTGCTCGACACGCTGAAGGCCGACGGCATCGGCCTCCTCAGCAACTATGACGGGAAGTACCTCGGCGACCAGAGCTATGCGCCGGTCTTCGAGGAGCTGAACCGGCGCAAATCGGTGGTCTTCGTCCACCCCACCTTCGCGCCGTGCTGCATGACGATCCTGCCGAACACCGCGCCGCAGCTCGAGGAGTTCCCGATCGACACCATGCGGACGATCACCAGCCTGCTGATCAACGGCAGTTTCGGACGGTTTCCGGACATCAAATTCATCTTCTCGCACGGCGGCGGCACGCTGCCGATGCTGGCGGGGCGCGTCGCCGAGCAGCTCGACCGCGACGCCAAGCTGAAAGAACAGCTGCCGCAGGGCACGATGCACGAGGTCAAGCGGCTGTATTTCGATACCGCGAGCGTCGCCAATCCGTCGGCGATGGCCGGGCTGCTCAAGCTTGCCGACCGCGGCCACGTCCTGTTCGGCAGCGACTACCCGTTCGTCGCCTTCGAGGCGGGAATCAAGGGCATCGCCGAGATCAAGCTCGCCGCCGCCGAGCAGCGCGGCATCGATCGCGACAACGCCCTGGCCCTGCTGCCGCGGCTGAAAGCCTAGGCTTTTCCCTCGCCGTCGCGGCATTTGCCGCCGCGACGGCGAAACGCCGGTTTACAGCCCAAGGGGGCTTTGTTACAGTCCGCCGCGCCTTGCTCGCGCCAGTCTGGCCGCCGCCAGCTCGGCGAGCATTTTGGCGTGGGCAAACCGAGCAGCGATGAAAATCCTCACCTGTAACAGCAATCGGCCGCTTGCCGAAGCCATCTCGACGTATCTCAACCTGCCGATGACCAAGGCGAGCGTCCGCCGGTTCTCGGACATGGAGGTCTTCGTCGAGATCGAGGAGAACGTGCGCGGCGAGGACGTCTTCGTCATCCAGTCGACGTCGTATCCGGCGAACGACAATCTGATGGAGCTGCTGGTCACGCTGGACGCGCTGAAGCGCTCGTCGACGCGACGCGCCACCGCCGTCATCCCGTATTACGGCTATGCGAGGCAGGACCGCAAATCGGCGCCGCGCACGCCGATCTCGGCGAAGCTGGTCGCCAATATGATCACCGTAGCCGGCGCCGACCGCGTCCTGACGCTCGATCTCCACGCCGGCCAGATCCAGGGCTTCTTCGACATTCCGACGGACAATCTTTTCGCCGCGCCGGTCTTCGTCAAGGACATCAAGGACCGCTACAACGGCGAGGATCTCGTGATCGTCTCGCCGGACGTCGGCGGCGTCGTCCGCGCCCGCGCCATCGCCCGCCGGCTCGACGCCGACCTCGCGATCATCGACAAGCGGCGCGAGCGCGCCGGCGTCTCCGAAGTCATGAACATCATCGGCGACGTCAAGGGCCGGCGCTGCATCCTGGTCGACGACATCGTCGACAGCGCGGGCACGCTATGCAACGCCGCCGAGGCGCTGATCGAGGCCGGCGCCTCGGCCGTCTCGGCCTATGCGACGCACGGCGTCCTCTCCGGCGGCGCCGTCGCGCGCGTCGTCTCCTCGCCGCTCGAGACGCTGGTCATCACCGACAGCATCCTCGCGACCGAGGCGGTGCGCGTGTCGCGCAACGTCCGCCAGCTGACGATCGCGCCGCTGATCGGCGAGGCGATCCAGCGCATCAACGAGGCACGCTCGGTATCGAGCCTGTTCGATTAGGTTTTACGACCCAGGTTCGGGTCGAAGCGGCGAGCGGCACCCCTGGAGGCCGCCGCCGAACGCGGTGAATCCGGCGCGATCGTGCGGCGGACCGCTTCTGAGGAGTAGAGTAAGATGGCCGACATCACGACGATCGGCGCCACGGCGCGCGACCGGGCTGGAAAGGGGGCCGCCCGGGCCACGCGCCGCGAGGGCCGTATTCCCGCCGTCATCTACGGCGACCACAAGGAGCCGGTGCTGATCAGCCTCGATCCGCGCGAATTCGACCGAGTCCTACGCCGCGAGGGCTTCTTCGCGAAGCTGCTCGACGTCAAGCTCGACGGCACCAGCCACCGCACCCTGCCGCGCGACGTCCAGTTCCACCCGGTCAACGACAAGCCGCTGCACGTCGACTTCATGCGGGTCGGCCCGAAGACGCGGATCCATGTCGGCATCCCGGTGCATTTCATCAACCAGGACAAGTCGCCCGGCCTCAAGCGCGGCGGCATCCTCAACGTCGTCCGCCACGAGATCGAGCTCGTCGTCAGCGCCGACAACATCCCCGAGTATCTGACCGTCGACCTGGACGGTTTCGACATCGGCGACAGCATCCACATCAGCCAGCTGCAGCTGCCCGAGGGGACGGCGTCGACGATCGACCGCGACTTCACCATCGCCTCGGTCGCACCGCCGACGGTCGTGCGCGAGGAGCAGGCGGCGGCAGCCGCCACGGCGGCGACCGGCACCCCGGCGGCGGCACCGGCAGCCGGCGCGGCAGCAGCGGCGCCTGCCAAGAGCTGATGCGCCTGATCGTCGGGCTTGGCAATCCCGGCGCCCAATACGCGCGGACGCGGCACAATGTAGGGTTCATGGCGGTGGACGCGATCGTCCGCCGCCATTCCTTCCAGCCGTTCCGGTCGCGTTTCCAGGGAGAGTTCACCGAGGGCACGATCGCCGGTGAGCGGGTGATGCTGCTCAAGCCGCAGACCTTCATGAACAACAGCGGCGCCTCGGTCGGGGCGGCGGCGCGGTTCTTCAAGCTCGAACCGGCCGAGGTTGCGGTGATCCACGACGAGCTCGACCTCGCCGAGGGCAAGCTGCGCGTCAAGCAGGGCGGCGGCGCCGCCGGGCACAACGGTCTGCGCTCGATCGACGCGCTCTTCGGCAACGATTATTGGCGCGTCCGCGTCGGCATCGGCCACCCCGGCGCGCGCGAGCTGGTGCTGGCCTATGTGCTGCAGAATTTCATGGCCGAGGAGTTGGGCTGGGTGAAGGCGGTACTGGATGGGATCGCCGAGGCGGCTCCGCTGCTCGTCGCCGACGACACCGCCGGTTTTGCAACCAAGGTCGCGCTGCTGGCGAACCCGCCGCCGCCGAAGCCGCCGCGGCCGCCGAAATTCGACGTCAAATCGGGGGAATGACGGCGGGCCGCAGTGGCGGCGCCCGCCGCTGAGCCCGCCGCGTCCCCATATCCAGTTTTCATTCGAGACAAGCGAGCCAAGCCCATGGGTTTCAACTGCGGCATCGTCGGCCTGCCCAACGTCGGCAAATCGACGCTGTTCAACGCGCTCACCGCGACCGCCGCGGCCGAGGCGGCGAACTATCCCTTTTGCACGATCGAGCCCAATGTCGGCCGCGTCGCGGTGCCCGACCCCCGGCTCGAGATCCTGTCGCGGATCGGCAAATCGGCGAAGATCCTGCCGACCCAGCTCGAGTTCGTCGACATCGCCGGCCTCGTCCGCGGCGCCTCGCGCGGCGAGGGTCTCGGCAACCAGTTCCTTGCGAATATCCGCGAGGTCGACGCCATCGCGCATGTCCTGCGCTGCTTCGCCGACGACAACGTGACGCATGTCGAGGGCTCGATCGACCCGATCCGCGACATCGAGACGATCGACACCGAGCTGATGCTGTCGGATCTCGAAAGCCTGGAGCGCCGCGTCCACGCTGCGGAAAAGAAGGTCCGCGGCCAGGACAAGGAAGCCAAGGCGCAGCTCGAGGTGATGGAGCCGGTCCTGACTGCCTTGCGTGCCGGCAAGCCGGCCCGCTCCGTCCGCTTCGACGCCGAGCAGGCGAAGATCCTCAAGACGCTGCAGCTGCTAACGGCGAAGCCGACCCTCTACGTCTGCAACGTCGACGAGGCGAGCGCCGCGACCGGCAATGCGCAGTCGCAACGCGTCGCCGCATACGCCGCCGCGCAGGGCGCCGAATGCGTCGTCATCTCGGCGGCGATCGAGGCCGAGGTGTCGCAGCTGACCGACGAGAGCGAAAAGCGCGAGTTCCTCGAATCGCTCGGCCTCGCCGAGACCGGCCTGGCACGCGTCATCCGCGCCGGCTACCACCTTCTCGACCTGGTGACGTTCTTCACCGTCGGGCCCAAGGAGACGCGCGCCTGGACGATCGTCAAGGGCAGCAAGGCGCCGCAGGCCGCCGGCGCCATCCACACCGATTTCGAGAAAGGCTTCATCCGCGCCGAGACCATCGGCTACGACGATTTCGTCGCCTGCGGCGGCGAGCAGGGCGCCAAGGATGCCGGCAAGATGCGGCTGGAAGGCTCGGAATACGTCGTCGCCGACGGCGATGTCATGCATTTCCGGTTCAATGTGTGAGGGCTGACGGCTCGACGCTTTCCGGACGTGGGACCAGTATGAATTTCGACGAGATCCGCCGCACGCTGGAAACCGCCTCGCGCATGCCCGAGGAGGAGCTGCGCGCCGCCCTCGCCCACACCGACGAGCTGTTGCCGCTCGTCGTCGCGCTCATCGAGAAGCTGAAGGCGGGTGTCTATCTGCTGCCGGATCAGCAGTGGCTGCTGATCTACGGCATCCATGTTCTCGCCGCCGCGCGGAACGCCGCCTTCTGGCCGGCGTGGCGCGATCTGCTGCGCCTGCCGGATGCCGTCGCGACGCTGTTCGGCGACAACGCGGTGCGGGCGGTCGCCGCCGTCACCCTCAGCCTCGCCGGTGACGATGCGGATGCGATCTTCGCGTTGCTCGACACCGAGGCCGAGGGCGAAGCCGGGTGGGCGGGGTTCCAGGTGCTGGCGCGGACGACCTGGGACGGGCGCATCCCGCTGGCGCGTACAAGCGCGT
>JAQGID010000297.1 GCA_028291405.1 Rhodospirillales bacterium | reverse complement strand
GATCCGCAGCTCGGACAGGCTGTCGGCCAGGGTCTTGTGCTCAAGCGTTCGCAGGACGGCGTCATCCGCGTTGGCGGCCAGATCGACGAAATAGCGCTCGACGTTGGAGCTCACGAGACACTGGTGGGGAACCGCCCGCGGCACCCAGAGGCTCTTCTCGCCGAGCACGGCGCTATAGATGTCCCGCAAGGTGATCGCGTCCGCCGGGCGGCCGAGGCGGATACCGCCGTCGCGGCCAAAGCTCGAGCGGACCAGCCCGGCGTTGGCCAGGGGACTCAGCAGTTTGCGGACCAGACTCGGATTTGTCCCCAGCGCGCCGGCCAGTTGGGTGGAACTCAGCTGCGCGACACCTTCCGCGTGGGCGAATGCGAGGTTGAGCATCAACTGGAGCGCAGACGGAAACCTGACATCGATCATGGCGCGGCGTTCGCCCGGGAACCTTTCGGAAAGAATCCTCAATATGCAACTTTGATTGTTGCATATCAAGCCGATAATATGTATTTATAACTATTACTGTTAGCGAATGGAGATTCCGATGTCTGACGAACTGGCTGTGCAGCAGGTTCTCGCCCACTACGTCCGGGCTCACGATCGGCGCGACGGCGCCGCCATGGCGGCGATCTTCACGCCGCAGGCGCGCGTGACGATTTTTTACAACAACAATCCCGATGGGGAGCCGGAGCTGATCGGGGAACTCGCTGGGCGCGAGGCGATCGCTCAGGCGACCACGCATATGATGAAGCCGCACCCGCCGCGGGGGTGGAGCCACAACGCCACCGACGGCCTGCTGATCGACATCGACGGAGACCGCGCGACGGTCGACGCCCTGTTCATGGTCTTCACCATCCTCGGTGACGCGAAGCCGGCGAGCGGCTGGCCGGCGGGCGCGGCGGGTGCGATGGGCACGATCACGCCGATCGAGTCCGGCTACTACACGCAGAACCTGGTTCGCGTGGACGGACAGTGGCTCATCGAGTCGCTGCAGGTTCGCCACAACCTGCCGATGGCCTTCTGAAGCGGACCATTGCGACCAGAGCGGGCCTCGATTATCTTGAATGATCGTTCCAGATCGACTAGATGGACCCTCATGGGTAGACCACGGGAATTCGATGCGGACACGGCGCTGGATGGCGCGATCGGCGTATTCCGCGAGCACGGGTTTGAGGGCGCCTCAGCGGAGATGCTCGTCGAGGCCATGGGTATCGGACGCCAGAGCCTCTATGACACCTTCGGCGACAAGTGGGGGCTCTACCGCTCGGCGGTGCGCCGTTACGGGATGGGCGAATGTGCCGCGCACTTCGATGCGCTTCGCACGGGCGTTCGGGCCATCGACGGGATCGATGCAATGCTACGTCGGGTGGTCGAGACGACCCATCAGCCTTGCCTGGGCGTCGGCTCAATCTGTGAGTTCGGCGCTTCCCGCCCCGATCTCGCCGAGGTCCACGCGCCCTTGGCCAGGACCCTGCGCGATGCGATTGCCGCCCGTGTCCGCGACGCGCAGCGGGGCGGTGACGTGGCCTCCAATCTCGACCCTGAGGCGGCCTCCGAGTTTCTGATCGCGAACATCGCCGGTATCCGCATCGCCGGGCGCGGCGGCGCCAACCGCGCGACTTTGACCGGCCTCGCCGACATGACGCTCCGGGCGCTGCGCTAGTCCCCCTTTTTTGACCATTTTTGGAACAATCATTCAAATAAGGAGCAGACCGATGAAAGCGATCGTCATGAACGGCACTGGGGGCTGTGAGATGCTGGAGCATGTCGAGCGCCCGGACCCGGTGGTGGGGTCAGGCCAGGCGCTGGTCGATATCGCCTTCGCGGGCGTCAACTTCATGGACATCGGCGTTCGGCAGGGCATCGCCTGGACGGAGACGCCCAACCCCAAGATCCTGGGCGTCGAGGGCGTCGGCCGGGTCGTGGCGGTGGGCGACGGTGTCGAGGGCTTCTCACCCGGCCAGCGCGTAGCCTGGGCCTATGCGCCCGGAAGCTATGCGGAACGGATCGCGATCCCGGCCGCCTCGCTCGTGCCGGTTCCCGACGCGATCGACGACCGCACGGCGGCCTCGGTGATGATGCAGGGACTAACCGCCAGCCACTTCGCGACCGACTTCTATCCGGTGCAGCCCGGCGACGTCGCCTTCGTCCACGCGGCCGCGGGCGGACTCGGTCTGTTGCTGAGCCAGATCGTCAAGCTGCGGGGCGGCCAGGTCATCGGACGGGTGTCGTCGGACGAGAAGGTGGCCGCGGCGAAGGACGCCGGCGCCGACCACGTGATCGTCGACGCCGAGGGCCGGTTCGCTGAAGAGGCGCTCCGCCTGACAAACGGCGAGGGGGTGCATGTCGTCTATGACGGGTCTGGGCCGAAGACCTTCCAAGGGTCGCTCGACGTGCTGCGCCGATCCGGCGTGTTCTGCTGGTATGGCCCCGTCCTCGGCGGTCCTGGGCCGATCGACATCATGAGTGTGCCGAAAAGCATCAAGATCGGCTACGGGGTCTTCTTCGACCACATCCATACGCCGGAACTGCTGCGAGCCCGTTCAGTGCAGCTGTTCGACTGGATCACGGAAGGAAAGCTCAGGGTTCGAATTGGTGGCGAATATCCACTGGCGGATGCGGCAAGGGCCCATGCCGACATGGAAAGCCGCAAGACTACCGGCAAGCTGCTGCTCGTCCCATGACTGGTAGGGCCGCAATCGTGTCGGCGGCGCGCGGGGCGAACGCCGCCGAGCGATTTCAGCGATGGGTCTCCTTCCTCACCATTGAGCTGGCCCGCTGAGCGTCCGGTTTCGGCATCGAACGCAACGGCGGCTATTGGCGCGAAGCCGCCGTCACAGGAGACGTCGTCACCAGCCGGGCAGGGTGGTGACGGAAGCTGCCCTAGCTCTGGGAAGCAGACCCCATCTTCCTGCTTGTCCTTACGCTGCGGACCGCCACCATGAGCGGCCTTCCATCTAAATCACAGACCAGACTCGCCCCTCGAAAAGCCGGCGGGCGGTGCGGTAAAAGGTTCCCGCGGAGGCGACCCATGTCCCGGAGGCGTCCCTGGCGACAGTGGCGTCCACGGTCAGCACGCCGGACGGGGTTCCGAGGCGAATGGGAGAGCCCGAGGCGCCGCGGACCATCAGGCCGGCCAGAACGGAGCCATCGATCCGCGCTGCCACGGCGGCGCATAGAGCGATGGTCAACGGCGTCGCTCGATGCGGCTGGCCGTTGGAAATAACCCTCAAGTTGAAATCGTGGCTGGCGGCGCTGACGAGGCCGCCATCGAGGCTGTGATAGTCCCGTGGGGGAGCGGCGAATGCGACGGAGGGCGAGGCGCTGATGCGCTCAGCTTCGCCGAGAGTCCCCGCGACCCCCATCACGACGGAGGCGTGGCGGCGGATGTCCTCCAGGCGCCGCAGGATGTCGGGGCGACCGTCCAGCTCCGCCGGGGATTCTATGCCGGACAGTCCGATATCCTTCGCATGGACAAAGACGCAGGCATTTGCGGCGTCGACCTTGGATCCGGTGATCGAACCGGAGCCGGTGGCTATCGGCTCGGAAGGCCGCCCCGTGGGCAGCAGCCGTCCGGTGCTTGCGCCTCCGGGATCCAGGAATTGCAACTGGATGGGCGCGCCCGCGCCGGCTACGCCCGGAATCTCAAGGTCGCCGTCGTAGACGACCGATCCATCGCGGATGGGGAAGATCGATCGGATGATCTTGCCGGTGTTGGTGTTGAAGATCCGCACGGTCGCACGGTCTCCGGCCGCCTCGACCAAGCCGGCTTCGACTGCAAACGGACCGACGGCGGAGCTCATGTTCCCGCAGTTGGCGGAGTAGTCGACGCGACCTTCCCCGATCAGCACCTGTCCGAACGTGTAGTCGACGTCGGCATCGGGGCGATCCGACCGTCCGACGACGCACACCTTGGAGAGCGAGGAGATGCCGCCTCCCATGCCATTCAACTGGCGCCCATAGGGATCTGGGCTGCCCATCGCGCCGGTGAAGATGCCGTCCCATTCGGACCGGGCCG
>JAQGID010000284.1 GCA_028291405.1 Rhodospirillales bacterium | reverse complement strand
TCTTGATGCGCATGATGTTCGGCGGCCGGATCGACGCCCACGACGTGCACTACAGCGGCCTGACATGGGACTTCATGCAGGATTACCTCGGCCGTGCTGGGTTCCGCTCCGCGCGCCGTGTCGCCGACTTCGGACTCTTCGATGACGCCAGCTCCGTGCAGTTCGCCGGCGAGCCGATAAGTCTCAACGTCGAGGCCTGGAAGTGACAGCGCCGGACGAGCCGGCGCCGCACGGACCGTTACTTTGCGCCGACCTTGAGGCGCGGGAAGACCCGCTTCGTGTTGCCCTCGTAGATGGCAAGACGGTCCGCCTCGCTGAGCCATGAGACGGCGTCGACATAGCGCTTGGTGTCGTCGAAGTAGTGGCCGGTCTCAGGATCGATGCTGCGCACCGCGCCGACCATCTCGGAAGCGAAGAGGATGTTCTCGACCGGGATCACCTTGGTCAGCAGGTCGATGCCGGGCTGGTGGTAGACGCAGGTGTCGAACCAGATGTTCTTCATCAGCTCGGTCAGCGGTGGCCGCTTGAGATCCTGCGCCAGCCCGCGATAGCGGCCCCAGTGATAGGGGACCGCGCCGCCGCCGTGCGGGATGATGAACTTCAGCGTCGGGAAGTCCTTGAAGAGGTCATGCGTCAGACACTGCATGAAGGCCGTCGTGTCGGCATTCATGTAGTGCGCCCCGGTGGCGTGGAAGTTCGGGTTGCACGAGGCGCTGACGTGGACCATCGCCGGCACGTCGAGCTCGACCATCTTCTCGTAGAGCGGATACCACCAGCGATCGTTGAGCGGCGGATCCTTCCAATAGCCGCCGGACGGATCGGGGTTGAGGTTGAGGCCGATGAATCCCAGCTCGTTGATGCAGCGCTCGAGCTCGGGAATGCTGTTCTTGGGCGGCACGCCGGGCGACTGCGGCAGCATGCAGACCGCCGCGAAATTGCTGGGATAGAGCGAGCAGATGCGATGGATGATGTCGTTGCTGACCTGCGCCCATTCGATACTGGTCTTCTCGTTGCCGAGATGGTGCGCCATGGTCGAGGCGCGCGGCGAGAAGATCGTCAGGTCGGTGCCGCGCTCGCGCTGCAGCTTGAGTTGCGCGTTCTCGAGACTCTGGCGGAGGTCGTCGTCGCTGAGGTGGAGCATCGCGCGGGTCGGCGCCTGCGACGGATCGCCGATGCCGGCAAGCTGGCGCTTGCGCCACTCGTCGAGTGCGGCAGGTGCCGTCGTGTAATGCCCGTGACAATCGATGATCATGGTGCCGCTCGCTGAATTTCACGGAAAAGCAGATATCGCGAGAGCACGCTGCCGCCTCCCGTCGACGGCCGGATGCTACGAAGCGACCCAGCCAATGTCAAACCGAGTGGGCTCTGCTATCCTCGCGCGATCAATTCGGGGAGGAAGCAATGGAAATTCCGCGTCTCAATGCGGTGATCGGTGCCTTGGAGAACGGCGGGACCGCCTTCACTTCGTTCACCACCGCCGACGTCGATGCCGCGCTCGCGATGAGCGTTGCGAAATACGACGGCGTCGTCTTCGAGATGGAGCACAACCCCTGGGACGTCCGCGCCTTGCGCGACTGTTTCCAGTACATGCTGAACCGCCGCCAGATCGTCACCTCCGGGTCGCTGGCGCCCCAGGTGACGCCGATGGTGCGTATACCGCCGAACGGCGACGAGAAGAACCAGTGGCTCGCCAAGCAGGCGCTCGACCTCGGCGCCTACGGCATCGTCTGGCCGCATATTAGCAACGTCGAGCAGGCGCGCAACGCGGTCGCCGCCTGCCGCTATCCCCGCATGCCCTCGGCGCCGCTTTACGAGCCGGCGGGCTTGCGTGGCGACGGGCCGACGGCAGCGGCGCGCTATTGGGGGCTGACGCAGCAGGAGTACTACACCAGGGCGGACGTCTGGCCGCTCAATCCGAAAGGCGAGATCCTGGTCATCCTGATGATCGAGGACACGCAGGGGATTGCCAATCTCTCGGACATCCTGACGCAGGTGCCGGGCGTCGCGGTCGTCCTGATCGGCGAGGGCGACCTCAGCCAGGAGCTGGGCTATCCGCGGCAATACGATCATCCGGTGGTGCGCGAGGCGATGGGAAAGATCGTCGCGACCTGCCAGAAGCACAACGTGCCGGTCGGTCATCCGCATGTCGATTCCGCAAACGTCGAGCGCGTCATCGCCGACGGCTATCGCTTTCTCATGGCGGCGCCGGTGCGGAGCTATGCCGCGTTGGAGAAAGGCCGCCAGCTCGCCGGCCGAAGCTGACACAGATCGCTCCGAAAGAATTGGTTTTCATTCGGCACAATCGACGGTAGAAAGCTGCAGGCATCTTTCGGGGGGAATGAATGACGAATCGTCGCAGTCCGGCGATCCATGTCGCGATCGTGTTCGTCTGCGGCATTGCCGCGTCGGCCGGTACTGCAAGCGCCGAGACCTTGCTCGAACGCGGCACCTACCTGGTCCGCGGCATCGCCGCCTGCGGCGACTGCCACACGCCGCGCGATACGAACGGGCATCATATCGCGGCGATGGAGATGGCCGGCGGCTATCAGATGGACCTCATGCCGCTCGGCAAGCCGATGACCGCGAACATCACGCCGGACAAAGAGACCGGTATCGGCAATTGGACCGACGAACAGATCATCACCGCGATCCGCGAGGGTAAGCGGCCCGACGGGACGATCATCGGACCGCCGATGCCGATCGCCTTCTATCGGCAGATGTCGGACCGCGACGTGCAGGCGATCGTGGCCTATCTCCGTGCCCTGCCGCCGGTCCGTAACGCAGTGGCCAAGTCGGTTTACGAACGGCCCTTGCCGCCGACCTACGGCCCGCCGGTCACCAGCGTCCCGGAGGTGCCGGCGAGTGACAAGGTCGCCTATGGTGCCTATCTCGCAGGGCCGCTCGGCCATTGCATGGAATGCCACACGCCGATGGACAAAGGGCGGCTGGACATGACGAGGCTGGGCGCTGGCGGCCGCGAGTTCAAAGGCGAGGCGGGGAGCATCCTCATCAGCGCCAATCTGACGCCGGACAAGACCGACGGGATCGGCGAGTGGAGCGACGCGGCGGTGAAGAACGCCATCACGAAGAACCTCAAGCCGGACGGATCGCCGCTGGTCCCGTTTATGCCGACGGAATGGTTCGCGAAGATCAGCGGTTCCGACCTCGACGCGATCGTGGCCTATCTGCGGAGCCTGAAGCCGATCGTGTCGCGCTAGGCTAGACTCCAAGATAGCGCTGCTGCATCTCGGGCGCCGCGAGGAGCTCGGCGGAGGTGCCGGTCCAAGCGACGCGGCCCTTCTCGATGATGAAGTGGCGGTCGGCGATGCGGATGAGGGCGTCGAGGTTCTTGTCTACGACAAGGATCGACTGGCCGTCGGATTTCAGCGCCGCGAGACAGGTCCAGATCTCCTCGCGTATCAGCGGCGCGAGGCCTTCGGTCGCCTCGTCGAGGATAAGCAGGCGGGGGTTGGTCATCAGGGCGCGGCCGATCGCCAGCATCTGCTGCTCGCCGCCGGAGAGCTGGTTTCCGAGATTGCCCTGGCGCTCTCGGAGGCGCGGGAAGAGGCCGAAGACCTTTTGCGGCGTCCATGGGTCGTGGCGGCCGGTGCGGTTCGTCGCCGCCACCAGGAGATGCTCGAGGACGCTGAGGTTCGGGAAGACCTGCCGGCCTTCCGGGACGATGCCGATGCCGTGGCGCGCGACCTTGAAGCAGGGCTGGCCACGCAGCTCGACGCCGGCCATGCGGATCGAGCCGGCCGCGGCGCGGGTGAGGCCGAGGATCGAGCGGATCGTCGTCGTCTTGCCCATGCCGTTGCGGCCCATCAGCGTCACGACCTCGCCGATGCCGACGTCGAGGCTCATCCCGAACAGGACCTGGCTGCGCCCGTAGGACGTCGCGATGCCGTCGACCTCGAGCAGCGCCGTCATGGCTTGTGCTCCGTATCGCCGAGATAGGCGCGGCGCACCTCGGGATTGGCGTGGATCGCTTCGGGCGAGCCGGTCGCGATTGCGCTGCCATAGACCAGCACGGTGATGCGGTCGGCGAGTTGGAAGACCGCATCCATGTCATGCTCGACCAGCAGGATCGTGATCTTGCCCTTGAGGGCCTGGAGGAGGGCGATCATGCGCTTGCTCTCGTCCGGCCCCATGCCGGCCATCGGCTCGTCGAGCAGCAGCATGCGCGGCTCGCTCGCCAGCGCCATCGCAATCTCGAGCTGGCGGTGCTCGCCGTGGCTGAGATCGGCGGCGGCCACGTCGGCGCGCGGGGCGAGGCCGACGCGGGCGAGTAGCGCCGCGGCGGGCTCGCGCAACGTCCCGTCCTTGCGGGTCTTGCGCCAGAAGCGGAAGGAATGGCCCTGCCGGATCTGGACGGCGAGGGCGACATTGTCGAGCGCCGTCATGTCGAGGAAGATCGAGGTGATCTGGAACGAGCGGGCGAGGCCGAGCCCGGCGCGGCGATGGGTATGGACCGCGGTGATGTCGCGGCCGGCGAAAAGGATGTGGCCGGAATCCGGCCGCAGCTCGCCGGTGAGCTGGCCGATCAGTGTCGTCTTGCCGGCGCCGTTCGGCCCGATCAGCGCATGGATCTCGCCCTCGTCGACCGACAGGCTGACGTGGTCGGTCGCGATCAGCGCGCCGAACCGCTTGATCAGATTGTCGGTCGCGAGCAGCGGCTCAGCCATGACCGACACCGGGTACGGAGGCAGGGCGGCGGGCGAAGATGTCCATCAGCCCCTTGCGGGCGAAAAGCACGATGAGGATGAGGATCGGGCCCAGGATGATCTGCCAATGCTCGGTATAGCCGGAGAGGATTTCTTCGAGCAGGCGGTAGACGATGGCGCCGACGACGGGTCCGAAGACGCTGGAGAAGCCGCCGATCAGCACCATCACCAGGAGGTCGCCCGAGACGCTCCAGTGGATATAGGCCGGGCTGACGAACTGCGCGAAATTGGCGAGCAGCCCGCCGGCGATGCCGCACATCGTGCCGGCGATGACGAAGGCGGCCAGCTTGTAGCGATAGGACGGCAGACCGAGAGCGCGGATGCGGCGCTCGTTCGAGCGGATGCCGCGCAGCGCCGTGCCGAAGCGCGAGCCGACGATGCGGTACATCAGCGCCAGGCAAAGGGCGAGCAGGACCCAGACGAAATAGAAGAAGGTGACGCCGTCCTTGAGGTCTAGGCCGGGGAAGATGCTGCGGCCGCGGAAGGTGAAGCCGTCATCGCCGCCGTACTGGCGCAGCGCGACGCCGACGAAATAAAGCAGCTGGGCGAAGGCGAGGGTGATCATGATGAACGGGAGGCCGCCGGTGCGCAGCGAGAGGGCGCCGACGATCAGCGCGAAGGCGGCGCAGATCACGATGACGAGGCCGAACTGGGCGAAGCCGTCGGTCAGGCCGTTGACCATCGCGAGGCCGACGACATAGGCGCCGAGGCCGAGGAAGGCGGCATGGCCGAAACTGACCATCCCGCCGAAGCCGACGATCAGGTTGAGGCTGAGCGCGGCGATCGCATAGATCATCACCCGCGTCATCATCTCGATGTAGAAGGGCTGGTGGACCGCCAGCGCTGCGACCGGCACGATCGCCAGCGCCGCCATGACGATCGTCCGGAGGACCGCTTCGCTGGTCAGTGCCTTCATCAGCCGCGGGCCGCCGGAAAGAGGCCCTGCGGCCGGAACAACAGCACCGCCGCCATCAGGAGATAGATCAACATCGAGGCCAGTGCCGGCCCGACCGCGTTGGCGAGCGTCCGCGGCAGCATGGTGACGAGGAGCCCGGGCAGGAAGGCGCGGCCGACCGTATCGACCAGCCCGACGAGCAGCGCGGCGACGAAGGAGCCGCGGATCGAGCCGATGCCGCCGATCACGATCACGACGAGCGCCAGGATGAGGACGCCGTCGCCCATGGCCGGCTCGACCGAGAGCAGCGGCCCCACCGCCATGCCGGCGAGGCCGGCAAGGGCGGCCCCAAAACCGAAGACGCCGGTGAACAGCAGGCGGATGTCGACGCCGAGCGCCTCGACCATCTCGCGGTTGCTGGCGCCGGCGCGGATCAGCATGCCGAGCTTGGTCTTCGCCACCAGGAGGTAGAGGAGGAGGGCGACGAGCAGCCCGAGCGCGATCAGCGCGAGGCGGTAGACCGGATAGGTGATGCCGGGGATCAGCTCCACCCGGCCGGAGAGGAATGCGGGGATCGCCATGTTGAGCGGTGCCGCGCCCCAGACGACGCGCGCCAGTTCGTTGAGGAAGAGAATGAGGCCGAAGGTCGCCAGCACCTGATCGAGATGGTCGCGCTGGTAGAAGCTGCGCAGCACGACGAACTCGACGACGACGCCGGCGAGGAAGGTCACGGGCAAGGCGAGCAGGATGGCGAGGGGCAGCGAGCCGACCCAGGAATAGATCGTCGCGGCGAAGAAGGCGCCGAGCATGTAGAGCGAGCCATGCGCCAGGTTGACGAGGTTCATGATCCCGAGCACGAGCGTTAGCCCGGCCGAGAACAGGAACAGCATCAGCCCGAACTGGACCCCGTTGAGCGCCTGATTGAGGACCAGGGTGAGGTTAAGCATCGTTGTGCTTCCTCTCCCGTTTAAGGGAGAGGATCGAGGTGAGGGGTTGGTGCAACGCCGGTGGGAACCCGAGCGCGCTCTTGCAACCCTCACCCCTACCCTCTCCCGCAAGCGGGAGAGGGGGCTGCCAAGTCACGCGCGCTGGGCCGACGATGGAAGTCGCCAACCTCACTTCAACGGGCATTGGTCGTGATAGAGGTCCTGGTCGTCCTTCAGCACCAGCCCTTTGCCGGCCTGCACGAGATTGCCCTCCGCGTCCTTGACGATCTCGGTCGCGTAGTAGTTCTGGATCGGGAAGTGATTGTTGCCGAAGGTGAAGGGGCCGCGGATCGAGTCGTACTTGACCGTCGCCAGCGCCTTGGCGAAGGCGTCGCGATCCTCGATCTTGCCGTTCACCGCCTTCACCGCGGCGTCGAGCAGCAGCACCGCGTCGTACGCCTGCGCCGCGTAGACCGCCGGGTACGCATTGTATTTCTTGCGATAGGCAGCGACGAACTTCTTGCTCGCCGGATTGTCGAGATCGTAGGTCCAGAAGGCGGCGGAGCGGACGCCTAGCCCGGCCTCCCCGATCGCCGGCAGCGTCACCGCCTCGTACATGAAGGCGCTGTAGGGGGTTATCGTCTTGGTCAGCCCGGCCTCGGCCCATTGCTTGGCGAAGGGGACGTTGCCGCCGCCCGGAATGAAGGCATAGATGGCGTCGGGCTTCTCGGATGAGATCTTGGTGATCTCGGCGGAATAGTCGGGCTGGCCGAACGCCGGGTAGATCTCGTCGATCACCTCGCCCTTGTACTTCGACTTGAAGCCGGCCGCGGCGTCGTGGCCGGCTTGGTAGTTCGAGGCGATGATGACGACCTTCTTGACGCCCTGCTGCTGCACATAGGCGCCGGCGGCGGCATGCGGCGCGTCGTTCTGCCACGAGGTCGCGAAGAAATAGGGCGAGCAATCCTTGCCGGCGATCTGCGAGGGTCCGGCATTGGCGCTGATCATGATCGCCTTGGCGTCGACCACCGCGTTGTAAATCGCCATCATGACGTTCGAATAGATGACGCCGACGACGGCGTCGACCTGGTCGCGCTTGACCAGCTTCTCGGCCAGCTGCTTGGCGACGTCGGGCTTCGACTGGTCGTCGTTCTTGCTGACCTCGGCAGGCAGGCCGCCGACCTTGCCGCCGAGCTCCTCGAGGGCGAGCGAGAAGCCGTTTCCCTGGTCGATGCCGGGCAGCGCCGCCGGCCCCGACAGCGTCGAAATGAAGCCGATCTTGATCTTGTCGGCCGCCTGTGCCGGCTGGGCTGCGAGTGGCGCGAGGGCGCAGGCGACGACGGCGCCGAAGGTTCCGATCCGCATATTCATCTCTCCTGATTGGTGTCGCCGGTCGCGCCGATCAATTCAGCGGGCATTGCTTGTGATAGTCGTCCTGGTCGTCGTTGAGGATGACGTCCTTGTTCGCTTCGATCGGATGGCCGTCTGCCGCCTTGATGATCTCGGTCGCGTAGAAATTCTCGATCGGGAAGTGATTGTTGTTGTACCTGTACGGCCCCCGCACGGAATCGTAGCGCACCGTCGCGAGCGCCTTGATAAAGGCCTCGCGATCCTCGACGTGCCCTTTGATCTCGCGCACCGCAGCATCGATCAGGTACACCGAGTCATAGGCCTGCGCCGAATAGACCGACGGGTCGTGATCGTATTTGTTGCGGAAGGCGGCTACGAATTTCGCGTTCGCCGCATTATCGAGATCGACCGTCCAGAACGCCGCCGAACGCGCCCCCAAAGCGAGGTCGCCGACTGCCGGCAGAGTCGTCGAGTTGAACATGAAGGCGCTGTAGAGTGGGATCTGCTTCATCATCCCGGCCTCGACGTATTGCTTGGCGAAGGGGAGCGTGCCGCCGGCCGCGACGAAGGCGTAGATCGCATCCGGCTTCTCGGAGGCAAGCTTGGTGATCTCGGCCGAGAAATCGAGCTGGTTCAGCGGCACGTAGATCTCGTCGATGACCTTTCCCTTGAACTTGGACTTGAACCCGGCCATCGCGTCCTGCCCGGCCTGGTAGTTCGAGGCGATCAGCGCGACGTTCTTGATCCCGGCCTTCTGCACCGAGATCGCGGCGGCGGCGTGCGGCTGGTCGTTCTGCCACGAGGTCGAGAAGAAATAGGGCGAGCAATCCTTGCCGGCGACCTGCGAGGGGCCGGCGTTCGAGCTGATCATCAGCGTCCTCGAATCCACGACCGTTCCGTAGAGCGCCAGCAGGATGTTCGAGTACATGACGCCGGTGACGACATCGACCTGGTCGCGCTTGACCAGTCTTTCGGCGATCTGCTTGGCGACGTCGGGCTTCGCCTGGTCGTCGTTCTTGCTGATCTCGGCCGGCAGCCCGCCGATCTTGCCGGCGAGCTCGTCGACCGCGAGGTAGAAGCCGTCATGCATATGCTGTCCGTTGAGGCTCGCCGGGCCCGAGAGGGTTGTGACGAAGCCGATCTTGACCTTGTCCGCCGCGCTCCCCTGCGCCGGCGCAAGCGTGGCGACGGCGCCGGCCACGACCGCGCCGAAATACCCGATCCGCATCATGGAAACCCCCGTTCGAACCGCGGCCGACGACCGCGCCCCTGGCCGCATCCCGGCACGGCCCCCGCCGTGCAAAAACCCTGCCGATCCTAGCCGACGCATGGGCCGTTCGCCACCCCTTCCTGGGTAGAGAGAAAGGGACGGATTGCACGGAAAATGGGCAGATTTGAAGCGCGACACGGGGTGGATCTGTAAAAACAGGCGGGATACAGCCAGTCGGGCTTGGAGATGCTCTGGGCGGGCGTGTGGCTTTCGCTTTCCGTTCGTGAGGTCTTCTTGCGCCACAGCCAGATCCCCGACATAACCGAATAATACATATATACCCTTTTTGGTCCTATTTCAACGGTACATCTCTTTTAGCGCGAAGAGGACCGATGAGATGATGCCTAACGTCCCAGGAGATTCGTCATTGCGAGGAGCGTAGCGACGAAGCAATCCAGACTGGTCCGATCGCCCGGATTGCTTCGCTTCGCTCGCACTGACGGCTGATTCCCGGGTGGCGGCATCCTGTTTGGCGCCGCGAGTGTCTACCCGGCGACGACTGGGTTCGAGAGGACGCCGATCCCGCTGGCGCGAACCTCGATCCGGTCGCCGGGCTTCATGAAGATCTGCGGCGTCCGGCCGTAGCCGACGCCGGCGGGCGATCCGGTGGTAATCACGTCGCCGGGCTGGAAGACGTAGAATCGCGAGTAGAACTCGATGAGCTGCCGCACGCCGAAGACGAGGTCGCTGGTATTCGCCGACTGCATGATCTCGCCGTTGAGCGACGTCGTCAGCTCGACGGCGTCGGGATCGGCGATCTCGTCGCGCGTCACCAGCGCTGGGCCCATCGGGCAAAAGGTCGGGAACTGCTTGCCAAGGAGGTTCTGGTCCCAGGCCATGACCGGCCCCATCGTGCCCGTTGCCGCGAAGACCGGCGCCACCCAGTCGCGCGCCGAGACGTCGTTGATCAGCGTATAGCCGGCAACGTAGTCGAGCGCCTCGGCTGCTGCGACGTTGTGGCAGCGGCGGCCGATGACGGCGCTGAACTCGCCTTCCCAATCGACCATGTCGGGCGCGGCAGGCGGCAGTACGATCGCCTCGCCGGGACCGATGATCGCGCCGGCGCTCTTGGCGAAGGCATAGGGCCGCGTCGGGACCGGCGTGTTCATCTCGTGGAGATGCGCGTGATAGTTCAGCCCGGCGGAAAGGATCATGCCGGTGTCGGGGAGCGGAGCGGCGAGAATCGCCGTGGCGGCGGGAACGAGGGCGCGGCTTTCGCGCAAGCGGTCGGCGTCGCCGAGGGCGAGATCGGCGACGCGGCGCAGGAAGTCGAGACTAGCGTCGCCGCCTGCGAGGATGCCGCGCAGACTGGCCGGCAGGGCCCGAGCGGCGGGAATGACCTCGGCGCAGCCGGCGAGATCGAGGATCTCGTCTCCGAGAACGATCCCGGCGCCGCCGGGCCCCTGCCGCCGCAATGTGACGAGACGCATGTCGTTCCCCCCGGTCCGGATGATTTCGCGATCGATTCTTAAGCAGACGGGATCGTCGGGTCCAGGAGTTCCGGATCGTTCAGAACTTTCGGCCCATTCCCGCGCGTCCTCGTGTTCCGTTACATCGGTAGCTACTCTCCGCGGCACTGATATCGTACGGTAGCGAAGATCCCCAATCCTCCTCGGCCGGACTTCGAGGAGCTTTGGCATGAACGCACCCGGACAATTCACGGCGAGTCCTCTACCGACTCGAGACCCGTCTCAGGATTCGCCGGCCTCCCCAATGGTCGGCGACCACGCCATCGTCATCGGCGCAGGCATGGGCGGTTTGGCAGCCGCCGGATCGCTCGCCGGCCATTTCAGGCGCGTGACCGTGCTGGAACGCGACGAGCTGCCGCTCGAGGTCTCGCCGCGACCCGGCGTGCCGCAGTCTCGGCATCTGCATGGCCTCCTCGACGGCGGGCTGCGTGCGCTCTGCGCGATTTTTCCCGGCTTCGATCACGATCTGATCGCGGCGGGAGCCGTGCCGTATCGCGTCGGACTCGACCGTCGCGACGAGCTTCCGGGCTACGACCCATTTCCCCAGCGCGATCTCGGCTGGGTCACCTACACCATGTCGCGGCCGCTGGTCGAAGGCATCCTGCGGCAGCGCGTGATGCGGTTGCCGAATGTCACGCTCCAGCAACGCTGCCGTGTCCTCGACATCGTCGCGGCGGAGGACGGGTCGGTCGCCGGCGTCACATACGAGACGACGCAAGGCGCAGAGCTGACGGTCCCAGCCGATCTCGTCGTCGACGCTTCCGCCAGAGGCAAGCTCACCCCGGCGCTTCTCCGGGCCACGGGGCGGCCGCTACCCGAGCTGACGACCATCGGCATCGACATGAAATATGCCACGGCGATCTTTGCGATTCCGAAGAGGCCGCCGAGCTGGAAAGTGGCGGTGACCTATTCCGACATGCCGGCAAATTCCAGGTCCGGCTACGTGATGCCGATCGAGGGTGGCCGATGGATCGTCCTCCTCACCGAGCGACATGGCGGCCCGCTGCCGCCGGACATCGACGGATTCCTCGCGCTTGCGCGGCAACTCAGGACCACTACGATCTACGAGGCGATCAAAAATGCGAAGCCGCTGGACAAGGTCCATCGCTCCGTCTTGCCCGAAAGCAGCTGGTTGCACTACGAGCGTCTCGCTGACCTTCCGCGAGGATTGCTCCTGATCGGCGATGCGATCTGCCGCTTCAATCCGATCCACGGTCAGGGCATGACCGTCGCGACGAAGGAGGCCGCTTCTCTCGGAATGCTTCTTCGAAACCGGGCTGGCGAGGAGGACCCGCTCGCCGGATTGGCGGCGGCCTTCCTGGCCGATGTGAAACCGGTCATCGCCGCCGCGTGGTCCATGGCGGCGGTTCCGGATTTCGCGCATCCCGAGACGCGGGGTGAGCGGCCTGCCGACATACGGACGTCGCTCCGCTTCCGGGCGACGCTGAACCGGGTGGCGTCGCGGGACCCGGAAATCCACAAGCTGATGCTGGAGGTCCGCCAGTTCATCAAGCCCGAGTCCGCGCTGCGCGAGCCGGAGATCGCGCGACGGCTGGAAGCGGAAATGGCGGAAGCCTGAGGTATGCTGTTCGCCGAATAGCGTGAGATCGCCAATTTCGAGAGGCCGATTTCGAGAGGCCAATTTCGAGAGGGAAGCATGAGCGTGATCAGCCATCGCATCCTGGAGAGCAACGGGATTCGCATCCACGTGGCGGAGCAAGGCGAAGGACCTCTCGTGCTGCTCTGTCATGGCTTTCCGGAAGGCTGGTATTCGTGGCGCCACCAGCTCGAGGCGCTCGCCGCCGCCGGCTTCCGGGCGGTGGCGCCCGACATGCGCGGCTACGGCGAAACCGTTCGTCCGCCGGACGTCGCGAGCTACACCCTGCTGCATCTCGTCGGCGACATGGTGGGCCTGGTCGCGGCGCTCGGCACCGACCGGGCCGTGATCGTCGGCCACGATTGGGGTGCGCCCGTGGCCTGGCATGCGGCCTTGCTGCGGCCTGATTTGTTTCGCGGCGTGGTCGGTCTCAGCGTGCCGTTTCGCCCGCGCGTCGCGGTGCGACCGACGAGCGTGATGCCGCGTCGCGACGGCGCGATCTTCTACCAGCTCTACTTCCAGCAGCCGGGCGTCGCCGAGGCCGAGCTGGAGCGCGACGTCCGGACGACAATGCGGACGGTGCTCTGCTCCGGCTTCGGCGAGGGCCAGCCGCGCGAGACGCTGGGCATGGTCTACACCGCGAAGGGAATCCTCGGAGCGATGTCGCCTCCATCGTGGCTGCCCGCCTGGCTGAGCGATTCCGACCTCGATCACTATGTCGCGGCGTTCAAGAAGACCGGTTTCGGCGGCGGGCTGAACTGGTACCGGAACATCGACCGGAACTGGGAGCTGCTGGCGCCTTTCGCCGGTGCCAAGATCACGGTCCCCGCGCTTTACATTCATGGCGACCGCGACATCGTTCCGCGCTTTCCCGGGGCCGATCGCGTGATCGCCGACCTGCCCAATCAGGTCCCCGGCTTGCGAGACATCCTTCGCCTCGCGGATTGCGGCCATTGGACCCAGCAGGAGCAGCCGGCCAAGGTCAATGCGGCCTTGATCGATTTTCTGAAGAAGCTCTGAGGCCCGGCGCCGCGCGGCCACTTACGGGCGGTCGTGCAGCCTGTTGCGGTATCGTGACGGCCCCATCGTCATTCCTCCTCCTCGTCGCTTCGCTGGCTTCCCAGCCTGCCGAGGCTGGTGCGGTCGAGCGCCACCGCCTTGACGAGGGCGACGACGGGCATTCCCGGCGCGAGGCCGAGATGGCGGGCCGAGCGGGCGGTGACGCGAGCCCAGAGCGCGACCGGCGCCGCCGGGGTGCCGATGTCGAGGCTGACGTCGACTTGCGCGCCCGCCTCGTCGGCGATCTCGACGATCCGGCCGGCGAAGATGTTGAGGATCGAGATGTCCTCGGGCGCCGCGAGCGCCAGCGAGACGTCGCGCGCGCGAATGCGGGCGCGCACCGGCGTCCCGTGCGGCAGGTCGACGCGGGGCACGACGATCCGGCCGCCGGGAAACGCCAGCTCGCTGAGCCCGTCGCCGGCGTCCTGGCGCGCGACGGCGGCCTGGATGACGGCGCCGGCCTCGTAGCGGCCGGTCAGCGGCCGCAGGTCGAGGCGGCTGGTCAGCGATGCGACGCTGCCGACCGCGGCGACACGGCCCTCGGACAGCAGGACGAGCGTATCGGCGAGGCGGATGATCTCGTCCATCGCGTGGCTGACGTAGACGATCGGAATCTTCAGCTCGTCGCGCAGCCGCTCGACGAAGGGCAGGATCTGCGCCTTGCGCGGCGCGTCGAGCGAAGCGAGCGGCTCGTCCATCAGCAGCAGGCGGGGATTGCTGAGGAGGGCGCGGCCGATCGCGACGCGCTGCTTCTCGCCGCCCGAGAGCTCGCGCGGCCGGCGCGCCAGGAAATGCGCGATGCCGAGGAGGTCGACGACGGCGTCGAAGCCGACGGCGCCGCGGCGGCGCATGCCGTAGGTCAGGTTGCTGCGCACCGAGAGATGCGGGAACAGCCGTCCGTCCTGGAAGACATAGCCGATGCGGCGGCGCTCGGGCGGCAGGTCGATGCGGCGCTCCGAGCTGAAGAGGATCTCGTCGCCGATGCGGATCGTGCCGCGGTCGGGCCGCAGCAACCCGGCGATCGCATTGACGAGGCTCGTCTTGCCGGAGCCGGAACGGCCGAAGAGCGCGGTGATCCCGGCGGCTTCGGTCGTGAACTCGGCGGCGAGGCGGAAGTCGCCGAGGCGGCGCTCGACGGCGATCTCGATCATGCCGTTGCCGGCGCTTGGCCGATGCGGCGGGCGATGCGCTGGGCGAGGAATTCGGAGATGAGCAGGGCGGCCATCGCCAGCACGACGGAAATGATGGTGAGGCGCAGCGCAGCGGCGTCGCCGCCGGGCGTCTGGGTCAGGCTGTAGATCGCGATCGGCAGCGTCCGCGTCTCGCCCGGGATGTTCGAGACGAAGGTGATCGTCGCGCCGAACTCGCCGACGCTGCGTGCGAAGGCAAGGACGGCGCCGGCGAGAATGCCGGGGGCGGCGAGCGGCATCGTAACGGTGCAGAAGACCCGCAGCCTTCCGGCGCCGAGCGTCCGCGCCGCCGCCTCGAGGCCGCGGTCGATCGCGTCGAGCGACAGGCGGATCGCGCGGACGAGCAGCGGAAACGCCATGACGCCCGAAGCGATCGCCGCGCCCTGCCATTTGAAGGCAACGGTGACGCCGAAGCTCGCGTACATCCAGGCGCCGATGATGCCATTGCGCCCGAGCAGCACGAGCAGCGCATAGCCGACGACGACCGGCGGCAGGACGAGCGGCAAATGGATGATGCCGTTGACCAGCTGCTTGCCGGGAAAGTCGCGGCGCGCCAGCAGGAAGGCGACGGCGATCCCCAGCGGCAGGCTGCAGATCGTGCTCCAGACGCCGACGCGCAGCGACAGGGTGAGCGCCTCGATCTCGAGCGGCGTCAGCCCCATCGCGATCAGCCGGCTCCCCGCAGCCGCGCGAAGCCGGCATCGAGATCGGCGACGAGATCGTCGAGATCCTCGAGCCCGGCGTGGATGCGCAGCACCGGGCCGGAATCCTGCCAGCGCGTCGCGCTGCGCAGATGGCCGGGGTCGGCCGGCAGGATCAGGCTCTCGAAGCCGCCCCAGCTGTAGCCCATGCCGAAGAGCTTCATGCCGTCGAGCATCGCGGCGACGGCGGTCTTCGACGCCGGCTCGAGGACGATGCCGAAGAGGCCCGACGAGCCGGTGAAGTCGCGTTTCCAGAACTCGTGGCCGGGGTGATAGGGCATCGCCGGGTGCAGCACGCGGGCGACCTCCGGCCGTGCATCGAGCCAGCGGGCGAGGGCGAGCGCCTGCTTCTCGTGCTGGCGCATGCGGACGCCGGCGGTGCGCAGCCCGCGCAGGGCGAGGTAGCACTCGTCGGGGCCGATGTTGTAGCCGAGCTCGGCGACCGAATGCCGGACCCCGGGGAAGGTCGCCGCGTTGCAGACGGCGACGCCGGCCATGACGTCGGAATGGCCGACGATGTATTTCGTCGCCGAGATCACCGAGACATCGACGCCGAGCGCCATCGGGTGGAAAAAGAGAGGCGCCGCCCAGGTGTTGTCGATGATCGTCACGACGCCGCGCTGCCGGGCTTCCGCGACGAGCGCGGGCACGTCCTGCACCTCGAAGGTCAGCGAGCCGGGGCTCTCCATGAAGAGGATTTTCGTATTGTCGCGCATCAGCCCGGCGATGCCGGCGCCGATCATCGGATCGTAGAAGGTCGTCGCGACGCCGAAGCGCTTGAGGAAGCCGTTGGCGAAGCTGCGTGTCGGGCCGTAGACGTGATCGGCGATCAGCACATGGTCGCCGGCGCGCACGAAGGCGAGGATCGCGGCGTAGATCGCGGCGCAGCCCGACGGCAGGGCGACGGCGCGGGCGCCGCCCTCGGCCTCGGCGACGGCGTCCTCGAAGGCGAAGGTGGTCGGCGTGCCGTGCCGCCCATAGCTCATGTTGCCGGGGGCGAAGCGGTCCTTCTGGCGGTCGTCGAGCGACTGCATCGTCGGATGGATCACCGTCGAGGCGCGGTAGACCGGCGGGTTGATGACGCCGGAATTCGCCGCCGGGTCGCTGCCGGCATGGGTCAGGATGGTGTCGATCTTGCGCGTCTTGTCCGTCATCGATGATCGCCCGAGAGTTGCGGCCGGCATCATAAGGAGGCAGGGCGGCTCTTGCATAGGCGCGCTCGCAATGACGGCGGGAGATGGCGCTCGCGTCTGATGCAGGCCGCGCATTGCCGGTAAGAGCCACGCTATGTTAGCGTAACTCATCGCGATTTCACGCGGCTCCATGACACGCATCAGTGTCGACGAGCGGGATTTTCCAAATTCAGGGCAGGAGGGCTCCGGATGCGCCGGATTGGGATGATTTCGGTCACCGTCGGGCTCCTCGCCGCCGTGTCTGGCATCTTGCCCGCCGCCGCGGCGGGTCCGACGCTCACCAAGGTGCGGGCGAACGGGGTCGTGACCTGCGGCGTCTCGACCGGCGTCGCCGGTTTCTCGATGGCGGATTCGCAGGGCAAGTACACCGGGCTGGACGTCGATTTCTGCCGCCAGATCGCCGCCGCGGTGCTCGGCGACGCGAACAAGACCAAGTTCGTGCCGCTGAGCGCGCAGCAGCGCTTCACCGCGATCCAGTCCGGCGAGATCGACGTGCTGACCCGCAACACGACCTGGACGATGGAGCGCGACACCAAGCTCGGCCTTAATTTCGTCGCGGTGA
>JAQGID010000232.1 GCA_028291405.1 Rhodospirillales bacterium | reverse complement strand
CCGTCGCCGGCCGGTATCACGGGCAGCCGGAAGCTTGAGGCCGAAGATCGGCCGGCGGCGTCTGACGTTCGCAGTACATGGCAATGATGCGCGCGATCTCTTCGACCGGCAGGCAGCTGTCCGGATGATCCACCATGATCGCCGCGAAAGGCATCGACGGGAGCCGCGGCATCCTCCGGCTGCTGTACGAGCGCGGTGCCGCCCTTCTGCTTCATCACCCGCAACCCGGCGGCACCGTCGCCGCTCAGCACGACATCGACGACCTGGTCGCCGTAGGCTTCGGCGGCGGAGACGAACAACGGATCGGCGGCGGGGCGGGGTGGTGAACGGGTTGGAGAACACGAGTGCGCCGGTCGTCAGTCTCGGCTTCTTGCATACAAGAATCGGGGTCAGATCGCGGCAAGTGCGCGCTACTGCCGGGCTCGCGTGCCGAAAGTGCTTCGGTCAGTCTAAATAAAGCAAATGTTTACCTATGATGTCCAAATTTGCTGCGAGACTGCCGACGACGGTAAAAAAAACGTGGCTGTAGCACTCGATCATTGCATCGACGCGAAGGAACCGCGCGGTGCGCGCTTCTGGCAAAGATCGTTGTCGCGCAACATCGTCATCACGATCACGATTCTGCTCGCGATCAGCCACGTCGCCAATGTCGTGTACATCGAGCGCCTCTGGCATGCGATCGTCGCCAGCACCGATCAGGACCGCCATGCCAAGGCCGCGATTCTCGCCGAGCACGCCAGCCGCGCCCTCGGCTCGGTCGACCAGGCGCTCGAGGTGCTGGTCGACAAGATCGGCGCGAACCCCCAGTTTGGCGGCCGCTCCATCGCGATCCACATGCTGCTTACCGACACGGTCGCCAAGCTGCCGCAGGTCCGTGCCATCATCGTCACCAACGCGGAGGGTGTCCGGGTCCATGATTCGCGGCGCTGGCCGGAGACGACGCTCGACGTTTCCGACCGCGAGTTCTTCACCGAGCAGAAGCGCTGGCGCGGCGACAGCCTGTTCATCGATCGCCTGCTGATCAATCGCGCCGACAAGAAGCCGTTTTTCGCGATGAGCCGGCCGATCCTCGACAGTAACGGCAATCTCCGCGGCGTTGTCGCGGCGATCGCCGCGCCCGATTACTTCTCGAGCTTCTACAGCGAGGCGCAGCTGGGTTTCGGCGGCGCCGCCGTGCTTGCCCGAGCCGACGGCGTTGTTCTCGCCGTGAGCGATCCGGGACTGAATGCCCCGATGGGCGAGCCGACGATGGCCGGGTTTCTAGAGCGCAACCGGAACCTCATCCCCAATGTGAGGCAGGTGCCCGGCCTGCCGGCGCAAATCGCCGTCGCGACCCCGTCGGCGGCGCGTACCCCGACGTTCCGCGCTTTCCTGACGGCCGACGTCATCATGATGGTGGTGATGACGGCGATCGCGGCATTCATGGCGCGCATGCTGATGAACGAGGCGCGTGCCCGCGAAATCCGCGAGGATGCGCTGCGCCAGAGCGAGCGGGCCGAACGGTCGGCACGCGAGGATGCCGAGGCCGCCAATCAGGCGAAGACCGCGTTCCTCGCCAACATGAGCCACGAGCTGCGGACGCCGCTCAACTCGATCATCGGCTTCTCAGAGATCATCGCCAACCAGATGTTCGGAACGATACAGCCGCGCTATGTCGAGTACGGCGCTGTGATCGGCAGGAGCGGCCGGCATCTGCTCGACATCATCAACGACATCCTCGAGATGGCCAAGCTGCAATCCGGCAAGCTGGTGCTGCAGCGCGAGCCGGTCGACGTCGCCATGGCGATCGACGTCACCGTCGAGTTCCTCAAGCAGCAGGCCGAAAAGAAGACGATCACCCTGATCCGCGATCTCGACGCCGCTTGCCCGCTCGTCGAGGCCGATCCGGTGCGGGTCCGGCAAATCCTCCTCAACCTCGTGTCCAACGGGATCAAATTCACCCCGGACGGGGGCGCCGTCGCCATTCGCGTGCGGCCGGGACGGGACTGCGTCGTCGTCGAGATTCGCGACACCGGCATCGGGATGACGCCGGATCAGATTCCGCTGGCGCTGAAGCCGTTCGGCCAGATCGACAACAAGCTGACCCGCATGTACGAGGGGACGGGGCTGGGATTGCCGCTCGCCAAATCGCTCGTCGAGGAGCACGGCGGCAGTTTCGAGATCGAGAGCGAGCCCGATGTCGGAACGATGGTTCGATTCACCCTGCCGTGCGCGTCGGCCTTGGCGGTGGCCGCAGAATGACCGACGGTGCGGGCCTTCCCCCGCTGCGTCGTGTCGCGGCGATCGTCCTGCTCGGCCTCGCTGCCGCGAGCAGCCGCGCCGCCGCGGAGGATCTGGCACCGATTTCGATCGGCGTCATCGGCCCCTTCACCGGTGGCACCTCGGCCCAGGGCATCTCGATCCGGGACGGGGCGCGCCTCGCCGTCGAGGAGGTCAACGCCGCCGGCGGTTTGCTTGGCCGTCCGATCGTCATCGTCGAACGCAACGACGAATCCTACAATGAGCTCGGCGCCAAGGTCGCCGCCCAGTTGACTGCAAATCACGCGATCGTCGCGGCGGTCGGCCTCGCCAATACCGGGGTCGCGCTCGCTGCCTCGCCCTTCTTCGAGGAGAACGAGGTCCCGCTGATCGTCAGCGCGGCAACCGGCACCCTCGTGACGACGCGCTTTGTGCCGCCGGGCTACGCCGCCAACTATATCTTCCGCGTCGCGGCGAACGACCGTCTGCAAACCTCGCTGATCGCCGAGATGGTCGTGAAGCAGGGCTACTTGCGGCCGGCGATCTTTCACGACACGACGAGCTACGGACGTCTCGGTCGCGCCGATCTCGAGGCCGCGCTGGCCGTCTTGGGGCTTAAGGCGGTGACGGAAGAGAAGTTCAACATCGGTGACACCGATATGAACGACCAGCTGCGGCGCGCCCGCGCTGCGAATGCAGACGTCATCCTCACCTACGGCATCGGGCCGGAACTCGCCCATGTCGCCCTGTCGCGCATCGAAATCGGTTGGCCGGCACCGCTGGTCGGCAGTTGGACGTTATCGATGGACAGTTTTTCCGGCGCCGCCGGCACCGCCGGCGACGGAGCGGAGATGCCGCAGACCTTTATCGAGGCCTCCGGCGTGCCCCGTCGCCGTGCATTCGTCGACGCCTACCGGCGGCGTTTCGCGACGGACCACATTCCGACGCCTCCCGCCGGCGCCCAGAGCTACGACGCGATCAAGCTGCTGGCCGCCGCGATCACGCAGGCCCAGTCGGTCGACGGGCCGAAGATCAAGGATGCGCTGGAAAACCTCGCGCAGCCGGTCGACGGGGTGATCGCCACCTATCGCCGGCCCTTCACCGCCATCGATCACGAGGCGATTGGCCGCGACAACGTCGTCTTCGGCGTCGTGCGCGACGGTGTGGTCATTGCTGACCATACGCGGTGAGAGGGCCGGTCGCCGCGCATTCGGCTCGCTTCGGTCGGTTCGAGGCATTGGCGGCCACCCTCGGGCGGCGGCTCGATCGTGGCGCGTCGCCGTTCAGCAAATACAAATCTGACTGGTGGCGAAGGGCGAAGCCTAACTTAAGTCAGTGCCGTCATGGTTACTATGGCGTTAAGACGCGTTTCTGGACTATTCTGCGCTGTCGTATTTTGTACATAGGGCCGCCATGTACGATCGTAGTCCCGATTCCGGCGTCGCGAAAGACGCACTGGTTGCCCGTCGCGTCGACGCGACGGTCAAATGGTTCAACCCGACGAAGGGTTTCGGCTTCGTCCTCATGGGCGACGGATCGCCGGATGCATTCCTGCCGATGGCGATCCTGCGCCGCGCCGGCTACGACGAGGTCCGCGAAGGCGCCGCGATCACGTGCGAGATCGGCGCCGGCGCCAAGGGGCCGCTCGTGGTCAACGTCATCGCGGTCGACAACGGCGCCGCAGCCGCCGATGCCGAGCACCGCGTGCAACGCGTTGCCGGCACGCTCGAGGGCGCCGTGAAATGGTTCGAGCCGCTCAAGGGCTATGGCTTCATTGCGCCGGACAGCGGTGGCAAGGACGTCTTCATCCACGTCACCGCGTTGCGCCGCAGCGGGTTGACCGGACTGGACCCCGGCCAGCGCGTCAAGGTCGATGTCGTCGACGGCAAGAAGGGTCTAGAGGCCGAGCGGGTGATCCTCGCCTGACGGCCGCGCGCCGCTTGGTGCGAAAGGCCCTACAAATTAAACGGCAATGGTGACGTTGCCGCTCCGGAAATGTTACGCATAGGAGGCGGCGCGCCACCGGGCTTCGCCTTGCCAGGGAGGTGCGTATGGATTTGCAGGACACGCTCAAGACCTACCGGCTTTTTTCCGGGTCCTACGATCTGGTCTTCGGCCCTGTCTTCCACCCCGGACGCAAGGCGGCGGTGCGGATCGCCAACGATCGGCCAAACCAGCGCATCCTCGAAGTCGGTGTCGGCACTGGGCTGTCGCTGCCGCATTTCCGCCACGACGCGAAGATCACCGGCATCGATGTCTCGGCGGAGATGCTGGCGCGGGCGCACCGGCGGGTCGAGCGACACTCCCTCAAGAACGTCGATTCGCTGGTCGAGATGGATGCCGAGCAGCTAAGCTTTGCCGACGATTCCTTCGATGCCGTCCTGGCTCTCTACGTCGCTTCGGTGGTGCCAGATCCGGCGCGTTTCGCGGCCGAGATGCGGCGCGTCTGCATTCCCGGCGGCACGATCGTCATCGTCAACCACTTCACCAGCGAGAATCCGGCGATGCGCTTCATCGAGAAGCGTCTGGCGCCGCTCGCCGGCCGGATCGGCTTCCATGCCGATTTCCCGCTCGACGGTTTCCTCGCTGCCGGCAAGCTCGACGTTCGCGAGATCCGTCCCAGCAACCTATTCGGCTATTGGCGCCTGCTGCGCTGCATCAACGACAAGCCGCACGCCCGAACGGCGTGATCGACGCCGCTAACGGGCGGCATTCTTGACTGGCCCCTTCTTGCGGCCGCCGACGAAGACCTCGCAGCTCGTCGTGTTGCCGTTGCGGAAGTAATAGACCTCCATCGGTTTGGCGAGGCCGCCGGGATCGCGGAGATCGCCGCCGCGCCCGGTCGCGACCGTCAGGGTATCCGCGCCGTCCTTGCCGACGAAGCGCGCGATCAGCCGGTCGGCGCGGGCGCCGTTGAAGCGGCCGAGCGAGCAGGCGCGGCTCATCGCCTCGTCGCGGACCCCGACCATCCAATACGGGCTCTTCGAGGTCAGCACGACGGTCTGCGCCCAGACCGCCGCGGAGGGTGCGGCGAGGGCCAGGAGGACGGCGCAGATCACGACCGGGATGCGGGACCGAACCATGCGCGAGTGATAGAACCCACGCGTGAACGAAGGGTTTCGGAACGGACGAATGCCTAAAATGCCGAACGATAAATCAGCCTCTACCCGGCTGCCTCGTGGCTCGCCTCCGCCGGCCCGCCGCGCGTCTCGCGGTGCAGGATGTAGAGGCCGCTCGCGGCGACGATCACGATGCCGACCACGACCTCGGTCCCGGGCAGATCTTGCCAGAAGACATAGCCGAGGATCACCGCCCAGATAATCGAGGTATAGGTGAAGGGGCCGACCACCGCCGCCGGCGCGTAGCGATAGGCCTGGGTCATCAGATACTGGCCGATGCCGCCGGCGAGACCGACGACTGCCATCCCGGCGGCGTCCGTCCAGCTCGGCGTCACCCAGACGAAGATCAGGCTGACGCCCGAGAGGGCGGTGCCGAAGACCTGGGTGTAGAAGACGATGGTCTCGCTCTTCTCCGTCCGGCTCATCTCGCGGACGCCGAGCGAACCCAGCGCATAGAACAGCGCGTTGGCGATGCCGAAAAGGGCGCCGAGCTGCAGCACGTCGCCGGTCGGTCGCGCCATGATGACGACGCCGACGAAGCCGACCAGAACGGCTGCCCAGCGATGTGGCCCGACGCGTTCGCCAAGCAGCGGCATCGAGAGCACGGTCAGGAAGATCGGCGCCGTGAACGAGAAGGCGGAGGCGTCGGCGAGCGGCAGCAGCTTGATCGCAAAGAACCAGCAGTAGAATGACAGCAGCCACATCGTGGCGCGTAGCAGGTGGGCGAGCGGCCGCCGCGTGTGAAAGACGTTGATCTTGCCGCCGCGCCAGATGATCGCGAGGATCGGGATAAGCGCGAAGAAGCTGCGGAAGAAGACGATCTCCGACACCGGATAGTCCGCGGCAAGATACTTGACGAAAACATTGCCCAGCGCGAAGACGAAGATCGAGCCGCTGACGTAGGCGATCCCTCGCTTGATATCGTCGGCGCGTGCTGGGCGCGGCGGCGAGGAAACAGGCGAGGCAGGCATCGGCTTCACTGGCGGGCTGCGGCGGGGACCGACCGTTCTATCCGTCTTGCCCCGGCAAGGCCAGCGTCGCGGCCTTCCTCATAAAGGGGTCAGTCGAGGATTGCCTTGCGGCAATAGAAGCCTTCGGCAAGCCCGCTCGGCGTTGGCGCGAAGGTGCCGCGCAGCCGCATCAGCGCGAGGAAAGTCTCTTCCGAGAACCAGTCGCGGCGGTGCTGGCTGACGAAATGCCGCTGGAGGGCCGCCGTCTTGCGCCGAGCCTCGGCCTCGCTCAGCGGCACGAAGACCATGGGATTGCCGAGATCGCCATCGTGCTTGGGAATCTCGTATTCCAGGATGAGGTGGTTGCGGAAGGTGTTGTAGGTCAGCTCGGCGATCTGCCGGTGGTCCTGATGAGCGTCGGACAGGTAATGCGTCAGCACCAGGTCCGGCTCGTAGTTGCATCGGAGCGCCTCGACCGCATCCTTCACGATGGCACCCTCGTAAGGCAGGTAGCCGTCGCGGAAGCGGTGCTGGACGATTTCGCTGCGCGCCGCGCCGGTCATGAAATCGGCGGCGCTGGCGCGCGCCTCCGCTGCCCGTTGCTCGTTGCCGGTGAAGACGACCCAGCGGATTTCGATCTCCGGTACCTGCGCGATCAGATGCAGGATCGTGCCGCCGCAGCCGATCTCGATGTCGTCGGAGTGGGCTCCGAGGCAGAGCAGCCTCAGCGGTCCCTCGCGCGCGGCTAGCCGGAGGCCCAGCATCAGGGATACACCGTGGGAACCGGGATCGGCACGACGAACTTGCCGCCCCATTCGCGGATCTCCGCCATCTGCTGGATGATCTCGTCCTTGAGGTTCCACGGCAGGATGAAGAGATAGTCAGGCTTGGTCTCATGGATCCGTTCGGGCGGGAAGATCGGAATATGCGTCCCCGGCAGATAGCGGCCGTGCTTGTAGGGATTGCGGTCGACCGTATAGTCGATGAAATCGGTGCGGACACCGCAATAGTTGAGCAGCGTATTGCCCTTGCCCGGCGCGCCGTAGCCGACGACGCTCTTGCCGTCGCGCTTGGCGCCGATCAGGAACTCGAGAATCCGTCGCTTCGTCTCCCGCACCTGCTCGGCAAATGCGCCGTAGGCCGGCAGCCCGTCCAGCCCCGCCGCTTTCTCGCGCGCCAGCAGCGCCCCGACGCTCGGCAGGGTGGGATGGCTGGTGTCGTCCTCGTGCGCCAGGAACAGCCGCAGCGACCCGCCATGCGTCCACAGCTCCTCGACGTCGAACAGCCGTAGCCCGTGCGCCGCGAAGATGCGCTGCGCCGTCAGAGCCGAGAAATACGAGAAATGCTCGTGGTATATCGTGTCGAACTGGTTCTCCTGCATCAGCTTCATGAGATGCGGGAACTCGATCGTGGCGACGCCCTGCGCCTTCAGCAGGATCGCGATACCGCCGACGAAGGAGTTGATATCAGGGACTTGCGCCAGCACGTTGTTGCCGAGGATCAGATCGGCGCCGCCGCGATCCTCGCGCAGTCGTCGCGCGGTGTCGCGGTCGAAGAACGCTACCAGCGTCTCGACGCCGCGTGCCTCGGCCGCCTTGGCGACATTGGCGGCCGGGTCGATGCCGAGCGCTGGAATGCCTTTGGCGACGAAATACTGCAGCAGATAGCCGTCGTTGCTCGCCAGTTCGACGACGCGGCTCGACGGGCCGAGCGCGAGCCGATCGGTCATCGCATCGACGTAGTTGCTGGCGTGTTTGAGCCAGGCGGAGGAATAGGCGGAGAAATAGGCATATTCGGTGAAGATCTCCGCCGGCCTGACGTATTCCTCGATCTGCACCAGAAGGCAGTCGTCGCAGATCAAGACATGCAGCGGGTAGAACGGCTCCATCCCGTTGATCTGGTCGGCGGCGAGAAAGCTCTCGCAGAGCGGCGACATGCCAAGGTCGACCATGCTGTGCAGCGCACCGCGACAGAAGCGGCAGGTGGCAGTGCTGGGCGAAACGCTGGCGGTAAGATGCATGAGGTCGGGAGCCTTCAAAACGTCGTTCAACTTCCTAGCCCGTCGCCGGGCGTCGGCAAACAACGTCCTCATAAGATTGTTCCGGCAGTCCAGGGCGTTGGGCGCTGCCGGATGGGTGGTGGGAAAGGGGGCTTTACGCCGCCCCTTCCGATCCCTATTTGTTCCTTTCCAACCGGGCGACGATCCGCCACGCCGCTGTCGGGTTGTCAAAACCAATTGTTTCGCCGATAAGACGCGGCCCCCGAGGATCCGGATTTTCAATCGACATGACGCAACTCGCGCTGCAGCACGGCCTGGAATTTGACGATCTCTACCGCCGAGACGGTCTCGTTCGGCTCGATGCGGCATTCATCGCCCATCTGCGCGAGACGGATGTCGGTCTGCACAACCAACTCCTGGCCGCGCGGCTCGAGCCGTCCGCCGTCGAGACCAAGGCCGAGTCCGAGCTGATCGTGGCGCTGGCGCCGCATCTCGAGGATTTCATCGGCGGACTCTTCGGCATCGCGTCCGAGGTGGGGGCTTTGCAGGCGCGCCACGAAGCGCTGGCGCCGCTCTACTCGGTGAAGCGTCTCTTCGTGCAGCGCCGCGCCGTCAAGGGCATGACGCCCGAACAGGCCGCCGAGATCGACGCCGATGCCGCTGCGGCGGCGCTCGAGGCGCTGTTCGGCGAGAAGCTGACGGAGCTCAGCTTCGCGACGCATGTCGCGCGCTGGTCGGAGGACGTCGCCGCCAACGCCGCCGCGCTCGACCTCGCGGCGAGCTATGCCGCCTGGGCGACGCTGTCGCCGGCCGGCCAGGCAAAGCATCATGGCGGCGTCCTCTTCAAGGTGCCGCACCGCTTGGTGATGGAGCATCTCGTCCCGGTCGAAAGCGAGACCGTGAACGGTGTCGCGATGCTTCGCCTGCCGCCCAAGCATTGGCGCCACCGCGAGGGTTTCGCGCTGACCGACCCCGGGACCGACCTGACCGGCGCCCTCGACCAGGCGAACTACTGCATCTGGTGCGCCCACCAGGGCAAGGACAGCTGCTCGAAGGGTCTCACGGACCGCAAGACCGGCGCCTTCCAGAAGAGCGCCTTCGGCGTGGCTCTGGCCGGCTGCCCGCTCGAGGAGAAGATTTCCGAGCTCAACGAGGTCAAGGCCAAGGGCAACAGTATCGGCGCCCTGGCGATCGTCGTCATCGACAATCCGATGGCGGCGGCGACTGGCCACCGCATCTGCAATGATTGCATGAAATCGTGCATCTATCAGAAGCAGGAGCCGGTCGACATCCCGCAGGCCGAGACTCGCACGCTCAAGGACGTGCTGGGCCTGCCCTGGGGCTTCGAGATCTACGGGCTGCTGACGCGCTGGAATCCGCTGCACATCCGCCGGCCGCTGCCGCTCCCGGAGAGCGGCTACAAGGTGCTGGTCGTCGGGCTCGGCCCGGCTGGCTTTACCCTGTCGCATCATCTGATGAACGACGGCCATACCGTCGTCGCCGTCGACGGGCTCAAGATCGAGCCGCTGCCGGAGGAAATCTCCGGGATCAGCGCGCACGGAGTGCGCCGCAGCTTCCAGCCGGTCCACGACGTCAAGCAGCTCTTCGAAGCGCTCGACGACCGCGTGATGGCGGGTTTCGGCGGCGTCGCCGAATACGGCATTACCGTTCGCTGGGACAAGAATTTCCTCAAGCTGATCCGCCTGCTGCTCGAGCGGCGGCGGCAGTTCACGATGTTCGGCGGCGTCCGCTTCGGCGGCACGCTGACGGTCGAGAGCGCCTTCGGTCTCGGCTTCGACCACATCGCGCTCTGCGCCGGCGCCGGCCGGCCGACGGTCATCCCGATGAAGAACGGCCTGGCGCCCGGCATCCGTCAGGCCTCGGACTTCCTGATGGCGCTGCAGCTCACCGGCGCCGCCAAGACCGACAGCATCGCCAATCTCCAGGTCCGCCTGCCGGTCGTCGTCATCGGCGGCGGCTTGACGGCAATCGACACGGCGACGGAATCGCTCGCCTATTATCCGGTGCAGGTCGAGAAGTTCCTGGCGCGCTACGAGACGCTGGTCGCCGAGCGTGGCGTCGCGGTGGTGCGGGCGGGCTGGCATCCGGCCGAGGCGGAGACCGCCGAGGAATTCATCGCCCACGGCAAGGCGATCCGCGCCGAGCGCGCCGCCGCCGCGCGCGAGGGCCGCTCGCCTCGGCTCGCCCGGCTGGTCAACGAATGGGGCGGCGTCACCATCGCCTATCGCCGCCGCCTGATCGACGCGCCGAGCTATACGCTGAACCACGAAGAGGTCGCCAAGGCGCTCGAGGAAGGGATCTGCTTCGCCGAAGGCCTCACCCCCGAGGCGGTCGAGGTCGACCAGTACGGCGCCGCGGAGGCGCTGCGGCTGACGCATCACCTGGCGGGCGAGGGCGACGACGAGATCGTTCTTCCGGCGCGCACCATCCTGGTCGCGGCCGGGACCCAGCCGAACACCGTGCTGGGCCGCGAGGACCCGGCGCATGTCATGCTCGACGGCAAGTATTTCCGCGCGGTCGACGAGGACGGCAACCCCG
>JAQGID010000225.1 GCA_028291405.1 Rhodospirillales bacterium | reverse complement strand
GCGACCAGGACGAGGCCGATCCAGGTGTCGACGATCAGCGACACATTGCGGAACAGTTCGAGCCGTAGCGGGATGGCGCTGGTGTTGCCGGGCGGCGTCCAGCTTAGCCCGGCGCGGTTGACGAGCGTCGCGATGATCGCCGCGATGATCACGCCCGCGGTCGCGCCGAGCGCTCCGAGCAGCCAGCCTTCGATCAGGAACTGCCAGCGGATGCCGCGGCGCTTGACGCCCATCGCCCGCGACGTGCCGATCTCGTTCGTCCGCTCCATGACTGTCATCGTCATGGTGTTGACCACGGTGAAGAGCACGATCACTCCCATGATGATCGTGACGAAGAGAAAGATCGCGCTGAACAGGCTGAGCGTCTGCTTGTAGAACGGGTTGAGCTCGGTGAAGTCGCGCGCCTCGAGGTCGAGCCCGTGCTCCTTGAACAGCGCAACGAGCCGGGAGCGGGCTGCCGCGATGTCTTGGCTGCGGTGGAGCTGCAGGACGATGCCGGTCGCCTTGTGCTCGCCGCGGCCGTAGACGAGCTGCTGCGCCAGCGCGAGATGCATGCCGATGTAATTGTCGTCGAGCTCCTTGGCGCCTTGCGGGTCGGCGCCGCTGAGATAGAAGCTCACGACATTGGGCGCGCCGCCTGAGGTCGCTGCCAGCAGGTCGATCCGCGGCATGCCGCTCTTGGCGTTGGGATCGACCGTCGCATCGCTCTCGACGAGGGCGCTGAAATCCTCGGTCGCCATCGCCGGCGCGGCGGGATCGGCCGGCGGCTTCGACGGCGACGGGCAATCCGCGATCTTCAGCTTCGGGCAGACTTCCAGGATGCGGGCGAGGCCGACGCCGATCAACCCGCGCGTCGGATCGTCGTCGGAGAGCCGCGTGTCGGGCTCGTAGACCCGCCCGGCGCCGTACTCGTTCCACTGCCGCATGCGATCGCGGTCGGATGGGACCGTACCAGTCCCGAAGAACGTCTTCGAGGTCTCCGCCTCGAAATTGCCGGCAATGCCGAACAGCGATAGCGACGGGGTCATCACGTTGATCAGCGGCTTCAGCACCGGGTCGCCGCCGATCAGCTGCATCACGTCGTGGTAGCCGCCGATGCCGTAGGCCGCGGGGTTGCCGGCGCCGAATAGGAAATACCCGTCGTGGAAGACGGTGAGATGGCCGGCGCGCTGCACCACCTGGGTCTGGAAGCCGGCGAAGAGGTAGGTGGTGAAGGCGCCGAAGACGAGCAGCGCTGTGGCGCCGACCGCGACGGCGAGGCCGGTCATCGCCGAGCGCCGGCGATTGCGCAGGATGTTGCGGAAGGCGATCTTGAAGAACATCACTGCGCTCCTTCCAAGTGATGCTCGACCAGTTCGCCGTCGCGGATGACGAAAGTCTCCTGCGCGTGCGAGATGAGCTGCGGATCGTGAGTTGAGAAGATGAAGGTCGTGCTCGAATGCGCCTGCATGCGCTGCATCAGCTCGATGATCGTGGCGCCGGTGCGGCTGTCGAGATTCGCCGTCGGCTCGTCGGCCAGCACGATCTTCGGCTGCTTGACGAGGGCGCGGGCGATCGCGACGCGCTGCTGCTGGCCGCCCGAAAGCTGGTTCGGCCGCTGCCGGCGCTGGTCCGCGAGGCCGACGGCTTCGAGCATCGCCATCGTCGCCTCGCGTCGCCGCGCCGCGCTCTCGCCGATCATCAGCAGCGGGTACTCGACGTTCTCATAGGCTGATAGCACCGGGATCAGGCTGAAATGCTGAAAGATGAAGCCGATTTCGCGGGCCCGGAAATCGGAGAGCGCGTTGTCGCGCATCGTGGCCGGATCCTGGCCGTCGACCTCGACGCTTCCGCCGCTCGGCAGATCGATGCAGCCGATGAGGTTGAGGAGCGTCGTCTTGCCGCTTCCGGAGGGGCCGACGATCATCGAGAAGCGCTGCCGCGCGATGTCGAAGCTGACGCCCTTCAGCGCCGTCACCTCGACGGCCCCGACCTGGTAGGTCTTGCGAGCCTGCCGGACCCGGACGAGCGGCGTGTCGCCGTTTGCTGTCATGACCGAGGACCTCTTTCGCGATGGCGGATGAGTGAATGTCATCAGAGCTATCTGTATTGCAGAGTTCTCTGATGACGTCAATATGTCGCGTGACGGGCACCTGGCCTCGGCCGTTCGACCGGCGATCTTCATCACTCCTTAAAATTGGATCTGCTCCAATGTAATCGCGTCAGCGCGAGCCCTGCCCGCTGTCAGCGCTGAGGGCGATCGATGGAGCGCACAACGGGTCGACGAAGCAGTTCGCGGTGGAGACGCTATCTCTCCGCCATCGGCGACGTCTTGGCCGTACTCCTGCTATGCGCCGCCGGCTTGGTGATCGTCGATTTGCGAGGCGAGACCGTCGGCGACTACCGCCGGGACATGCGCAACCTCGGCGTCGTCCTTGCCGAGCAGACGTCGCGCTCGATGCAGGCCGTCGATCTCGTCGTTCAGGAGATACGCGAGAAGATCATGGCGTCGGCCGTCCGCACGCCGGAGCAGTTCAAGCGGGCGGCGGCGGGCGAGGAGGTCCATCGCTTCCTGCGCAATCAGCTGAAGAGCCTGCCGCAATCGGAGGCGGTCATCGTCTTCGGCGCAGACGGCAAGGTCGAGAATTACTCGCGGATCTGGCCGGTCGCGGCGATCGACGTCACCGACCGCGACTACTTCATCGCGCTGCGCGACCGCGCCGATCTCGGGCTCTTCATCAGCGTCCCGGTGCTGTCGCGCTCGTCGGGCATCTGGACCTTCTACATCGCGCGGCGGGTCAGCGGACCCAACGGCGAATTCCTCGGCATCGTCGCCGGCGCCATCGCCGTCCATTATCTCGAAGACTTCTACAAGGCGATTACGTTGCAGCAAGGCGGTTCGGTGACGCTGCTGCGCCGCGACGGCACGATCCTCGCGCGGTTTCCGCATATCGAGAACCAGATGGGCGCGCGGATGCCGCCGGTGGCCCCCTGGTATCGCCGCGTCGACGAGGGCGGCGGCAATTACGTGTCGCCGGGCTATCTCGACGGCGTGACGCGCGAGGTGTCCGTTCACCCGATCAAGGAATACGCGCTGGTCGTCGATATCACGGTCGCGCAAGACGAGGCGCTGACTCATTGGCGCTACCAATCGACGCTGATCGCGATCGGGGCGATCGTCGCCGCGATCGGATCCTCGGCCCTCTTCCGGATCATCGCAGCGCAATTCGGTCGCTCGGAGGATTCGCGCATCGAGCTCGAGCGGAAGGCGAACCAGCTTGCCGCGGCGGCCGGGCAACTGCGCCTGGCGAAGGACGAAGCGGAAGCGGCGAGCCGCGTCAAATCGAACTTTCTCGCCAATATGTCGCATGAGATCCGGACGCCGATGAACGGCGTCGTCGGAATGAACGCGATCCTCCTGAAATCGGAGCTGACGGACCAGCAGCGCGAATGCGCCGTGGCGGTTCGCGACAGCGCGGAGGCGCTTCTCGCGGTGATCGACGACATCCTGGACGTCTCGAAGCTCGAAGCCGGCAAGGTCGATATCGAGAGCATCGACTTCGATCTCGTCGAGACCGTCGAGAGCGCCGCCGGCCTGTTCGGCCCCAAGGCGAAGGATAAGGGGATTGCGCTCAGCGTATCGATCGATCCGCTGGCTCGTCGCGGCTTCCGCGGCGATCCGACGCGTCTGCGGCAGATCTTGCTCAATCTGATCGGCAACGCGGTGAAGTTCACCGGCACCGGCGCGGTCGGCGTCGAGGTCTCGGCGCGTCCCGGCGGCGAGGATCTGGTCTGGCTGCGCTTCACCATCACCGACACCGGCATCGGCATGTCCGAGGCGATGCGCGCGCAGCTCTTCGAGAAATTTACCCAGGCGGACAATTCGGTGACGCGCCGCTTCGGCGGCACCGGGCTCGGCTTGGCGATCAGCAAGCAGCTCGTCGAGCTGATGGGCGGAGAGATCGGTGCCGCCAGCGCGCCGGGCGCCGGCAGCCGCTTCTGGTTCGAG
>JAQGID010000213.1 GCA_028291405.1 Rhodospirillales bacterium | reverse complement strand
GATGCCGTCACTCTCCTCGAATCGCCAATCCTTGATGCCATCAAGCGGGTCACCGGCCGCCGTTATCAGAGCATCGACAAGTTCAACGACCATCCCGCCACGACACATGCGACAGTTCTAAAGGTGCTGCATCAGGCACGCGAAAACATCCGGGCTGCGGAACTGTCTCCGGCTCTGCGATATTGGCGTAGGCCCGAGTCTGTCAGGCTACAGACGTGGCAATGGACGCACGCCACGACAGCAATGCGTTTCGGCTGAGGGCGACTTCGGGATTTCGCACGGCGCCGGGTCTCGTGCCAGTAATCCGGCCCGGCACAGGTCCTCCGGTCCCTATGGTCGCCTTCTTATCCGAGGGAGTTGATGATCTCGCGATAGGCTTGCTCAGGGAACGCCTTGAGCGTTCTGGTGCGCACGTCGCCGAGCATACCGAGCATCAACGAGAACCTTGCCGCCACCGCGTCATCGGGCGCCTCGTATACGGCCACCAAATCATACTCGCCAAACGTCATGTAGAAGGATTTGAACTGACCACCCATTTCCGTCAGCGCAGTCTTGGCTCTGTCGAGGCGACTGGGTGAATCCTTCACTCGGCGCATGCCCTGATCCGTCCATTGGACGAGAATGATATATGTCGTCATGACAAACCTCCCTTCCGGTCGGAGCCGGTGCATTTTGCTCTCCGATGCGGATCTCCTGTTCCGCGCCTCCTGTTGTCGGATGGCTCAGCCGGGCGCGTTCAAGCGTATCCCTGCTCGACCGCAGGGAGAAACGTCGCAAGAGGACCCGGTTGCATGCCTACATCTCGAGCGTCGGTTCGACCGAAATGCCGACGATGCGGTCGATCTTAGCCGCCATGATGAAATCGTTCTCATGCAGCCCTTTGATCTTCTTCGTGCGCAGCGAGACGGTTGCGTAGCCCCAGCCGAAGCTGATGTCCGGATGGTGCCCCTCCGCCTCCGCAAGTTCGCCCGCCTGCTGCACGAAGCTCAGCGCCTCGCGGAAGTTCCGGAAGCGGAAGGTGCGCTCGATGCGGTGAGCATCGTCGACAAGCTGCCAGTCCAGGGCCTGCGCGTGGAGGCTCTCGGCCTCGTCGCGCAGGAGCGGCGGAATGCCGCCACGGCAGGGCGTGCAGGTCTTCTCGGCAAGAGCGGTTGTCATGGAATCCTCCACAAGTTGACTCAATGCATTGTCGTCTCGAGGTCGACGAGGATCGGACAGTCGGGCCGGTGGTCGCCGTGGCAGCGCGCGGCAAGCTCGGAGATCGCATTTCGGATCGCGGTCAACTCCGCGATTTTTCTGTCGAGCTCGCCGACGTGCTCCAGCGCCAGACGCTTGACTTCTCTGCTGGCACGCTGCCGGTCCTGATAGAGGGCCAACGACGATGCCGCGCCACCGCTCCGTCACGCCAATCCGGCGACGTCCATCCGAGCAACCCACGAGCCTTCCGAAGGCCTCCTATCTATTTCAAAGATTCGGGGCGTTTTTCGCAGCCAATATCAATGGCTTGGAGGCGCGGATCACTACAAAGTGCGCTGAAGTTCACTACAAAGTGCGCCGAACCAGTCGCAGTTCTTAACAACCCCACAGGGGAGCGGAACCACCGGGCGGCCCGGCGAAGGCGACCAGGCGGTAGATCGGCGGCTTACCCCCTGGAGGCCGCCAGACGGTCGGACGGCCCGGTATCCGGAAGCCGTGCCAAATGAGATAGTGTGCCTGATTACGGAAGCTGAGCTTCGGGTCACGCAATGTACCGCCCGTCGATGATCCGCCTCGCCCTCCTCGCGACGATCTTGATGGCACAGGGCCGTGCTCAAGCTGCGGATCTGACCGTCAGGCAAGTCACCGAAGCGCTGGTCAGAGCCCGCTCTGACCAGCCGTCGGACTTCTCGCGCAAGGATCTCAGCTTTCTCGATCTCAGCGATCTCGATTTCAAGCGCGCGAATCTCGCCGGGGCGAACCTATACGGCGCCGACTTGTCGAACGCCAACTTGTCAGGCGCTAATCTCTCCGGGGCAACGCTGGATCACGTCACAATCATTCGCACGAATTTTGCCGGTGCAACTCTCTCCGGTGCCAGCGTGTACGCCCCGGCCGCCTTCTCCAGTTTGGCGCCCATGAGGACCGAAGCACCCAACTTCGCCGGAGCCGATCTATCCGGTGCGCGGATTACGGCTCGCTTGAGCCAATCGGAGATGAGCAACGCTAATTTCGCGCACGCCCACATGGGGATTGCACGCGATCAGTTGAAGACCGCGGTGCGGAACGATCTGTCCGGGAGCAACCTCGCCGGGGCTGACTTTTCCGGGGCGGATCTCACAGAAGTGATCTTCGCGTTCGCAACGCTGAGCGCTGCGAACTTTTCGGGTGCCAATTTGCGTAGAGCTGATCTGTCGCGCGCCGATCTCACTGGCGCCAACCTCGCCGGAGCAGACCTGACCGAGGCCGACCTCGACGGGACCGTGCTGAAGGATGCGAAGAACGTCGATCAGGCGAAACACCTCGACACGGCACGACACCGCGACAGGGCGATCTATTAGTCGGTACTGGGAAAGTCGATGCATCGATCGCGCCGCCTTCACCACTGGCTTCGTCGCCCGCAGCGAGCCGCTCCACCGTCCCGGCCGGGACATTCCCGGCGCCGCTATTGCAGGCCAGGAGAGGGTAACAACAGATCCGGCCCCCGATGCGGCAGCCACCTACGATCTGTTTGCCGCCGATCTGGTCGCGACCGTACGCGGTGTAGTCGATCGCGGCCGCGATGCGGTCTGCGCAGTTTCACTGTGGCTTTGGCGAAGCTGGGTCAGCAGCGCGCAATACGCCGGTCCTCCGCGAATCGTCGTTTCCGATGACCTCTCCATGGTGGTTCGGCTGATCTAAACTTTGTCGGTCCGACGCGGAAGTCTAGAGCACGAGCGAAGAACCAAGCCGGACATCTCGCGCAAATAGGCCGACGGCGCTTATCATCCGCTTCATGGCATTCTCGACCGCCTCGGGCAACTGATCCACAGAGTGCATTGCGAGGTCCAAGACGCGCGCCCGGCCATCGAATACATGTGCATTCTCCGTAGTTTAAACCATTCTAGGAGGAACCACGATGTCGGCGATTATCATTGATCCCTTGACCGCCGTCGGTGTCGTGCTTGCCACGGCCGCGACCGATGCTGTCTATGTGATGTTCACCTCCGCCGTGGCGAACCGCAGACGGGTGCCCGCGGCGACCTGGAGCAGCATCTGGTACCTGCTCTCCTCATTCGCTGTGATCAGCTACACGAACAATTGGGTGTATGTCTGTTTCGCTGCGGCAGAGTCCTGGCTAGGGGCGTTCGCGTCCATCACGTTCCTGCACCGCCCGCCCGGCGGTCCGCCGGTCGGCGCCGCCCCGATAACGCGTTCGTGGCGCCTCCGACCACGCCGCTGCCGCTGGCAGCAGGCGCACTCCACGCCTCGCGTTCTCTTGCGCACTCCCTGTTCGACCTCGTCGGCAATCCGGTGCCCGTCATCCACACCGAGATGACCAAGCGCGCCGGGTCCGCATCAAGATCCGGCGGCCGTTGAACATAAGCCACGCGTCCTTGATGCGGACCATGCAAAGGCACACTTGTTTATCAGGGCCCAAGTCTCGTTGGCTATGTTGCGGCTGGCATCGGCGGCAACACGCCTACCAGGGCCCAAGTCTGGTCCTCCGGGAGGCGACTAGATGATGCTGTCGCGTGGCGGCCTATCGTTTTTGGTCAGGACATGCCTGCCGAGCGAGTTCACTCCTCGAAGGACGCACCGGGTGAACGGCGTCCTGGCATGAAGTGCCCAGCACCCGTCATCAGCGTCCAAGACGGGGATATCGTGGTCGACGCGGAATTCCTGGCGGCCAAGCTCGGCCTGTCGACGGAGTCACTCAAGGAAGAAATGCGTCGGGGTCTCGTCTACAGCGTGACCGAGCGGGGCATCGACGAGGATGAGGGGCGCACGCGCCTCACCTTCCGTTACCGTGCGCGCTCCTGGACAGTGGTGGTAAAGCCGGACAGGAGCCTCAACGACGCCTCGGCGTTGGCGAGCTTGGACAATAACTGATCGATAGCGAGAAACGAACCTCGGGACCGTTGCCGCGGACAATGCCGACTTTTGAGAGAGGACGATCGGATACGCACGCTTGCAAGGGCGCGCGCATTCCTCGAGAACGTCGCGGAGCGCCGAATCCACATTACCTACCAGGAGCTGGCGAAGGCTCTTCAGATCTAGCTCCCATTCCATCCATCGAGTGATGGAGGACCTGGAGAGCCTGGTCGAAGACGCCGCCGCAGCGGACCGCCCGTTCATGGCGGCGCTCGCCATCGGCAAGGCGCGTGGCGGCCTACCGGCGCCGGGCTTCTTCGACTGCGCCCGACGTCTCGGCCGGTTCGCGGGCGATCCGAACGGTCAGGACGTAAAGACGTTTCAAACTGCCGAGCTGAACGCCGTCTTTGCTCGCTGGGGCGGTTCGCGCGACAACAAACGTAAGCGCTGTTCTCAGCCCACAGCTGGGGCGTAACACCACGGCATGAGTTGGTCGCGGCGAAGATTGCTGTGGCCGGCGGCAAGCTTGGTGAGCGTGTCGGTCAGCCAAGCCTGCGGATCGATGCC
>JAQGID010000210.1 GCA_028291405.1 Rhodospirillales bacterium | reverse complement strand
CGTCAACCACGTCCCGACGATGACCGGCGGCGTCGGCTATCGCGACCTCTCGCGTTTCTACCGCGACTATTTCATCCCGAAGACGCCGGCGGACACCAAGCTGATCCCGATCTCGCGGACGATCGGCAGCGACCGCGTCGTCGACGAGATGCTGTTCTGCTTCACCCACGACATCGAGATCGACTGGATGCTGCCCGGCCTCAAGCCGACCGGCAAATACGTCGAGATTCCGCTCGTCGCGATCATCCGCTTTCGCGGCGGCAAGCTCTACAACGAGCATATCTATTGGGATCAGGCCTCGGTGCTGGTGCAGATCGGCGCGCTCGACCCGGCCGGGCTGCCGGTTGCCGGCATCGCCACGGCGAAAAAGCTGGTCGACGAGAGTCTGCCGTCGAATGAGCTGATGAAGAACTGGTCTTAGGTCGCGCGATCGCGACCGGGCGGAGTTGCAGCGAGGGACAGAAATGCAGATCAAGGGAGCCGTCGCGCTGGTGACCGGCGCCAATCGCGGCATCGGCCGCGCCTATGTCGCGGCGCTGCTCGAAGCCGGCGCCGCCAAGGTCTACGCTGCGGCGCGCAACCCCGCCGCGGTTGCAGATTTCGCCGCTGCGCATCCCGGCAAGGTCGAGGCGATCAAGCTCGACATCACCGATCATGCCGAGATCGCCGCAGCGGCGGCCAAGTGCCGCGACGTCTCGCTGCTGATCAACAACGCCGGCATCAACCGCCAGGCCGGCTTCGTCGCCGCCGGCGATCTCGCGAGCGCGCGCGCCGAGATGGAGACGAACTATTTCGGCCCGCTCGCGATGTGCCGCGCCTTCGCGCCGGTGCTCAAGGCGAACGGCGGCGGCGCGATCGTGAACATGCTCTCGATCCTGGCGCGGGTGAATCTGCCGATGTACGGCTCGCTTTGCGCCTCGAAGGCCGCCGCGCTCTCGATGACCCAGGGCGTCCGCGGCGAGCTCGCCCCCCAGGGGACGCTCGTCGTCGCCATCATGCCCGGCGCCTGCGACACCGAGATGGAGCCGAACTTCCCGCCGCCGAAACTCGCGCCGGCGGAAGCTGCCCGGGCCGCCCTCGCAGGTGTCGAATCCGGCAGCGAGGAAGTCTACCCCGGCGACATGGCCGCCGGCATTCACCAGGGCCTCGCGGCGGATGCCAAGGCGATCGAGAAGGACCTGGCGAAATACCTGCCGCAATAGGGTCCTAGTGATTCAACAGGTGGAGCACCCGTTCCTTGTGCGCGATGAACCCCGCGGCGGCGCGCTCGCGCTGGTGATCGAGGTCGATCGGGACGATCCCGGCGATGCGGCCGGGGCGCGGCTCCATGACGACGATCTTGTCGCTGAGATAGACCGCCTCCTCGACGTCGTGGGTGACCATCAGCACGGTAACGCTCTGCTGCCGCCAGATGCGCAGCAACTCGTCCTGGAGATAGGCCCGGGTCAGCGAGTCGAGAGCGCCGAGCGGCTCGTCGAGCAGCAGGATCTTGGGGCGGTTGACGAGGGCGCGGGCGATTGCGGCGCGCTGCGCCATACCGCCCGAGAGCTGGTGCGGATAGGCCTTCTCGAAGCCGGCGAGCCGGACGAGGTCGATATGCTCGGCGACGCTCTGGCCGCGGATCGCGACCGGCGCGTCGCTGGCATCGAGGCCGAGCGCGACGTTCTGCTCGACGGTCAGCCAGGGGAAGAGCCGGTGCTCCTGGAAGACGATGCTGCGGTCGGCGCCCGGGCCGTCGATCCGCCTTCCGTCGAGCAGGATGTCGCCGTGGTACTCGGTATCGAGGCCGATGATCAGCCGCAGCAGAGTCGACTTGCCGCAGCCCGACGCGCCGACGATGCTGACGAACTCGCCGGGCTCGACGGTGAAGTCGATGTTGCGGAGCACGTCGAGCGCCTGGTCGTTGACCTGATAGGTCTTGCTGACCGTCCGGATGTCGAGCGACGTTTCGGCCAGCATCTCACCTCCTCGAATTGCCGGACGCCGGCATCAGCCGCGCGACGCCGGCGCGCAGCAGCGTGTTGAGCACGAAGCCGACCAGCGCCAGGGTCAGGACGCCGACGATCACGATGTCCATGCGGAACTGCTCGCGGCCCTCGGCGAGGAACGCGCCGACGCCGCGGCCGAGACCCATCGCGTATTCGGCGCCGACCGTGCCGATCCAGGCGTTGATCAGCGCGATCTCGATCCCGATCGCGATCGCCGGCAGTGCGCTCGGCACCAGCACCTGGGTCAGCAGGCGGCGGCGCGAGAGCCGGAGCACGCGCGCCACCTCGACGAAGGCGATCGGGATGTCGCGCAGACCCTGGTGGGTGTTGAGCGCCATCGGAAACCCCGCGGACAGGGCGATGAAGACGATCTTGGCCGCCTCGCCGTTGCCGAACCAGGCGGTGAGCAGCGGGATCCAGGCGAAGAGCGTAATCTGGCGCACCGCCGTGAAGGACGGCGCGATACCGCGCTCGGCGAATCGCGAAACCCCCATCAAGAGGCCGAGCGCGCCGCCGGCGAGGATGCCGATGGTGAAGCCCGCGAGCATGCGCAAGACGCTGGCGGTGATGCCGAGCCACAGCTCGCGTCCGTCGGCGTCGAGGAACGGCACCAGCGCGACGCGCTCGGGCGGCACCAGCAGCCTGCTGTCGACCAGCCCGAGATGGCTCGCCGCCGACCAGATCACGACGAGCGCGGCGGGGACAGCGATTCCGCGCCAGAAGTCGCGTCCCGGGCCGGCCGCGGCGGCTGGCTTCGCCAGCGCCTCGCTGACGGTCTGGTCAACCATTCGGCTCAACCATCAGCGGGGACCCAGCGCCGCAGCCGCTTCTCCGCCCGGCGCAGACCGGCGTCCATCACGAAGCCGATGATCCCGATCAGCACCATGCCGGCGAGCACGACGTCGATCTGGAACAGCGTCCGGCCCCAGGTCATCATGTAGCCGACGCCTTCGGTATCGGCGAGCATCTCGACGACGAGGAGCGCGATCCAGGCATGGCTGAGCGCGAGGCGGATGCCGCTGAAGACCTGCGGCAGCGCCGCCGGCAGGATCAGCCGGAAGATCCGCGTCGTGCGCGTCAGGCGAAACGCGTCGGCGACCTCGAGATACTGACGCGGGATGTTGCGGATGCCGCCGGCGGTGTTGAGGACGACCGGCACGAAGCAAGCCTTGGCGATGATGACGTAATTCAGCGTCTCGCCGATGCCGAAGATCAGGATGAGAAAGGGCAGCCAGCCGAGCGAAGGCACCTGCGCCACCGCCCGGAACGACGGCCCGAGGAAACGCTCCAGCCGTGGCGAGACTCCGAGCGCGACGCCGAAGACGATGCCGGCGCCGGCACCGATCGCGAAGCCGGAGACGATGCGCCACAGGCTGATCGCGAGATTGCTCGTGATGTCACCGTCGCGCGCGAGATCGATCAGCGTCGCGACCACCGCCGCCGGCGCGGGCAGGATCTGCGGCGCCAGCCAGCCCCGCGTCGTCGCGACCTGCCAGCCGAGCAGCACGATCGCCGGCAGGGCGAGCGGCCAGAGCAGCGCGGGGAGCCGCGAAATCCAACGCGGCGCCGCACCGAGGCGGAGCCGGCGCCGGTCGAGGCGACGCCGCGGAACGATCAGGGATCTCTCGGACATATGGCTCGCCTCAGTTGCCAGCCGAGTTGATGGGGGCGCCGTCGGCGTCGCGGCGAGGCCAGTAATTCTCGAGGCCGAGGCTCCGCAGCGCCGCATCCTGGTATTTCGGCAGGATCCATTCGGCGAGATCGACGTCCCGCCGGATCAGCTTCTGCGTCTTGGCGAAGTCGATCGCGTCGCGATAGCGGGCGAGGAAATATCCGTCGGTCCGCGGATCGAGCTGGCGGCGGATGTCCTGGCCCTCGAACTCCTCCTGGAGAACCTGATAGGAGACGCCCGATTTCGCCCAGAGCCGCAGCGCCTCCTCGCGGTTCTCCGGCTGGCCGAGCCAATGCGCCGCCGCGACGAAGCCGCGCACGACCCGCTGCGTCGCCTCGGGGTATTTCCTCTCGAAATCCTCGGTGACGAGGACGCCGCCGAAATGGCCGGTCTCGGGATGGCCGTCGCTCGAGCTGTAGATGACCTTGACCAGCCCCTGGTCGCGCAGCGCGAGAAAGCTGCTCGTCCCGAAGGCGGCATCGACGCTGCCGGCGGCGAGCGCCGCCATCTGGTCGGCCTCCTTGAGGTCGATCAGCGTGACGTCGCGATCGGTCAGCCCGTTCTCGGCGAGCGTCTTGAGAAAGACGAGATGGATGACGGTCGCCTTCGCGACGCTGACGCGATGTCCCTTGAGATCGCGTATCGAGGCGATCGCCACACCGTTCCGCACGACGGCGAAGGTCGCGCCGGTGCCGTAGGACAGCAGGATGCGCGTCGGCAGGCCATTGGCGCGGCCGATGATGTTCGGCAGCGCGCCGTAATGGCCGAAATCGAGCTGGCCGTTGGCGATCGCCTCGTTGATCGCCGGCCCGGTGCCGGCATAGTACTTCCAGTCGAGCGCGACTTTCTGGTCCTTGAACTCGTCGGCGACGAAGCCCTTGAGCTGCGCGATCGCGATCAGCCCGGTGCCGTAGTTCTGCCCGAAGCCGGAGCCGAAGGAGCCGAAGCGGATCGTCTCCGGCGGCCTCTCGGCCTTGGCGCCGCCGCTCAGGGCGACGAGCGCGGCGACGGCGACGAGGGTTTTGACGAACGACAGGCGTTTCATGGAATGATCGTCCTCGAGGGAGATGCTTCGACCGCTGCCCGCTTGCTCAATTCGCCGCTGACTGGCGCAAGCCGTCGGCCGAGCGATGCGGCCAGAAATTTTCGAGGTCGAGCCGCTTGAGCGCGTCGGCAAGGTAGCGCGGCTCCAGCCACGCCGTCAGGTCGACGTCCCTGCGGATCAGCTTCTGCTGCTTCTCGAACTCGATCGCGTCGCGAAATTGCGCGAGATAGAAATCGTCGATCAGCGGGTTTGTCTGGGCGCGCAGCGGCTTGCCGGCGAAATCCTCCGCGATGATCTCGTAGGGCACGCCGGATTTCGCCCAGATCCGCAGCACCTCCTCGCGGTTCTCATCCTCGCCGATGAACCGCCCCGCCTTCACCAGCCCGTCGACGACACGCTGCGTCGCCTCCGGATATCTCTTCTGGAAGGAATCGGTGACGACGATCGCGCCGAAGCCCGTCGCCTGCGCCCCACCGTCCTTGGTCGAGTAGATGACCTTGACGATCCCCTGGTCGCGCAGCGGCAGGATATAGCTGGCGCCGAAGGCGGCATCGATGCTGCCGGCGGCGAGCGCGGCGAAAGTGTCGGGGTTCTTGAGGTCGACGATCGTGACGTCGCGCTCGGTCAGCCCGTTCGCCTGCAGCGCCTTCAGGAGCGCCCAGTGAATGATCGTCGCCTTCTGGACGGCGATCTTACGGCCGCGCAGGTCCTTGATCGACTGGATCGGCAGATCCTTGCGGGCAACCGCGAAGATATTGGTGCCGCCATATGACAAGAGGATTCGCGTCGGCAGCCCGTTGGCATAGCCGATGATGTTGGGGATCGAGCCGTATTGCGCGAAATCCGCCTGGCCGTTTGCCAGCGCCTCGTTGATCGCCGGGCCGGTACCGGTGAAATAGCCCCAGTCGAGCCTGACGTCGGTGCCGGCGAACTCGGCCTCCATGACGCCCTTGACCTGGGCGACCGCGAAGGTGTTCTGGCCGAAGGGCAGGCCGAAGCCGGAGCCGACGCCGGCGAAATGGATGACCGGCGGCAGCTCGGCGGCCGCGGCGACGCCGACGGAGCCGATCGCGACGGCGGCGGCGAGGAGCGTCTGTCGAATGCGGATCATTGGGTTGAACCTTTCAATGGGTCAGGGCGCGACGCGCGCATCCTCGAACAAGCGGTAGCTGAGATCGTCGGCGGTGCCGCCGGGCTTGCCGTCGCGCCAGCCGAGCGCCCGCTGATAGCTGCCGAGCAGGCCGGCCGCGATCAGCCGCTGCTCGTCGACGCTCTCGCGCACATCGGCGAGCGGCGAGACGTAGAGCGCATGGGTCGGGCAGTAGAGCTCGCAGAGGAAGCAGGTCTGGCAATCCTCGATCCGGGCGATCACCGGCGGACCGCCGGCGACGGCGTCGAAGACGTTGTCGGGGCAGGCGACGACGCAGGCATTGCAGCCGGTGCAGCGGCTCTCGCTGATGAGCTCGATCACGATGCGATGGCCTCCTTGAGGATCGTTCCGGCCTCTGGCCGCACCCAGATGCGGTCGAGCCCGCCGGACAGCAGCCGCCGCGACTGCGCCGGGTCGAGAGTCGGGTAGTCGCGGTGCCGGTGCATGCCGCGGCTCTCGCGCCGCTCCAGCGCGCTGGCGAACATCAGCCGCGACGTCGCGATCATCGCCGCGGTCTCGCGCGCCCGGACGATCGACGGCCCGGTGCCGACGAGGCCGGCGGCGCTGTCGCGCCACAGACCATCAAGGTTGCCCAGCGAGTCCGTCAGGCCGCGCTCGCTGCGGAAGAAATTCTTGTCGAGCGGCAGTACCTCGCGCTGAATGGCGGCGACGATCTCGCCGGTGTCGAGATCGCGGCTCGTCCCTGTCGGCCGCAGCCCGTTGCCGCCGATCCCGCGCGCCTTGCGGCTCGCGTGATGCCGGCCGAGCCGCGCGGCGAAGGCGGCAGCGGTCTGCCCGGCCCAAACCCCCGATGCGACCGCCCAGGTCGCGTTCGGGCCGCCACCGCCGCTCGTCGCCCCCACGAGATTCTCGCGCGAGGCGGCGTCGCCCGCGGCATAGAGTCCGGGAACGCTGGTCGCGCAATCCTCGTCGATCGCGAGGCCGCCAACGCCGCGCACCGTCCCCTCATAGCGCAGCGTCACCGGAAAGCGCTGCGTGAACGGATCGATTCCCATGCGGTCGAAGGGCAGGAAGATGTTCGGCTGGCCCTTGCGCATCCCTTCCTGGATGCGCGGCGAGGCCTTGTCGAGCACGGCGTAGACCGGACCGTCGATCAGCTTCTGCGCGACGGTCGACTGCCGGTCGCGCCCGGCGAGCACGTTGCCGTCCGCGTCGGTGAAGGTGCCCCAGAAATAGACGATCCCCTTGGTGACGCTGGCGAAGGCGGCGCTGACGCTGTAATGGCCGCTCCACTCCATGCCCGAGAAGACCGCGCCGGCCTCGGCCGCGAAGAGCGTCCCGTCGCCAGTGAGGCCGTTGGTGCCGAGCGCCTTGCTGAGGAAGGCGCAGCCGCCAGTCGCGAGGACGACCGCGCCGGCGCGGACGGCCCAGCGCTCGCCGCTGACGCGATCGATCCCGGCGGCGCCGGCGACGCTGCCCTCGGCGACCAGCAGCTCGAGCGCCGGGCTCTGGTCGAGGATGGTGACGCCGGCCTTGCGCAGCCGGCGGCGCAGGAAGCGCATGTAGTCGGGGCCGCGCATCGTGCCGCGATAGGAGCTGCCGTCCTCCATCGTCGGGAAGGGATAGCCCCAGTCGGCGAGGCGGTTGAGGTTGTGCCAGGTCGCGTCGATGACGCGGTCGATCCAGCCGCGCTCGGCGATCTCGAAGGCGTTGGCCCAGCGCCGCGAGAAGGCGGCCTCGCGCAGCGCCGGATCGGGCGGCACGTGGATGATCGTCGTATTCGCCGCCGCCGTCGCGCCGCTGGTGCCGAGGAAGCCCTTGTCGGCGAGCACGACTCGCGCGCCCTTGGCCGCGGCCGTAAGCGCCGCCCAGGCGCCCGAGGGACCGCCGCCGAGGACGAGGACGTCGGCCTCGAGCGCCGACACCGCCGCCGCCGCGCGGTACTCCGGCAGATCGCTGATGCTGCTCATCGCATTCTTTCGCTCAATGCGGCTTCAGCAGCAGGTACGAGCGGTCCGAGGCGCGCCGCGGCCGGCTGTCGGCGGTCCAGCCGATTGCCTTGCGATAGCTGCCGAGAACCTTCGTGTCCTCGAGCGCCAGCTCGTCGACCGCGACCGCGAGATTGGCGTCGTGGGCGACGTAGAGGGCATCGACCGGGCAATAGAGCTCGCACATGAAGCAGGTCTGGCAGTCGCCCTGGCGGGCGATCACCGGCGGCGAGTCCTCGACGGCGTCGAAGACGTTGGTCGGGCACACCGAGACGCAGATATTGCAGCCGGTGCAGCGTTCGGCGCTGACGAGCTCGATCATGCCGCCTGTTCCCGGCTGACGAGCGACGGCGCCGGGCGCGGCGCCACCCAGACCTCGTCGAGGCCGCCGCTGGTGAGATAGTGGCGCTGCGCCGAATCCTGGCGCGGATAGTCCTCGCGCTTGTGCATGCCGCGCGTCTCCTTGCGGGCGAGGGCGCTGCGATACATCCAGCGCGAGGTCGCCAGCATGGCGGCGGCCTCGCGGGCGCGGACGACGTCGGCCTCGGAGGCGGCGCCGGCGGCGCGGACCTCGTGCCAGAGCTCGTCGAGCCGGTCGGCGGCGCCGCCCAGCCGGTCTTCGGTGCGGAAATAGTTCTTCGGATAGGGGAAGACCTCGGCCTGCACCGCCTCGATGATCGACTCCGGATCGAAGGCGCGGGCGTGCCGCGTCTCCAGCGCGGCGCCGCCGGCGCAGACGAGGTGGCGATGCTCGATCGGGCCGATCTGGCGCGCGTGCTCGGCGGCCGAGGATCCGGCCCAGAAACCCGAGGACATCGCCCAGGCCGCATTGTGGCTGCCGCCGCCGGTGAAGCCGCCGCAGATCAGCTCGCGCGTCGCCGCGTCGCCGGCGGCGTAAAGCCCGATGACCGAGGTCGCGCAGGATTCATCGGCGATGCGCAACCCGCCGGTGCCGCGGACCGTGCCCTCGAGCCGCAGCGTCACCGGGAATCGTTGGGTGAAGGGGTCGATCCCGGCGCGGTCCAGCGGCAGGAAGAAATTCGGCTGCGCATCGCGCATCGCCGCCTGCGTTGGGGCATCGGCCTTGTCGATCCGGCAATAGACCGGCTGGTCGAGCAGGGTGCGGGCGATCACGGACCGCCCCTTCTGCGAGGCGGCGCCCGGGATGACCGAGCCGTCGCCATAGGTGAAGGTCGCCCAGCTGTAGAACAGCGTCTTGGTCACCGAGGCGAAGGCGGGCGAGATCGCATAGGCGTTGGAGAACTCCATGCCCGACATCTCGGCGCCGGCCTCCGCCGCCATCAGCTGGCCGTCGCCGGTCAGCACGTTGCAGCCCAGCGCCTTCGAGAGGAAGGCGCAGCCGCCCGTCGCGATCACGACGGATTTGGCGCGCACCACCCAGCGCTCGCTCTTCTGGCGACGGATGCCGGTGGCGCCGGCGACCGCCCCGTCCTCGTCGACCAGCAGCTCGAGTGCCGGGCTGTGGTCGAGAATCTTGACCCCGGCCTCCTTCGCCCGCCGCCGCATTAGCCGCATGTACTCCGGCCCCTGCAGCGAATTGCGCCGTGGCGCGCCGGAATCGTCGAGTGGGAAGGGGTAGCCCCATTCGGCGAGCTGGTTGACGTTGTCGTAGGTGCGGTTGAGCACTCGCCCCATCCAGCGCCGGTCGGCGAGGAACCCGCCGAGCTCCTCGCGGCTCGCCATCGCCGCCTCGCGCTTCGCCGGGTCCGGCGGCACGTACCAGACGCCCGTCCCCGACGGCGCCGTCGCCCCCGAGCTGCCGCAATACCCCTTGTCGACGAGCACGACCTGCGCCCCGGACGCGGCGGCGCTGCACGCCGCCCAGGTCCCGGCGGGCCCGCCGCCGATGACGAGGACGTCGGCGTCCAGCCTCACGGGTGCGTGGGGCGCGGCGGCGGATTGCGAAATCGGGGTCTGGATTGCCAAGGCGCAAGCTCCTGAAATCTAGGGAAGAAACCTTCGATGGCTCAGCGGCGTTTCGATATTAAACAAACTCAACGTGTTTGATGAGACTGATTTACGCAAAATAATGAGTCAACAAAATAAAACTGCGTAATTAAAGTGTGAAATATGGCCGACCCAGAAGGCTCAACACCGGCTCACAAACGCCGATAGTGCGAAATGCCGAGAAGCCCCGGATCCCTCGATGCCGTCATCCCGTTGAAAAACGGGATCCATTCGTCAGCGTACGACGTCGCCGGAACGATGGATCCCGTCGTTCGACGGGATGACGGCGAGGTGCGGTAGGGCGGCGCCCAAATTCGACGCCCCTATCGACGAAGCCCTTCGCGCGGCTTCGGCTTGGATTGCCGGCCATTTCATGCAACCTTCGCGGGAACAACGCATCGCGACGGATACGCCGATCTGCCCGTCGGGC
>JAQGID010000202.1 GCA_028291405.1 Rhodospirillales bacterium | reverse complement strand
CGCGGCGTCGCGATCATCGACGAGACGGTCTCGGACGCCGAGATCCGGCGGCTGCACGAAGCCGGCGTGCGCGGCGCGCGCTTCAATTTCGCGAAGTTCCTCGGGATCGTCCCGACGGCGCAGAGCTTCCGCCACTCGCTCGACCGGATCCGCGATTATGGCTGGGTCGTCAAAATTTTCTGTCGCGCCGACGAGATCCTCGAGCTGACCGAGCTGATCCGCGAGGTCACGGTGCCCGTCGTCCTCGACCATATGTGCCATCTCGACTTCGCTCGCGGCATCGCGCAGCCCGCCGTCGGCGCCATGCTCGAGCTGCTGAAGCACGACAATTGGTGGGTCATGCTGTCGAACGGCGACCGCAGCTCGGCGACCGATGCCCCCTGGGACGACGCCGTTCCCTTCGGCCGCATCTTCTACGAGGCGGCGCCCGATCGCGCGATCTGGTGCACCGACTGGCCGAAGGTCCGCTACGAGAAACCGCGCATGCCCAACGACGCGGAGACGCTCGAGCTGCTCTACCGCTATCTGCCGGATGAGGCGGCACGACGGAAGGTTCTGGTCGACAACCCGGCACGGCTGTTCGGCTTCGGCCGACCGGTGATGGACGAACGCGGCAAAACCGATAAACACGGGAGGGAACGATGACGGATGTGGTGGTAGTGAGCTACGACGCGATCGCCGACCACGCCGGCGGCGAGAGCTACGAGACGATCGTCGCCCGGATCGAACGCCTGCCCGTCTCGGGATGGCATCGCTTCGTGCGGGTCGTCCTCGGCACCTGCACCTTCTTCGACGCCTACGATGCCGTCGCCATCGCCTTCGTCCTGCCGGTGCTGATCGGCATGTGGCACCTGACGCCCGGCGAGATCGGGCTGCTGCTGTCGAGCGGCTTCGTCGGGCAGTTCTTCGGCTCCGCCTGCTTCGGCTGGGTCGGCGAGCGCTACGGGCGGATCTTCGCGCTCAACCTGACGATCCTGATCATCTCGGCCTTCGGCCTCGCCTGCGCCTTCGCCGGCAGCTACTCGGCGCTCGTCGTCTTCCGCTTCATCCAGGGTCTCGGCATCGGCGGCGAGATCCCGGTCGCGGCGACCTATATCAACGAGATCGCCAAGACGCATCGGCGCGGCCGCTTCGTGCTGCTCTACCAGATCATCTATCCGGTGGGCTTCCTGGCCGCGTCGCTCGGCAGCGTCTGGATCGTGCCGCATCTCGGCTGGCAGTGGATCTTCGTGATCGGCGCGCTGCCGGCGCTGCTGATGATCGTCATCCAGCGCGCCGTCCCGGAATCGCCGCGCTGGCTGGCGCGGCACGGCCGACTGCGCGAGGCCGACACGATCCTGACGCGGCTCGAGAAGAAGATATTCGGCAGCACGACGCCGCCGCCGCTCGGCGCCGTGCCGCCGTCGCTCGTGGCCCCGCCCGCGGCCCGCATCGCCGAGTTGTTCCAGGGCATCTACAGGCGCCGCACCTTCTGCGTCTGGGTGATGTGGTTCTGCTCGTCGATGATCGGCTACGGCTTGCTGGTCTGGCTGCCGTCGCTCTTCACTACCGTCTATCACATGTCGGTCCAGGACTCGTTGCGTTACAGCGTGCTCGGCAATACCGGCGGGCTCTTCGTCGGGATCGTCGCCGCCCTCGTCATCGACCGGCTCGGACGCAAGCCGGTGTTCATCCTGTCCTTCGTCCTCGGCGGCCTGCCGCTCTTCGCGCTCTGGGCGCTCAACCAGCCCTCGGCGATGACCGTCATGCTGCTGGCGGCCATCGCCTCGGCCTGCGTCGCGGCGGCGCAGCTCTCGCTCTGGACCTACACGCCAGAGATCTATCCGACGCGCATGCGCGCCCTCGGCACCGGCGCCGCCAGCTCCTGGGCGCGCGCCGGCTCGATGATCGGGCCGCCGCTCGTCGGCTGGCTGCTCGCGACGACGCATCAGGTCGACCTCATCTTCCTCGTCTTCGCCACGGCGGGGTTCATCGGCGCTCTGGTGGTGCTGATCTTCGGCACGGAAACCAGCGGCAAGGCGCTCGAGGAGATCTCGCCCTGATGACCGGTCGGGCGTGATAAGCTGCCCGGCATGATGAAGCTCGGTCTCTTCCTGCAAGGCGGCGGCCATCACATCGCCGCCTGGCGGGATCCCGGCGTCGCGGTCGATGGACCGCAGAGCCTCGCCCATTACGTCGAGACCGCCCGCATTGCCGAGCGGGCGCGTTTCGATCTCTTGTTCAATGCCGATACCCAGGCGACCTTCGGCCCGGACGACATCGACGTCTGGAAACGGACGACCGGCGCCTTGCGGCTCGAGCCGCTGACGCTGCTCGGCGCGCTCGCCGCCGTCACGACGCATATCGGTCTCGTCTCGACGGCGACCACGACCTACAACGAGCCCTATCACGTCGCGCGGTTCTTCGCCTCGCTCGACCAGCTCAGCGGCGGCCGCGTCGGCTGGAACCTCGTGACCTCCGCGGCCGCGGCGGAGGCCTATAACTTCAGCCGCGATGCGCATGCGGCGCATGCCGACCGCTACGAGCGTGCGGCCGAGTTTGCCGAGGTCGTGCTCGGCCTCTGGGACAGCTGGGAGGACGATGCGATCGTCGCCGACAAGGAGCGAGGACTCTATTTCGACCCGGCGAAGCTGCATCACCTCAATCACAAGGGAAAATACTTCTCGGTGCGCGGGCCCCTGACGGTGAAGCGCTCGCCGCAGGGGCGGCCGGTCATCGTCCAGGCCGGGCAGTCGGAGGCCGGCCGCGAGCTCGCCGCGGCGACCGCCGAGATCATCTTCACGGTGCAGCAGGATCTCGGCGACGCGCGCGACTTCTACGCCGACGTCAAGCGACGGGCGGTCGCTTGCGGACGATCGCGCGACGACATCAAGATCATGCCGGGCGTCATGCCGGTGGTCGGCAGCACCATGGCGGAGGCCGAGGCGAAGCACGAGAAGCTGCAGGCGCTGATCCATCCGGAGCTCGGCGTCAAGACGCTATCCGCCTTCTTCGGCATGGAGCTTTCCTCATTCCCGCTCGACGGCCCGCTCCCCGAGGCGCCGCTGGCGAATACCGAGCAGGGGCGCCAGAAGGTCATCCGCGACCTCGCCCGGCGCGAAGGTCTGTCGATCCGCCAGGTGGCGCAGCGGGTGACCGGTGTTCGCGGCCACCGCGTGCTCTGCGGCACGCCGCAATCGATCGCCGATTCGCTCGAGCACTGGTACCGCTCCGGCGCGGCCGACGGCTTCAACATCATGCCCGCGACCTTCCCGGCCGAGCTGCACGATTTCGTCGATTACGTCATCCCGGAGCTGCAGAAGCGGAAACTCTTCCGCACCGAATACGAGGGAACGACGCTGCGCGCGAACCTCGGCCTGCCGATGCCGGTCAACCGCTGGGCTGCTACCACCACAGCCTGACCGCGATCGCGATCAGCGAGGCGAGGGCGAGCCACAGCGGCAGCGCCAACGGGTGGCTGGCATCCTCGGCGCGGCGCAGCATTACCTCGATCGAGAGCGGATCGAGGCGGATGCCGTTCTCGGTGAATTGCCGGGCCGCGCGCTCGACCTCGCGGACCAATTGGGGCAGGCGCTCGAGCAGGCGGCCGGCCTCCTCGGCCGCGTCGATGATACGCGCTTCCGGGCCGCGGTTGGCGCGCATCCACTCCTCGATGAGCGGCCGCGACAGCGTCCACATATTGACCCCCGGCGCCAGGCTGCGCCCGACGCCTTCGGCCAGCACCATCGTCTTCTGCAGCAGGAGGAGCTGCGGCTGCGTCTCCATCTCGAATTGCTCGGTGACGCGGAACAGCTGCGCGAGCAGCCGCGCCAGCGAGATCTCGTTCATCGAGCGCTCGAGGATCGGCTCGCCGATCGCGCGGCAGGCCTGGGTGAACTCGTCGATCGACTGCCGTTCCGGCACGTAGCCGGCCTCGAAATGGACCTGCGCGACCTGCCGATAGTTGCCCGAGAGGAAGCCCAGCAGCATGTCGGCGAGATAATAGCGCGTCTTGCGATCGAGCCGCCCCATGATGCCGAAATCGACGACCGCGATAGCGCCCTCGGAATCGACGAACATGTTGCCCGGGTGGAGATCGGCGTGGAAGAACCCGTCGCGGAAGACCTGGTTGAAGAACCCGGCGGCGGCTTTGCTAAGGATCGCCTCGAGGTCGTGGCCGGCGACGACCAGCGCGTCGCGGTCGTCGATGCGGGCGCCGACGATGCGCTCCAGCGTCAGCACGCGCTGGCTGGTGCGCGGCCAGTCGACGACCGGCACGTGGAAGTCGGGATCGCCGGCGAAATTCTCGCCGAGCTCGGAGGCGGCGGCCGCCTCGAGCCGCAGATCCATCTCGGTGCGGACGGTGTCGGCCAGGGTGCGGACGACCTCGTAGGGCTTGAGGCGGCGCAGCGCGGGCTGCCGCCGCTCGATCAGCGCCGCCAGCCAGAAGAAGAGGTTGAGGTCGCGGGCGAAGGCGATCTCGATGCCGGGCCGCAGGATCTTGACGGCGACCGGCACGCCCTCGGCGGTGACCGCGAAATGGACCTGCGCGATCGAGGCGGCGGCGACCGGCACGTCGTCGAACTGGGCATAGAGGATCGCGATCGGCCGCTCGAGCTCGCGCTCGATGATCTCGCGGGCGATGTCGCTCGGAAAGGGCGGCAGCCGGTCCTGCAGCTCCGAGAGGTCGCGGGCGAAATCCTCGCCGAGGAGATCGGCGCGGGTCGAGAGCAGCTGACCCAGCTTGATGAAGCTGGGCCCCAGCGTCTGGAGCGCCCTCGCCAGCCGCTGCCCCGGCCGGGCCGCCAGGAGTTTCGGATCGCGTGAGCGGAACAGCCGGAGGAAGGTCAGCAGCGGCAGCAGCAGCGTCACGCGATCGAGCAGGAACAGCGCGTCGTGACGCGCCAGGATCAGGCCGATCTGGATGAGCCGCGTCAGATTGCGCGCGGCGCGCAGGGCGGCGATCATCAGCCTGCCGGGCCTGCCTTCTTCACAGACGCCAGGCCGAATGGATCGCGGCGATGCCGCCGCTCAGATTGCGGAAGCGCGGCCGCTCGAGCCCCGCCTCGGCCATGCGCCGCACGAGCTCGTCCTGCGGCGGGAAGCGGCGGATGCTCTCGACCAGATACTGGTACGAGTCGCGGTCGCCGGCGACGAGCTGGCCGAGCCGCGGCAGGACCTGGAACGAGAAGAGGTCGTAGAGCCGCGCCAGGATCTTCTGGTCGACCCGGCTGAACTCGAGGCAGAAGAAGCGGCCGCCCGGCTTGAGGACGCGCCGCGCCTCGGCGAGGGCGGCGTCGATATGGGTGACGTTGCGCAGGCCGAAAGCGATCGTATAGGCATCGACGCTGGAGGATTTGATCGGCAGGTGCTCGGCATCGCCACGCACCCACTCGATGCCGTGCAGCACGCCGCCGTCGATCATCCGGTCGCGCCCCGCCTCGAGCATGGCCTGCGTCAGGTCGCAGACGATGACCGAGCCTTCGATGCCCCGCCGCGCGACGATGCCGGCGGCGATGTCGCCGGTGCCGCCGGCGACGTCGAGGATCGTCTCGCCCGCGCGCGGCGCCAGCCGGTCGATGAACTCCTGCTTCCACAGCCGGTGGATACCGCCGCTCATCAGATCGTTCATCAAGTCATAGCGCGCGGCGACGCTCTCGAAGACGTCGCGCACCAGCCCCGGCTTCGCCGCGGGGTGGACGCGGCGGAAGCCGAAATCGGCGGTGTCCTCGGTGTCGTGTTTTCCCGCCGTCATCGCACCGCTCTTCCCCCAGTCGGTTTCCCCGCGAACGCGGGGACCCATTCGTCCGCCCACGCGATATCGTCACGATGGGTCCCCGCGTTCGCGGGGAAGACGGCTACGGCGGGGCCGGGAAGGGAACTGCACATCAACGGTAGGCCCCTCCTCTCGCCGGCGCTTGTGTCGTGGTCGGTCATGTGGTGCAACATACAGTCTCGGTTTCCCAAGCGCTACCAACCCCGCCACCAACCAGCCAAGCGATGCCCGAACTCCCCGAGGTCGAAACCGTGTGCCGCGGCCTGGCCCTGCACATGGACGGCAACCGCATCGCGCGGCTGCAGCTCAACCGGCCCGATCTGCGGGTGCCGATGCCCAAGGGGCTGGTCGGGCTCGTCGAGGGCCGCCGCGTCGAACGCGTGGCGCGGCGGGCCAAGTACATCCTGATCCATCTCGACGATGGCGGCGTCGTCATCGCGCATCTCGGCATGGCCGGGCGGATGGTCGTCTTGCCGCCGGGCGCCGCTCCGATCCCGCCGGAGCGCCACGACCATGTCGTCTTCACCATGGATACCGGCGCCATCGTCCGCTTCAACGACGCACGGCGCTTCGGCCTTCTCGACTACACGACGGAGGAGGGGTTGGCGGCGCATCCGCTGCTCGCCGGCATCGGGCCGGAGCCGCTCGGCAACGAATTCAACGGCCCCTATCTCGCCGCCGCCCTCGCCGGCAAGATAACGCCGATCAAATCGGCGCTGCTCGACCAGCGGATCGTCGCCGGTCTCGGCAACATCTACGTCGCCGAGGCGCTCTACGGGGCGCGCCTGTCGCCGCGCCGCCTCGCCGCAACGGTGACGGGCGAGCGCGCCGAGCGCCTCGTCGCCGCGATCCGCGAGGTACTGACCCGCGCCATCGCCGCCGGCGGGTCGAGTCTCAAGGACTATGTCCAGGCATCCGGCGAACTCGGCTATTTCCAGCATCAATGGGCGGTCTACGGCCGCGAAGGCGTGCCCTGTCCCGGCTGCGACTGCGGCGGCAGCATCAAGCGCATCGTCCAGGCCGGCCGCTCGACTTTCTATTGTGCAAAGCGGCAGCGCTGAATAGGCTCCCGCGATGTTCCGCCTCGTGCTTGCCCTCCTTGTCTTCACTCTGCTCGCCGCCTCGCCGCTTGCGGCGCAGCAGTCCGGCTTCCTCGCCGGCACCGAGGACGTGCCGCTGCTCAAGGGGCTGAGCACCGATCCGGCGACGCTGGTCGTCTTCGACAAGCCAGAGGGCCGCATCGTCGAGGTCGAGGCGAAGGGCGCGGTCAGCCGTGCCGCGGTCGAGAAATTCTACGCGACCAGCCTGCCGCAGCTCGGCTGGGCGGCCGACGGGCGCAACGTTTGGCGCCGCGAGAAGGAGCAGCTCCGCCTCGCCTTCAAGGGACAGGACGGCGACCTGCGCGTCGCTTTCAGCATCTCGCCGCGCTGAGCTTCAGGGATCACCCCGACACGGGAGACGACCATGGCATATGAAACGATCATCCTCGAGCGCAAGGGCGCCGTCGGCCTCGTCACGCTGAACCGGCCGCAGGCACTGAACGCGCTGTCGAACGCGCTGGTGCGCGACCTCGGGGCTGCGCTCGACGAGCTCGAGGCAGACGATGCGATCGGCGCCATCGTGATCACCGGCAGCGACAAGGCCTTCGCCGCCGGGGCGGACATCAAGGAGATGGCCGGCAAGAGCTACATGGACTGCTACCTCGAGGATTTCATCACCAAGGGGTGGGAGCACATCACGACCTGCCGCAAGCCGGTGATCGCCGCGGTCGCCGGCTTCGCCCTGGGCGGCGGCTGCGAGGTCGCGATGATGTGCGACACGATCATCGCCGCCGAGACCGCCAAGTTCGGCCAGCCCGAGGTGACGCTCGGCATTACCCCCGGGGCCGGCGGGACGCAGCGCATGACCCGCGCCATCGGCAAGGCGAAGGCGATGGACCTCTGCCTCACCGGCCGCATGATGGACGCCGCCGAGGCCGAGCGCAGCGGCCTCGTCAGCCGGGTCGTCCCGGCCGAGCAGCTGCTCGACGAGGCGCTCAAGATGGCCGGCAAGATCGCCGCCATGTCGCGGCCGATCGCGATGATGATCAAGGAGGAGGTCAACCGCGCCTTCGAGACGACCCTCGCCGAGGGCGTCAAGTTCGAGCGCCGCATGTTCCACGCCTGCTTTGCGACCAAGGACCAGAAGGAGGGCATGGCCGCCTTCATCGAGAAGCGCAAGCCGGTCTTCAAGAACCGCTGAGGATCATCGTCGCGTTCGCCCTTTCCTCCCCCCCTTGAGGGGGAGGATGGCTGAAGCCGCAGGCTTCGGTCAGGTGGGGGGACCCACGCGGAGCGCGCCAAGACTCTCGAACGACATGCTTGTGGCCGGCACCACCCCCCACCCGTCAACGCTGACTCGTTGCCGACCTCCCCCTCAAGGGGGGAGGACAAGTCGACATCGATGTTCCGGCCCCGATGAGCGCCGCAAGCATCGTCGTGCCGCTCTTCGCGCTGATGCCATGAGGCTATCTCAGCGCCCGGTGACGCGATGACCGGGCAGGACGAGCTCGACGCGCTGCTGCGGGAGATCCGCGCCTGCACGGTCTGCGCGCCCTTCCTGCCGCTCGGGCCGCGCCCGGTGGTGCGCGGTCGCGCCGGGGCGCGGATCCTGCTGACCAGCCAGGCGCCGGGGACGCGGGTGCACGAGACCGGCCTCTCCTTCAACGACCGCAGCGGCGACGTGCTGCGGGGCTGGATGGGGATCGATCGCGCGACCTTCTATGACGAGGACCGGATCGCCATCGTGCCGATCGGATTTTGCTATCCCGGCCGCGACAAATCCGGCGGCGACAAGCCGCCGCGCCGGGAATGCGCGCCGCTGTGGCAAGCGCGGTTGCGGCCGCTTTTTCCAGCGGTCGAGCTGACCATCCTCGCCGGCTCCTATGCAATCGACCACACGCTCGGCGCGCGGCGCCAGGCGACGCTCGGCGCGACGGTGCGCGCTTGGCGCGACTATCTTCCGGAGTTCATCGTCCTGCCGCATCCGAGCTGGCGCAACGTCCTGTGGATGCGCAAGAACCCGTGGTTCGAGGCCGAGGTGCTGCCCGAGCTGCGCCGCCGCGTCGCTGCGCTGCTCGAGCTGGACTAGACCGTCTCGAGCTCCGACGAGACGTCCTTCAGCAGGCCGCAGAACCAGGTGATCGCGGGATCGCGGCCGAGGCGCTTGTGCCATTGGACGACCTCGGACACCGGCGGGACGTTCAGCGGGCACGGCACCATGCGGAGCGGCAGATTATTGGTCAGCAGCCGCGCCAGCCGGGTCTGCAGCGTCATGATCATCTGCGTGCCGATGACGAATTTCGGCGCCAGCATGATGTTGGGCACGTTGAGCTGCGAGCGTCGCACGTAGCCGAGGCGTTGGATGCTGCGGTCGATCGTCGTCAGCCCGGCGTCGTCGATCTCTGTCGTGACATGGTCGAGGTCGAGGTATTCCTGGAGCGACAGCCGATTTCCGACGCGCGTATTGTGCTCCCAGATGACGCAGGACAGCGTCTCCTCGAAGAGGAACTCGCTCGGATGGTCCTTCGACGAGATGAGGTCGGGGATCACCAGGAGATCGATGTCGCCGCGATCGAAATCGTCCATCACGCTGCGGTTCAGATCGTGCAGGACGAACTTCATCTTCGGCGCCATCTCGCGCGCCCGCCGAACGAGATCGGTGAAGAACAGCTCGGTCAGGTAGTCCGATGTCACGATATTGATCGTGCGATCGGACAGCCCGGTGTCGAATCCCGGCCGCCGCTCGGTCAGCAGCTTGATCTGCATCAAGATGTCGTGGACCGGCCGGGCCAGGCCCTGGCCGAACGGGGTCGGGACCATGGTGCGCCCGACCTGGACGACGATGTCGTCGACGAAATACTCGCGCAAGCGCCCGAGCGCCAGGCTCATGGCGGATTGGCCGATCTCGACGCGCTTTGCCGCCTTGGTGACGCTGCGCTCCTCGAGCAGCGCGTCGAGGCACACCAGCTGATTCAGATCCAATCGATTCAAACGCACTCTTCGCCACCCGTCTGACGGTTGCACCATGCGAAATCAGCATGCGTGGAGTTATATGCAATTAGGCGGGGCAATAGCCCGTTGTGCCCACGAAAAGAAGCGGGGCAGCCATGCGCCGGAACCCGGTACGATTTGTTGCAGAAATGTCGCTTAATTCGCCGCAGATGAATGAGCGCGATCAATGCTGCGGTCATCGGCGGAGGGCCTCGGGAAATTCCCCGACGGCGGTGGCCCATTCTGCAGTCGGTGCCCGCAACTCTGCCGTTCCCAAGCGATCCGGCGAGCAATCGAGAACAATCGCGTCAATGCACCGACGGGCGCTTCGTCGCTGTTCGGCACGGCCACTGTTGCGTGAAGGTCACGTTTCATTGCGGAAAGATTTCGGTCGCGCCGCGCTTTCTTGACCGCTGCTTACGGGCGAGATCATTTCCTCCCATCCGCTCGGCGTCGTGGGCGGTTTTCGGAATGAGCGAATTGATCGCGCGGAGGGGATACATGTCAGATAAGAAGCGACGGATGACCAAAGGAGCGACGGGCTGCAGCGTCCTCGCACTGGCATTGGTGGGAGCGCTCGCGCTTCCCAGCGCCCCGGCGGCCGCGCAATCGGCGACGCCGGCTGCGCCGACCTATTACAAGAACAAGGGCCCCGGCGGTAACAACTCCTACGCGTTCCGCTATGAGGAGGATTTCTCGTTCCTCCGCGACCCCAGCAAGTCGACCGACTTCTTCGACCCGGTGAAGTTCATCGCCTTCGACGACGCGAAGCAGGTCTACGTCACGTTCTCCGCCCTCGAGCGGCTGCGCTACGAGAACAATCAGAACAACACCTTCGGCCTCGGCCCCCAGACCAAGGGGCACCAGACCGAAGCTTACTCGCGGCGCACCCAGGTCGGCGCCGACGTGCATCTCGGGCCGAATTTCCGGATCTACGCCGAACTGCTCAACGCGGCGATCTCCGGTCGGAACCTCAACGGCGGTCAGCGTCTCACGACATCGTGGCGCAACGATCTCGCGCTGCAACAGGCCTTCCTCGAAGCGATGGCGAATGTCGATGTGTTCGGAACGCCGGGCAAGGTTGGCATCCGCGCCGGCCGGCAAGGCATCTATCTCGGCAACGGCCTCGCCTTCTCGTTCCCGGCGACCTCGAACATCGTCACGATCCCGGACGGCATCCGCGCCTATCTCGATACCGGCCATGACCGCCTCGACCTCTTCGCCGGCATGCCGTCGATCCGCCGCAACGACGATCTCCTCCGCGACGGCGACAATACGCACCAGAATTTCTACGTCGCCTACGGCAGTCACGACTTCCCGACCATCAAGCTGATGGGAGCGGACGCGCACATCTCGGACGATCCCTTCCTCATCTTCAATCGCGGCGCCGCCGGGCCGGCGACCGGCACGACGCGCCGGACGCTCACGACCACCTATGGCAACGGCGCGACCGCGATCAACACGATCACCGGTCAGGAAGAGGTCTATACGATCGGCGATCGTCTCTACGGCGACGTCGGCAACTTCGACTTCGACTGGACGGGTCAGCTGCAGCGCGGCAGCTTCGGCGGCTATTCGGTCGAAGCCTTCGCGGTCTATACGGATTGGGGCTATACGTTACGCAGCCTTCCATGGCGGCCGCGCTTCGGCACCCATGCCGATGTCGCCTCGGGCGGCGGCGACAAGGCGTCGAAGACCACGAACCTCTTCGACAACCAGTTCATCCGCCAGCCTTACATCGGCGAAACCGTCAACGTGGCGCCGTCGCTCACGAATCTGTATGACGTCTCACCGCGTGTCCGGATCCAGCCGCTCTCGACGCTCAGCGCGGAGTTCTCGTGGACCTTCTGGTGGCGGTACAGCAGCGCCGACGCAGTCTATGGCCCGCAGGGCGGCCCGTTTGGTACCTCGCAGTTCGCGGCCACCCTTGGCAAGCCGGGCTCCTACATCGGCAGCCAGCCGCAGCTCGACGTCCGCTGGACGCCGATCCCGCATGTCGCGCTCGACGGCGAGATCGGACAGATGGTGGCCGGCCCGGTCATCAAGAATGCCGGCGGACAGAACGACACCTACGCTTTCGTTCAGGTGACCCTGCAGTTCTAAGGGCATAAGATTGACGATCGACGGGGCGGCCTTCGGGCCGCCCCGTTTCGTTTTCGGGCCGTTTCGTTTTCGGGCCGTTTCGTTTTCGGCCCGTTTCTTTTTCGGCCCGTTTCGTTTTCGGCCAGTTTCGTTTTCGGGCGGCCGGTTGACCGTGCCCGGGGGAATGCCGTCTCATGGCGGCATCGCCATCCGGAAGCCCATGCCGTGACCGCAGCGCCAACCCACTCCGATCCCGCCGCCGCATGGCGCGCGGCTGTCGTGATCGTGCACAGCTCGGATCTCCACGTCGACGACGACTACACGGCGCGCCTCTACGGCGGCGACGGCGCGGCACCTCTCGCCTGCGTGCTCGCGGCGGCGCGCGCGGCGTCGGCCGACGTCGCCGTGCTGGCGGGCGACGTCTTCGAACACAACCGCCTGCCGCTCGCGCTGGTCGAGCGTGCCGGCCTATTACTCGGGCTCGCCCGACCTCGCGAGGACGGTCAATATCGTGCGGCTGGCGGCCGGCCAGGCGGCGCTGGTGACGCGCCCCGGTGCGCCTGCCGCAGCCGGCATCACGGCTCACGCCTCGTTCTCCAGCCGCTCCATGTCGTCGTCGCTGAAGCCGAAATGGTGGCCGATCTCATGAATCAGCACGTGGCGGACGATATGGGCGAGATCCTCGCCGGTCTCGCACCAGTAATCGAGCATCGGGCGGCGGTAGAGGAAGATCATGTCGATCTCCGGCGCTGTCGCGAAGACGCTCTTGTTGGGCAGGGCGACGCCGCGATAGAGGCCGAGCAGGTCGAAGGGGCTCTCGATGCCCATCTCGGCCTCGGTCTCCTCGTCGGGGAAATCCTCTACGCGGAGGACGACGGGGCCCATATGCTGCGAAAGCTCGACCGGGATCGTCGCCATGGCGTCATGCGCCAGCGCCTCGATCTCGGCCATGCTCGGCGGCGTCTGACGCGGCGGACTCTGCGATGCTGTCATGATGCGCGAGCTTAATACGGCGCGGGCGGAGGGCAAAGCCCGCTCGCCGAAAGAGGAGGGGACGATGGTCGAGAAGCTGACGGGAACGGCACGCAGGGCGGCGCTCCACGAGTTGCACGGCTGGGCCGAGGTCGAGGACCGCGACGCGATCCGCAAGACCTTCCACTTCGGGAATTTCTCGGAGGCCTGGGGCTTTCTCTCGCGGGTCGCCCTGCTCGCCGAGAAGCTCGATCACCATCCCGAGATCATCAACATCTATAACCGCGTCGAGCTGATCCTCTCGACCCACGACGTCGAGGGCCTGTCGGATCGCGACATCAAGCTGGCGCACGGCGTCGAGTCCGTCGCGCCGCCCAGGGATCGTTAGCAGGGATCGTCAGCCAGCAACGGCGACCGCCGGCGCCTCGCGCGCCTCGCGGCGGGCGATGGCGAGCGACGAGGCGATGATGATCGCGGCGCCGATCCAGGTCCAGAGATCGGGTGTCTCGCCGAAGAAGGCGAAGCCGAGCAGCGCCGCATAAGGCAAGCGCAGGAACTCGAAGGGCGCCAGCGCGCTCGCATCGACGCTGAAGAGCGCGCGAGCGAGGGTGAAGTTGGCGACCGCGCCGAGCGCGCCCAGCACGACCATCTGCACGAGCATCGCCGGCGACGGCGTCTGCCAGACGAAGAGCGCCGGGATCAGCGAGATCGGCGTGACATAGAGCACCATGTGGGTGACGACCGCCGTCGCCGATTCGCTGCGCGACAGGAACTTGACGGTGATCGAGCCCATCGCCGCGGTCGCCGCCGAGGCGATGATCAGGAACATGCCGGCCTCCGGCGCGCCGAACGGGCGCAGGATCACGACGACGCCGAACAGGCCCAACCCGACGCCGATCCAACGGCGCGGCCGGACGCGCTCGCGCAGCACAATCGCCGCCAGCGCCGTGGCGAAGAGCGGCGCCGTGAAGTTGAGCGCTGTCGCCGTCGCGAAGGGCACCATCGCGATGCCGATGAACCAGGTCACCATCGAGACGAAGGTGACGCCGGCGCGAAGCACATAGAATCCCATCTTCGCCGTCCTCAACCCGCGTAGCCCCATCCGGGCGACGAAGGGCAGCATGAAGACGAGGGCGAAGAGATTGCGGAAGAAGACGATCTCGAGCGGATCGATCTGCGCCGCCGCCGAGCGGATGATGACGTTCATCAATCCGCCGGCGGCGCCCGACGCCGTCATCCAGAACAGCGCCTGGACGATCGACGCGAGCGAGGCGAATTTGGACAGGGGGAGCGGCGGGGCGACCATGAGCCGCCGAGCCTACGGGCAAACTCTGGGCAGCGCACCCGCTCTTCCGCCAACTCAAAACCTTACATTGAAAAACCCTCATGTTTCTTTCCCTTTCATGTAGAATGAAACATGAGTTAGTACTTTGGGGACCTCGAATATGTCCGGTGAAGGAACGATACTCGTCGTCGACGATGAGCCCGATATTCTCGAGCTCGCCGCCGCTTTCCTCAAGGAGGCGGGCTACACGCCGCTCGCGGCAGCGAATGCGGATATCGCATTCATCATCCTCAAGCAGCCGGCGATCGCCTTCGACCTGCTGATTACCGACATCATCATGCCTGGGACCCTCGACGGCGTCGGTCTGGCGATCGAGGCGACTCGTTTGCTGCCCGACCTCCCGGTCGTCTATATGACCGGGTTCAGCGGCATCGCCGACGTGCGGGCGCGCGCCGCGCCGCCGGGCGCCTTGCTGAACAAGCCATGGAGCAGGGAGAAGTTTCTCACGACGGTGGACGCCGCGCGGCGCTCCCGCGTGACGGCCGCTTAGGGTTCCGGCGGACGAAAGACGCGGATCGTGGCCGGCTCCCGGGCCGTGGCGCGAGCTGCGACGAACAGCCGGTCGAGATCGGCGACGTAGAGCGAGGTCCGGGCGCCCGGGGCGGTCGGAACGCGCGCGATCTCCCGGTACGTGTCGCCGTCCCCCTGAACGACCTCGACGGATCCCTCGCCGCAGCTGATGTAGGCGCGCTGCCGCTTCGCGTCGAAGGCGATATCGTCGGCATCGCCGCAGCTCGGCAGCCGCGCGACGATATTGCCGGTGCGGCTGTCGAGCAACGCCAGCTCGGCGGGCTGGCGGTAGACGACCGCGAGTCGCCGGCCGGCGGCATCGAGCGCCATCGGAAAATTCGCCGCGGCATTCGGCACCCGCCAGGTCGCGACCTGCTTCGCGACGGTCCGGTCGACGACGGCGATCTGCCGCGCGTCCGGCAGATTGACGAAGATCCGCGTCCCGTTCGGTTCGAGCTGGAAGGATTCCGGGTGCCCGGCCAAGCTGATATCGCCGGTCTTGGCGCCCGATGCCGCGTCCAGCACGGCGAGCGCACCGCTGCCGTAGCCGACGAAGACCTGCCCATTGCGCTCGTCGACCCGCACATTGTCGGCGTCATTGCTGAGGGCCAGGGTGCCGAGCGGCGCGAAATCGCTGCCGCGATAGCGGTGAACGACGCCGTCGCCGCCATCGGCGACGTAGATCGCATCGGCGGCGGCGACGTAGCCGATCCCCTGCGGTTCCTTCACGCCGGCGATGCGATGCAGCAGCTTCCCGGCGGCGAGATCGACGATGGCGACGCTGTCATTGCCGAGCTCGGCGACGAGTAGCCGGCGGCGCGCGACATCGACGGCAAGATGGTCGATCCGGCCGGCGACGTCGCCGAGCGGGATTCTCGCCTCAAGCGTGAGCGCCTCGGTCGCGGCCGCGAACGAGGGCTGCGGCTGGCAGGCCAGCACGATGGCCGCGGCGACGCTGGCAAAGAATCGAAGGAAGGTGATGAGGGGCAGGGGGAGTCTCCATGGCGGGGTGCTGCCGGAAAGCACCACCCCGCCCGCTCGGTCCTGCTAAGTCTTCGCGACGTTCACCTTGTCGAGCGCCGCCTTCAGCCCCTTCGCGACCTTCTCGGCGTCGTCGTGGGCCCAGAAATGCATGAAGAACAGGCGCGGCTGATCGTTGAGCATGTGATTGTGGACGGCGGTGATCTCGATGCCGTTGTCGCGCATCGCCTTCAGCACCGGGTTCACCTCGCTTGCGGTCAGCACGAAATCGCCGGTTGTTGCCACCTTGCCGCCGCCGGTCGGCTGGAAATTGATGGCGATGGCGCTGCCCATCGCCTCCGGCACCTCCATGCCGCCCTCGTTGACCACCTCGGCGCGGGGGATGCTGAGCGCGTAGACGCCGCCGTTCACCTTGCCCTTGCGTCCAAGCACCCGGTCGATCATCGCAGTGTCGAGATCGATGGTCTGCGCCTGGGTCCCCGCGGCCGCGGGTGGCTGCGAGCTGCCGACCGCCACGGCGTCGTCGAGCGGCGTCTTGCTGAGCGACAGCGCCTGGTGCAGCGCCGCCGCGAGCTTTACCGGGTCGCCGTGCCCGAGGACGTGCATGTACATCGTGAAGGGCTCGTTGCGCAGCAGGTGGTTGTGCAGCGCGGTGATCTCGATGGCATTGCCCTCGAGGGAGGTCATCACCGGGTTGACCTCATCCTGCGTGAGGACGAGATCGCCCATCACCATTGCCTCCTGCGCGCTGACCTTGCGGAAGGCGAGCCAGCCGCCGAGCGCCAGCGCCGGTTTGATCTCGACCCCGTCGAGCCGCACCTTGAGGTCCGTCCGCGGCAGGCCGACCCGGTAGACGTTGCCCGGCATGCTGGTGCCGGATTTGCCGAGCGCCGCTCCGACCGGTCGCTGCCAGTCGTCGTCGGCCGCGAATGCCGGGACGGAGATCCCGGCCGCAAGACCGATCGCCAAGATCGTCAGACTGTGCTTCATGTCGTTGCTCCTTCTGAAAATCGGTTTCGAGAGATTCGCCGAGGTTGCGCTTCGCCATCATCAGAGGAGTCCTGCGAGATGCAGGGCGATGCCGGTCGCCGAGCAGGCGGCGAGGGCCTGAAGCATCCCGACCTTGAAGCGGAGGATCGCGACCATCGCCGCGGCCGACAGCGCCAGCGCCCAGGGGTCGACGCTGGCGAGGACCGGTGCGTCGAAGCCGAGACCGAAGCCTCGGACCGGCTGCACCGCGTGGAAGACCGTATGGATTGCGAACCAGATGGCGAGGTTCATGATGACGCCGACGACGGCCGCGGTGATGGCGGCGAGCGCGCCGCTCACCGCTTTGTTGCCGCGCAGCGTCTCGATGAACGGCGCGCCGAGGAAGATCCATAGGAAACACGGGGTAAAGGTCACCCAGGTCGCGAGCAGCCCGCCGAGCGTCCCCGCCAGCATCGGGCTGAGCGTGCCGGGATCGCGATAGGCCGCCATGAAGCCGACGAATTGCAGCACCATGATCAGCGGTCCCGGCGTCGTCTCCGCCATGCCGAGCCCGTCGAGCATCTCGCCGGGCTTCAGCCAGGCGTAATGCTCGACCGCCTGCTGCGCGACATAGGCGAGGACCGCATAGGCGCCGCCGAATGTCACCATCGCCATCTTCGAAAAGAAGATCGCGATCTGGCTGAAGGTATTGCCGACGCCGAGGATGAGCAGCAGCACGGCGACCGGCACCAGCCAGAGGGCCAGCCAGACGCCGGCGGCGCGCAGCGCGCGGGCAACCGTCGGCTCTGCATGCGCCGGCAGCGCATCGCCGAGCAGGCTCTCGGCGACGACGCCCGCCTTGCCCGGGGCATGGCCGCCACCGACGCGGAACGCTTCGGCGCCGAGACGGCCGCCGACGAGGCCGATCAACCCGGCGCCGAAGACGATGACCGGGAAGGGTATCGCGACGAAGAAGATGCCGACGAAGGCGAGCACCGCGATCGCGATCATGATGCGGTTCTTGAGCGCCCGCTTGCCGACGCGGAACACCGCCTCGACGACGATCGCGAGAACCGCGGCCTTCAGCCCGAAGAAGACCGCGGTGACGAGCGGGACGTGGCCCCAGCCGGCGTAGATATAGCTGAGCCCCATGATGCAGACGACGCCGGGCACGACGAACAGCGTCCCTGCGATGACGCCGCCGCGCGTGCGGTGCATCAGCCAGCCGATATATGTGGCGAGCTGCTGCGCCTCCGGTCCGGGCAGGAGCATGCAATAGTTGAGGGCGTGCAGGAACCTTCCCTCGCCGATCCACCGCTTCTCTTCGACGAGGATGCGGTGCATCACGGCGATCTGCCCGGCGGGCCCGCCGAAGCTGAGCATTGCGACGCGCGCCCAGACCCGGACGGCGTCGCGGAACGTGACGCCGTGATCGCTCGGCGGCGCGGCCTCGATCGTCGTCATCGATACATCGGTCACGATGCTTCTCCTGATCACGCCGAGGGCTGCCGATTAGCTGGGGGCTGCCAATTATGCGTCTCGTCCTGCCGGCTGCGGCACCAGGTGTAAAGCGCATCATAGACCGGCATGCCGGCCGCCAGCATCGCGTGATCGTCCTCGGGAAAATTGGCCGAGAGACCCAGCGAGATCGCGAGCAGGCCGGAGGATTGCGGCGTCAACTCGAGGCGGCCGGTATCGGCGCCGCGCACGATGCGCGCGAGAACGTCGAGTGCCGGGTCGGCGATACCGAAGACCTTCAGGAACGCGTCGAAGGAGCAGAGCTCGCCGTCGTGCGAGAACGGCTCGGCGCCGGGGATATCGTAAGGCGTCGCACCGGTTTCCGCGGCGACCGCGAAGACAAGCTCGGTCGGCACGTAGAGGAACTCGGCCGCGGGATCGATGAAGCGTCGGATCAGCCAGGGACAGGCGATGCGGTCAATCTTCGGCCGCTCGCGCGTGATCCACTTGCCCGGCGTGGTGCGAAGGGGAGAGATCGAAGGCGACTGAGGGACGTCCATGCGCACACCTCGCTCAACGAGAGTTGCGCAGAGCTTGGACGGCGGCCGTCTCACGGGGAGTCTGCTGTTCCCCGAGATTACTATGCGCCGTCGCGCCGGCGCTTCGCAACCCCTTTCGGCGTTGATTGACAGCTCGGGATCGCGGCACTATCACCGGTGAAAACCGGGCGAGGAACTGTCGATGAAGAAGGTCTATCCCGATGCGACGGCGGCCTTGGCGGGGCTGCTCAAGGACGGCATGACGATCATGGCCGGCGGGTTCGGCCTCTGCGGCATCCCGGAAAAGCTGATCGACGCGATCCGCCTTTCAGGGGTCAAGGACCTCACGGTGGTTTCGAACAACTGCGGCATCGACGACGCCGGCCTCGGCGTGCTGCTCCACACCCGGCAAATCAGGAAGATGATCTCCTCCTACGTCGGCGAGAACAAGACCTTCGCCAATCAATACCTCGCCGGCGAGCTCGAGCTCGAGTTCAACCCGCAAGGGACGCTGGCCGAGCGCATCCGCGCCGGCGGCGCCGGCGTCCCGGCCTTCTTCACCAAGACCGGCGTCGGCACGATCGTCGCCGAGGGCAAGGAAACCCGCGAGTTCGACGGCGAGACCTATGTGATGGAGCGCGGCCTCTTCGCCGATCTCTCGATCGTCCACGCCTGGAAGGGCGATACCGAGGGCAACCTCGTCTATCGCATGGCGGCGCGCAACTTCAACCCGGTGATGGCGACCGCCTCGCGCATGACGGTGGCCGAGGTCGAGCATCTCGTGCAGCCCGGCGAGATCGATCCCGACTGCATCCATACGCCGGGGATCTTCGTCAAGCGCGTCGTCGAAGGAAAGAATTTCGCCAAGCGCATCGAGCAGCGCACCGTCCGCAAGCGCGCCTGAGGAGCCGAGAGATGCCCTGGACCCGTGAAGAGATGGCGGCGCGCGCCGCCAAAGAGCTGAAGGACGGTTTCTACGTCAACCTCGGGATCGGCATCCCGACGCTGGTCTCGAACTACATTCCCGACGGCATCGAGGTCCAGCTGCAGAGCGAGAACGGCATGCTCGGCATGGGCCCGTTCCCCTTCGAGGGCGAGGAGGACCCCGATCTCATCAATGCCGGCAAGCAAACCGTGACCAAGCTGCCGACGACGAGTTTCTTCGACAGCGCGCAGAGCTTCGGAATGGTGCGAGGCGGCCATATCGATCTCTCGATCCTCGGCGCAATGCAGGTCGCCGAGAACGGCGATCTCGCCAATTGGATGATCCCCGGCAAGATGGTCAAGGGCATGGGCGGCGCCATGGATCTCGTCGCCGGCGTCAAGCGCGTCATTGTCACGATGGAGCACAATTCCAAGGACGGCGAGGCGAAGCTGCTGCACCGCTGCAACCTGCCGCTGACCGGCGCCGGCGTCGTCGACATGGTGATAACCGAGTACGGCGTCTTCACGATCGACGAGGGCGGCATGACGCTGACCGAGCTGGCGCCCGGCGTCACCCTCGCGGAGATCAAATCCAAGACCGAGGCGAGCTTCAAGCCCGGGCCGGGGATCGCCTAGCGCCGTCATTGCGAGAAGCGAAGCGACGAAGCAATCCAGTGGTGCCGCCGCCCCTGGATTGCTTCGCTGCGCTCGCAATGACGGCTTCGACGGCGGTTCGTGCCGTGCGACGCCCTAAGCCCCCACCAGCGCCGGCAGCTCCGCCAGCGATGTGATCTCCCGATCGGGCCGGCCCGGCAGCCGCTCGGGATGCTGGCCGTACCGGTTGCACCAGACGACGCGCATTCCGAAGGCCGAGGCGCCATAGGCGTCCCAGGCATTCGACGACTGGAACGCGGTCGCCTCCGCCGCGACTCCCAGCCGGTCGACGGCGAGCTGATAGACCTTCGGATGCGTCTTGTAGACGCCGACCGCTTCGACCGAGAGCACGGCATCGAGGAGATCGCCGATGCCGGCGTTGCCGACGATCGCGTCGAGCATCTCAGGGGAGCCGTTCGAGAGGATCGCCGTCTTCAACCCGGCCGCTTTCAATCGCTCCAGCACGGCTGGCACTTCGGGAAAGGCCTCGAGCGTCAGGTAGAGGTTCATCAGCCGGTTGCGCAACATATCGTCCGCGATGCCGAGCGTCTCGAGCGTGAAATCCAGCGCATCGCCGGTCACCTGCCAGAAATCCGCGTGCCGGCCCTGCAGCGTGCGCAGCCAGCTGTACTGGAGCTGCTTCTCGCGCCACATCGCGGTGAGGATCCCGTGCTTGTCGCCGAGGACGTCGCGGCAGGACGCCGCCGCCGAGGCATAGTCGAACAGCGTCCCATAGGCATCGAAGACGCAGGCACGGATGCCGGGGAGCATGATCGTCATCGGATTTCCTCTCAGGCCGGGCTGCGATGTAACTGTAACCTCGGGCATGTATCCTACGCGATGCCTTGCGTCCGCGCAGGGGCGTCGCTTCACGAATGGTGCCGCCGGTCGCTCCGCGCTGGCACGGGCGAGCTCGGAGAGGTCGGAAGATGGATTTTCTGTCGCCGGACGACGATTTCAACCTTCTGTCGCTTCATGATCTGCTGGTCGCGCGCGATCAGTTCCACCTGCATCTGATCCACAAGCCGAACGTCATCGGCACGGCCGTCGGGCGCTACCGCATCCGCAAGGCCGATCCCTGGCCGGATCGCGACGACCCGAACCGTGGCACGCGTCGGACGCAGCAGCACCGTCCGGCCCGAACGCTGCAGAATTCCGAAGTGCGCCCCTATTCGTGGCCCGCCATCCTGGTCTTCGTACGGCAATGGGTGGACGCCGGCGACTTCTCGCATCCCGAGGACGCCGTGCCCCCGGCCGTCTACCTGGCGACAGGCTCGCGCGTGCCGATCTGCGTCGTTCAGGCGGACCGCGACGACCTCAGGCCCGAAGGTGCGGCGAATTACAACTACCCGGCGAGCGTCATCGGCGGCGGGTATCCGGTGGTCTGCGAGGTACAGGGCCGCGAGCACGTCGCCTCGATCGGCTGCCTGGTGACCGACGGCCATCGGACTTATGCGCTGACCAACCGGCACGTCGCGGGCGAGGCCGGATCGCCGATCTACTCGATCATCGGCGGCAACAAGGAGCGCATCGGCAGCGCGTCGCCCCTGCAGCTCACCCGCGCCGATTTTTCCACTCTTTATCCGGGATGGCCGGGACAGAACGTCTTCGTCGACCTCGACGTCGGGCTGATCGACCTCGACGACCTCAACCGCTGGACGACGCAGGTTTACGGCATTGGCGAGATCGGCGAGCTTGCCGATCTCGATGCCTCCAACCTATCTCTGCGATTGGTCGGCCGCCGCGTCCGCGCCTTCGGGGCGGCATCGCGCGAGATGTCCGGCGAGGTCTGCGCCTTGTTCTACCGCTTCAAGTCGGTCGGCGGTTTCGAATATGTCTCGGATCTCCTCATCGGTCCGCATGGCGATGGGCAATTGGGAACGCATCCCGGCGATTCCGGGACGCTCTGGCTGATCGATGCCGGCACACCGGAAGCGGCGCCTTCGCCCCTGGCGCTGCAGTGGGGCGGCCAAGTGTTTCTCGGCGGTTCGAAGGGCGGCTCTTCCTACGCGCTCGCGACGTTGCTCAGCACGGTATGCAACAGCCTCGACGTGACGCTCCTGCGCGACTGGAATACCGGCTTGCCGGAATATTGGGGAGCGGTCGGCCATTACAGCATCGCCAGCAAGGCCGTCGATAAGATCCATAGCGCGAAGCTCAAGCGGCTGATGACGGAAAACCTCGCACGAATCTCGTTCGACCTTGGCGAGATCAACAAGAAGACCATGGCCGGTTTGAGTAAGCGGGACTTCGTCCCGCTCGCCGACGTCCCCGACATGGTCTGGAAGGTCGGGCCCTACAAGCGCGGCGGCATGTCGTCGCCGGAGCACGCGAACCATTTCGCCGATATGGACCGGCGGCTAACCAAGCCGCTGGCCGAAGGCGCGACCCTCTTGGAGATTTGCGACGGGAAGCCGGAAAACGTCGCCGCGCCGGTCTGGCAGCGCTACTACGACGCTGTTCAGACGCAGTTCCCCGCTGAGCGGGAGAGTCGCGGCCTCCTCCCGTTCCGGGTCTGGCAGATCTACGATGCCATGGTGTCGTTCGTGAAAGCGGGCGAGGTGGAGAAATTCGTCTGCGCCGCCGGGGTTCTCTCGCACTATGTCGGCGACGCCTGCCAGCCGCTGCACATCTCCTACATGTTCAACGGCGACCCCGATCGCATGGTACCGGGGACGGTGCGCGACCCCAAGACCGGCGCCAAATCGGCCGGCACGGTCCCGGAAGGCACCGGGGTTCACGCCGTCTACGAAGACGAGATGGTCGATGCCCATGTGCCGGAGATCATGCAGGGGATCGACCAGCGGCTCGCCGCCGGCGCCGCATGGAAACTCGTCACGGGCGGTCACGGCGCCGCCGTCGCGGTCGTCGGCCTGATGCAGAAGACCTTCGCGGCGATCGCGCCGCGCGAGATCATTGACACGTTCCTGCCCGTGGCGGACGAAAAGCCGGCGCAGCGCGCCGTCGAGATGTGGCGGACGCTTGGCAGCCGGACCATCGACGTGATGGCGGACGGCTGCTTCTGCCTTGCAGAGCTCTGGGACAGCGCGTGGAAGGAAGGCGGCGGCGACACGAGCGTCACGCGCTTCGATGCGGTCGACGAAGCGACGCTCGAGAGGCTTTACCGCAACCCGGAATTCCTGCGCTCCTATACGCTCAAGACGATCGAGCCGGTGCTGCAGGCAGCGCTCCCGCAAAATGGCGGCGCGGCCGCTCCGGTTAGGCGTCGCTCGCGGGCGCACGCCTGATGCCGGGCGGCCGCTAGACCCCGAACCTTCCCGCCAAGGCGCCGAATTCCTCGGCGACAACGTCCCAGTGCTGCTCGGCGTGCAGATCGGTGGTCTGTCCGACGCCGTGCTCCGTTGGTCTCGGCACGAAGCCGGTGCGCAGTCCGCATCGCCGTGCAGCCGCGAGATCGCCGTTGTGGGCGGCGACGAGACAGACCTCCTCGGGGCGCATCGCGAGGATGTCGACGGTGCGCAGATAGGCCTCGGGCGTCGGCTTGTAGGCCTGCACCACTTCGGCGCCGAGGATCGCGTCCCAGGGAAGCCCGGCGCGCTTGGCCATGTCGAGCATCAGAATGATGTTCCCGTTCGACAGCGGCGCGATGATGTAGCGGGTCTTCAGCCGCGCCAGCCCGTCCAGCACGTCCGGCCAGGGATCGAGCCGGTGCCAGGCGAGCGTCAATTCGTCGAGTTCCGCGGCCGACACGCGTCCGGGATCGATGTCGAACTCCGGCAGCAATTCCTCCAGGTTCTCGCGGTGCAGGACGTCCAGCCGCGTGAACGGGCGCCGGCCGCTGCGCACCTCCTCCATCGCCGGCGAATACCGTCGGCGCCAGGCATCGGCAAAGCCGCCGGGATCGGCTCCGGCTGCACCGTGACGCGCCAGGAACGATGCGGCTTCGCGTGCGACTCCGCCGCGCCAGTCGACGACGGTGCCGAACACGTCGAAGACCACCGCCCTCACACCCAGCAATGCCATGATTTCGGCTCCTCAGACCCGCCAGCCCACGAATTTAGCCGATGGGGCGGTATCCGGTATCTCACCCTTTTGAGCCCATATCGTCGCCAAATCGAGGTTCGGGACGCGTCGCCCTATCCTGTGTTAGCCTCATGGACCACGCGGCGCGCTGTATTGCCCGTCGCCGGAAGCGACACGCGGCAATGATCTTCTGATGGGAGGACAGCCATGAACGTCGAAGCGATCCTGCGCACCAAGGGTCGCGCCGTCGCGACCATCCGTTCCGATGCCACCGTCGCGGATTGCGTCCGCGAGCTCAAGAACCGCGGCATCGGGGCGCTCATCGTCAGCTCCGACGGCAAGCATGTCGACGGCATCATCTCCGAGCGCGACGTCGTTCACGCCCTCGCCGACCGCGGCGGCGCCCTGCTGACGCTCAAGATCGATGCGCTGATGACCCGCAAGGTGCAGACCTGCACGCCGGAGGACACGGTCAGCGACCTGATGGAGCGGATGACCGCCCGCCGCATCCGCCATCTTCCCGTCCTCCAGGATGGCGTTCTCTGCGGCCTCGTCAGCATCGGCGATCTCGTCAAGAACCGCATCGAGGAGGTCGTCTCCGAGGCGGATTCGCTGCGGACCTTCATCGCCAGTTGAGCAGCCGCGTGAGGCCTCGCCGGTTTAGGGTGTGCCTGGAGCCGCTGCGGCGGATGCGCTAGCTTGCCTGCGCAACGCCCCGGCGCTGCCGCCGGGCAAGCGGGGAGGAAGCAGATGCTGCGGAAGACCGGCATGGCGGCGGCGACGCTGCTCGTGATCGGCGGCCCGGCGCTGGCGCAGAAGGCCAAGGACACGCTGCGCATCGGCTATCAGGACCCGATCACCACGGTCGATCTCGTGCAGGACACCAAGCCTGAGACCGATCTCAGCGGCAACGGCGTCTTCGACAGCCTCGTCTACTACGACGGTCCTTCGCGCAGCTACAAGGGCGTCCTCGCCGAGAGCTGGAGCCGCATCGACGACAGGACGCTCGAGTTCAAGCTGCGCCGCGGCGTCAAATGGCACGACGGCTCCGACTTTACTGCCGACGACGTCGTCTATAGCGTCAAATACCTGACCGACCCGGCCTCGCGCATCCGCTACACCAACCTCGACTTCGTCGACCACGCCGAGAAGATCGACGACTTCACCGTGCGCATCGTCGAGAAGCAGCCGACTTCCTACGATCTCGCGCGGATGAACGGCACGATTTTTCCGGCGGCGATCCACGGCAAGCTCGCCGACAAGACCGAGTTCGGGCGCAAGACGCCGGTCGGCACCGGCCCCTACAAGGTCGAGGCGATCGATCCCGTCAAAGGCGTGACGCTCGTCCGCAACGACAGATTCGTCTCGCCCGGTCCGTGGCGGCCGGCGGCGGCGATCGGCCGGGTCCAGGCGGTGCCGATCCCCGATCTGCAGACCCAGATCGCCCAGTTGCTGACCGGCGGCATCGATCTCATGCACGACGTGCCGAAGGACCAGGCCGACCAGCTCTCCGGCGCGGCGAACCTCCATGCGACGGCGAGCGCCGGGCTCGTCTATTTCTACATGGCGATGGATTCGATCGCGCGCTCCGGCAATACCGCGCTGCAGAAGGTCGAGGTGCGCCGCGCCCTCGAGATGGCCATCGACCGCGAGGCGCTCGCCCGCCACGTCGTCGCCGGCGGCGAGGCGGCGCGGGTCGTCAACACGCTCTGCGTCGAGATCCAGGCGGATTGTCCGCAGGTTCTCGACCCGATGCCGCCGGCCTACGATTTCGCCGGCGCCCGCAAGCTGCTGGCCGAGGCGGGCTATCCCGACGGGTTCGACGTCGACATCACCTCGATCCCCGGCGCCCAGGGGATCGCCGAGGCGGTCGCCGGCGAGCTGCGCAAGGTCGGCGTCCGTGCCAAGGTCGACCACAAGACCTTCGGCGCCTATCGCGAGAAGGAGACGCAAGGCAAGCTCGAGATCCTGATCGGCCATTTCTGGAGCTCGGGCGCCGCGCCCAACGGCGCGATGGACAAGTTCTTCGGCGCCCCGGCACGCGACTACACGAAGGACGATGTCATCGCCCGGCTCAAGGCGGCGGCCTTCGGCGAGCGCGACCAGGAGAAGCGCTCCGCCGACTACGAGCAGATCTTCGAGCGGATCAACGAGCGCGCCTACATCCTGCCGCTGACCACCTTCCCCTCGGTGTGGATCTCGACCAACGAGGTCGAGGTCGAGAAGGGCGTCCTCAACTCGATCGGCGGCGAGACGGTGAAGATGCGCTGGCGCTGAGGCCGGTAAAAAGCCTCGGAAAACGCTCTTGGCACTCACCGGCAAAGAGTGCTAATACCCCGCCCGGCAACAAGCACCCACCCCATCAACGGGAGACCAACAATGGCATTTCGCCCACTGCATGACCGCGTCCTCGTGCGGCGCGTCGAGCAGGCCGAGAAGACGGCCGGCGGCATCATCATTCCGGACACTGCCAAGGAAAAGCCGGCGGAAGGCGAGATCGTCGCCGTCGGCGCCGGCGTCCGCGGCGAGGACGGCAAGATCGCCCCGCTCGACGTCAAGGCCGGCGACCGCATCCTCTTCGGCAAGTGGTCCGGCACCGAGATCAAGCTCGACGGCGAAGATCTCATCATCATGAAGGAATCCGACGTCCTCGGCATCGTCGAGAAGTCGGCAGCGAAACCCAAGAAGGCCTAAGGAGAACCTGAACATGGCGGCAAAAGACGTCAAGTTTTCGACCGACGCGCGCGACCGCATGCTGCGCGGCGTCGAGATTCTCGCCAACGCAGTCCGCGTGACGCTGGGCCCGAAGGGCCGCAACGTCGTGATCGACAAGTCGTACGGCGCTCCCCGGATCACCAAGGACGGCGTTACTGTCGCCAAGGAGATCGAGCTCTCGGACAAATTCGAGAACATGGGCGCCCAGATGGTGCGCGAGGTCGCATCCAAGACCAACGATCTCGCCGGTGACGGCACGACGACCGCGACGATCCTGGCGCATGCCATCGTCCGCGAAGGCACCAAGGCCGTTGCGGCCGGCATGAACCCGATGGACCTCAAGCGCGGCATCGACCTCGCCGTCGAGGCCGTCGTCAAGGACGTCCAGTCGCGCTCGAAGAAGGTCTCGACCAACGCCGAGATTGCACAGATCGGCACGATCTCCGCCAATGGCGAGGCCGCGATCGGCAAGATGATCGCCGAGGCGATGCAGAAGGTCGGCAACGAGGGCGTCATCACCGTCGAAGAGGCCAAGGCGATGGAGACCGAGCTCGAGGTCGTCGAGGGCATGCAGTTCGATCGCGGCTATCTCAGCCCGTATTTCGTGACCAATGCCGAGAAGATGACGACGACGCTCGAGAACCCGCTGATTCTCCTTCACGAGAAGAAGCTCTCCAGCCTGCAGCCGCTGCTGCCGGTGCTCGAGGCGGTGGTGCAGAGCGGCCGTCCGCTGCTGATCATCTCCGAGGACATCGAGGGCGAGGCGCTGGCGACCCTGGTCGTCAACAAGCTGCGCGGCGGCCTCAAGGTCGCGGCCGTCAAGGCGCCGGGCTTCGGCGATCGCCGCAAGGCGATGCTCGAGGACATCGCGATCCTGACCAAGGGCGAGCTGATCTCGGAAGAGCTTGGCATCAAGCTCGAGAGCGTCACCATCGCGATGCTCGGCACCGCCAAGCGCGTCGAAATCTCGAAGGAGAACACGACGATCGTCGGCGGCGCCGGCAAGAAGAAGGACATCGAGGGCCGCATTGCCCAGATCCGCGCGCAGATCGAGGAGACCACCTCGGACTACGACAAGGAGAAGCTGCAGGAGCGGCTCGCCAAGCTCGCGGGCGGCGTCGCCGTCATCCGCGTCGGCGGCGGCACCGAGATCGAGGTCAAGGAGCGCAAGGACCGCGTCGACGACGCGATGCATGCGACCCGCGCCGCGGTCGAGGAAGGCATCGTCCCCGGCGGCGGCGTCGCGCTGCTCTACGCAACGCGCGTCCTCGACAAGCTGAAGCCGGCGAACGACGACCAGAAGGTCGGCATCGACATCGTCCGCCGCGCGCTGCAGACGCCGTGCCGGCAGATCGCTACCAACGCCGGCGTCGACGGCTCGGTCGTGGTCGGCAAGCTGCTCGACCAGAAGAGCACCGACTTCGGCTACGATGCGCAGAAGGGCGAGTTCGTCAACCTCGTCGCCGCCGGCATCATCGACCCGACGAAGGTGGTCCGCATCGCCCTGCAGGACGCGGCCTCGGTCGCCGGACTGCTCATCACCACCGAGGCGATGGTGACCGACAAGCCGGAGCCGAAGGGCGCCGCCGCCGATCCGCACGCCGGCCATAACCATGGCGGCATGGGCGGAATGGGCGGCATGGGCGGGATGGACTTCTAATCAGCCCAGCCCAGGCATAGCGCCGGATCCAAATCCGGCGCCGAATACCTCCACCCGGGCGGCAGCGCCCGGGTGGAGCCGTTTTCAGGTGGCCGGAAACGACCGGGCTGGACACGGAATCGCGGCCGCCCTATCCTTCGCGCATGAGCGACGACACGGCGGATCTCACCCTCGTCTTTCTCCGCCGCCTCGACGAGAAGATGGATCGCGTCCTCGACGTACTGAGCGAGCACGGACGCCGGGTGACCCCCCTCGAGGGTCAGATCGCGACGCTGCACGGCGATTTCGCCGGGCAGTCGCTACGCATGGACCGGATCGAACAGCGTCTCGACCGGATCGAGCGGCGGCTGGAGCTGGTGGCCGCCCCTTAGGGATGCCGGACAACAGCGCGCAGCGCAACGCGAAGGCCTATCTCCTGCCGGTCGCCGACGTCGATTTCCTGCTGCGCGACGAGATGCGCGGCGTCCGTTTCGGCCTGGAGTACGAGAAGGCCGAGCTCAGCTTGCGCGACTGGGGCGTGCGCTCGACGGTGATCGTCTTCGGCAGCGCCCGCGTGCCCTCGCCCGAGCAGGAGGCCCTGCTGCCCGCGGCAAAGCGCCTCGCCCATCATTCCCGCTGGTACCAGGAGGCGCGCGAATTCGGCCGCATCGTCTCCGAGCGCGGCGGCGCCCTCGCGCCGGCGGGCGGCTTGCGCGATAACGTCATCGCGACCGGCGGCGGCCCCGGCATCATGGAGGCCGCCAACCGCGGCGCCAGCGAGGCCGGCGCGCCCAGCATCGGCTTCAACATCACCCTGCCGGCGGAGCAGCAGCCGAACCCTTACTCGACCCCGGACCTCACCTTCCAGTTCCACTATTTCGCGATGCGCAAGATGCATTTCGCGATGCGTGCCAACGCGCTCGCCGTCTTCCCCGGCGGTTTCGGCACGCTCGACGAGATGTTCGAGATCCTCACCCTGCAGCAGACGCGCAAGGCGCCGCCGATGCCGATCGTCCTCGTCGGCGCCTCGTACTGGCGCGAGATCGTCGACTTCGATGCCTTGCTCGCGCACGGCGTTGTCTCGCCCGCGGATCTCGCGCTGTTCGATTTCGCCGAGACGGCGGAGGAGGCTTGGGCGGCGATGGTGCGCCGCCGGCTGCTGGCGCATACGCCGGCGGCGGAGAGTCCGTCCGCCGCTCCGTGAGACGCCGATCGACGTATCGCCGCGAGACGGGAAGAACAGATCTCATCCATTCGGACTATATTGGACAACGGAAAATTTATCGCGGCGAACACTTGTTCGCGCCTGCATTTATTTTGCACTCGTGAGATGACGCTGATTACGTTCGATAGGTGCCATTTATTCAACTTGCCTCGGATGAAGTTCTGCCGCCACGATGCCTCGGCGGCATCCTGCGCGAGGAGGCGATTGGACGGTCCGATGATGAAGTGGCCATCGGGGCAAGACGTTGATCACTCATCTACGCTGAAGCCGCTGCCGAGCGCCTTCTGGGAGGTCACGGATTCGCTTGCCGAGTTGCCGGCGTTTCGCCCGCTGCCGTCCCGCGGCAGCCCCGGTCCGGCGACCCCGCCCGATGCGGCCGCCGCCCGAGTGCCGCCGCACCGCCGCAAGCCGCTGCCCTACTGGCTGACGCTGCTGCTGCTCATGGCGGCGTCGGTTGTCGTAGGCGCCGGGCTGAAGGCGGCCTATCTCGTCTATGACACCGAGGGATCGTTCCTCGACCGCACGGCGAGCCGGTCGGGCGATTTGGTCTATGCCGCGCTCGCGGGTGCGCTGCGCCTCGGCGAGGGGCTTCGCGCCGCCGAGATGCGAATCTTGGCGGAGCTTGCCGGCACGACGACCGCGCCGCCCGAGGATTCCGGCCTCGCCAAGCCGGTGACCGCTTCGCTCGTCCCCGCCGCCGTCACGATCGCGGCGCTGCCGCTCGCGGCACCCCCCGACGTGGCGGAGCCTATCGACGAGCCCATGCCCGCGCGGCCCGGCGCGGCGGAGCCGCCGCCGGTTGCGGAGATTTCGCCGGCGCCCGTCGTCGAGCGGCCGCCGGCGGTCGAGCCGCCGGCCCGCAAAATGGACCCGGCCGAGGTGGCAATCCTCAGGGACCGCGGCAACGAGCTCCTCCGCCGCCACGATATCGGCGCGGCCCGTCTCTTCTTCATCCGCGCCGCCGACGGCGGCGATGCGGCATCGGCGGTCGGCGTGGCCAAGACATTCGATCCCGCCTTTCTCCGCGGCATCGGCGCTGTCGGCTTCAACGGCGATCGCGGTGAGGCGGCCTACTGGTATGGCCGCGCTCGCGATCTCGGCGACGAAAAGGCCGCGGCATTGCTCCGCAGCCTGCCGCCGGGCTGATCCGCTCCCGGCGCCGTGGCGTACTTGTCCGTTCACCTCGCCGCCGGTCAAATATCCTTCGCACCGTCCGCGCCGGAAGCGCTGATCGCTCGACGGCGAGCGCGGGATGGGTCATCGTCGTTTGCAAAGATCCGTCGCTGCCGCGTCCGCCCTGCGGCATGATCCGGCGGCTCGCGGACAACGAGAAAATGCGATGGGGGCATGATGACGAAACGCACTCGGCGAGCCCTGACCCTGGCCGTCGCCGCCCTCGCGTTCCTCGCCGCGGCGCCCGCGGCGCCGGCGCAGACCGCGCTCAACATCGCCATCGTGTCGCGCACGATCTTCTTCCTGCCGCTGTGGATGGCCGAGAGCAAGGGCCTCTTCAAATCCGCCGGCATCGATGCGCGGATCGAGATCGTCGACAACGGCGAGAAGATCAACGCGGCGTTGCGCGACGGCTCCTTCCAGGTGTCGATCGCCAGCCCCGAGGCGATCGTCGCCGACGCCTACAATAACGGCGGCACGCTGCGCCTCGTCGCCGGCAACGCCAAGCGCCTGCCTCATTTCATCATCGCGAAGCCGGCGATCGAGACGCTGGCCCAGCTCAAGGGCGCGACGATCGGCGTGCTGTCGTTCCAGGAGGGCACGACCTTCCTGCTCGGCGACATCGCCAAGGCGGCCGGGCTGCAGCCCGCGGATTTCACCGTCACGGCGGTCGGCGGCGCGCCGACCCGCTGGAAGCTGCTGCAGGCCGGCAAGATCGATGCCGGCCTGCAGCCCTTCCCCTTGAGCTACGAGGCCGAGGCGGCAGGGTTCAACAATCTTGGGCCCCTCAGCGGCCTCATCCCGGAATATCTCTTCTCCGGCGTCATCGTCGACGAGACCTGGGCGGAGAAGAACCGTGCGACGCTCGTGGCATTCCTCCGCGCATTGCGACGCGGCGACCGATACATGGTGGAGCACCGGGACGAGGCCGCGGCGGTCGCCGCCGCCGAGCTGCACACCGATCCCGCGCTCGCCATGCGGGCGCTCGGCGACGCCGAGCGTCTGGGGATTCTCGCCCATGATCTCGAGCTGCCTACGCCGGCCCTGGCGCGCGTCTTCGTCGCGATGCAGGATGCCAAGGTGATCGCGCCGGACCAGCATTTCGATCCTGGAAAATTCGTCGACGAATCCTATCTGCGCGAGAGCCGCTGAGGCACGGACCGGGGGCCCCGGGCCGGCATCGGAGGGAGGAGCGCGTCATGTTCGCCGTCATCTTCGAAGTGCAGCCCAGGCCGGAGCGCTGGGACGACTATCTCGCCCTCGCCAGGCAATTGAAGCCGAAGCTCGAGGCGATCGATGGCTTCATCGACAACGAGCGCTTCGGCAGCAAGCGGACTCAAGGGCGCCTCCTCTCGCTCTCGACCTGGCGCGACGAGAAGGCGGTGATCCGCTGGCGGACCCACGGCGAGCACCATCTCGTCCAGGAGAAGGGGCGGTTCGAAATCTTCCAGGATTATCACCTGCGGGTCGGCGAGGTCACCGCCGACAGCGCCCCGCCGACCGGCATCGCCGTCGCGGAGCGCCGCTTCGACGAGACCGAGATCGGCGAGGCGAAGACCTGTACCATCACCGAGGTCTCGCCGTCAGCCGGATCGAAGTCCGCGCCGTGCGCCGAGCGCGCCCTGGCGGATCTCCGGCTCGATCGGCATGCGGCCGGGCTGCTCGATCACGAGATCTTCGAAAGCATCACCAGCCCCGGCAAGCTGCTCATCCTCGGATCATGGCGCGACGCGCCTGCCGCCGCTTCGTGGAGCCCGCGCCCCTTCGACGGTGGCGGCGAAATCCGGCATCGCCAAATCCGCATCATCCGCGACTATGGAATGTTCGAACGTCGTGAGGCGCCGCAATTCTATCCCGACGTCGAACGCGCGACGCCCAGCTAGCGGATCGAACGGGCCGGTGCCGGTCGCGTCAATCCCCCGAAGATCGCAGGAGATCCAGCCAGTGCGCCGCGCGGCCGGCGCGAATTTCGCCGGCCCGCCGCGCGACGGACAGCGGCGTGGCGGCGATCGCCATCCCCCAGGCGGCGCTGATCGCCTGTTGCTTCGGCGATTTGCCGGAACGCCGTACGGCTCCGAGATATTTTCGAACGACCGTCCCAATGGTCTCGTTCAACGGGTACGTCTCCGGCGAAAAGCGCTTGTGGACGAGCCGATGGGACATGTGCTCGAGCAAGTTGTCCCAGGTGACGCCCGCCTCGCCGAGGCTGGTCCGCTTCGTGCGGCGCAAGACCTCGTCCACGAGGCGAAGGCGCAGCAGATCCTCAGCGCACATTCGCGCCATGGCCTCGGGCGAAAAACCTCCGACGTAGCCGTTGTTTGTTCCGTGCACGCGATAGAGCGTCTGAACCGACGGCAGGCACACGACCTCGCCGAAGAAGGGCGCGAGGAGGTGCAGGTAGTCGTCGAAATACCCTAACCCGTGCTCGTCGCGCGTCGGAAGCGGTCCGATCTCCTCGAGAAACCGCCGCGCCCAAAGATTGGCGCTGGTCGCGGATGCGTCATAATACCCTGTCGTCGCCATGGCTTGCTTGATGCTCCCCGTCGTGTCGGCCGCCGTGAAGACCGGCCAGACATGCTCGCGGCCCTTCCCCTGGCGATCGACATACTGCATTCCCCACTGCACGACCGCGGCCTCCGGGTGCGGCGACGCCAAGGCTGCTTCGGCGACGCTGGGCAGCACCATATCGTCGGCGTCGAGAACGAGGATCCATTCTCCCGAGGATCTGGCGATCGCCGCGTTTACCGCGTCGTTCTGCCCGCCGTTCGGCTTGAACAGCGGAACGACGCGGTCGCCGTAGGAAGCGATGAGGTCGTGTGAATTGTCGGTCGAGCCGTCGTCGACGACGATGATCTCCTTGTCGGGCCAGCGCACCGCGAGCGCGCTGTCGATACTGTCGGCCAGAAATCGGTCGTAGTTGTAATTATCTATAATAATTGAGAGCATCATTTAGCTAATCCTGAGTAAGGGCGCAGTCCGAGCGCTCTCACTAAAAGTACTCTCCAAGATTTATCCATAACATTTACGAGATTGCGGGTGAATTTCTGCGTGCTGACTACGGACGCGGGGAGGGGTCGCAATTCTATCCTGGCGTCGAGCGGGCGGAGCGATAGATCGGCCGCCGTGCCTGGGGATACTGCTCCGATTGTTCATTGAATATCGTCATGGCCTGTCGCGGTTTCGCAGAAACTGTCGGCGGCGGCAGGAAGGAAGTTTTTGCGAGAGCCGGGCCGCGCATGATCGGACGAAGCTCGAAAACCGGAATCGTAAGATCAGCCCCGGTTCGCTCGAACGCACGAGAGCATCACGCCGCCGAAAAATCGCTTTA
>JAQGID010000192.1 GCA_028291405.1 Rhodospirillales bacterium | reverse complement strand
CCACCGGAGAGAACGATGATCATCCAGAATCAAACCGATGTCACCAGCGCCGTCCTGGCTGAGCTGGAGCGCGCAGCGAATCCGCGCTTCAGGGAGATCATGTCCGCGCTGGTGCGCCATCTCCACGAATTCGCCCGCGAGGTACGCCTGACCGAGGACGAGTTCCGCGAGGGTGCCGCCGTGATCGCCGAGCTCGGCAAGCGCACCAACCTCAGCCACAACGAGGTCATCCTGATGGCCGGCTCGCTCGGTCTCTCGACGCTGGTCTGCCTGCTGAACAACGGCAACAACGGCCAGACCGAGACGACGGCCAATCTGCTGGGTCCCTTCTGGCGCCTCGATTCGCCGCGCACCGAGAACGGCGGCTCGATCATCCGCTCGCCGACCCCGGGCGAGAAGCTCATCGTCAACGCCCGCGTCGTCGACCAGGAGGGCGCGCCCGTCGCCGGCGCCGAGGTCGACGTCTGGCACTCCTCGACCGAAGGCTTCTACGAGAGCCAGGACCCCGGCCAGGCCGACATGAATTTGCGCGGCAAGTTCACCACCGACGCCGACGGGCGCATCAGCTTCCGCTCCATCCGCCCCGCCGGCTATCCGATCCCCGTGGACGGCCCGGTCGGCGACGTCCTGCGCACCCAGGGCCGCCACAACATGCGGCCGGCGCATGTCCATTTCCTGATCTACAAGCCCGGCTTCAAGACTCATATTTCGCAGGTCTATTCGAACGACGATCCGAATCTCGAGACCGACGTGCAGTTCGGCGTCACCGAGGCGCTGATCGGGCATTATGTGCGGCACGACGACGGCGCGGAGCCGTGGTATTCGCTGGACCACACCTTCATCCTCGACCGCGGCGAAGCGAAGTTGCCGCGGCCGCCGATCACCGGCAAGGCGAGCGGCGAGCGGCCGGTGCTTGAAGTTCTCGCGCGGCAGCCGTAAGCCTGGGAGCGAAACGCAAGAGAGGAATCGCCGGATGTTGACCGAAGCAGACCGCAACAAGGCGGCCGATACGCTGATGAATGCCGAGCGCGAGCGCAAGCAGGCGACGCAGCTCACCACCACCTTTCCCGATATCAGCTTCGACGACGCCTACAAGATCTCGGCCGAGGTGACGCGGCGCAAGATCGCCGCCGGCGCCAAGCTGATCGGCTACAAGGTCGGGCTGACCTCGAAGGCGATGCAGCGCTCGTCGAAGATCGAGGAGCCCGACTACGGCCATCTTCTCGACCACATGCTGATCCCCGACGGCGCCAAGGTCTATCATGCGAATTACTGCGTGCCGCGCGTCGAGGTCGAGCTCGCCTTCGTTCTCGGCAAGCCCCTGAAGGGACCCGGACTCACCCTGCTCGACGCGCTGCGTGCGACCGACTACGTCGTGCCGGCGCTCGAGATTGTCGATGCGCGCATCCAGGATCCGCGCAAGATCTACGACACGATCTCCGACAACGGCGCCGCCGCGGGCATCGTCATCGGCGGCCGGCCGGTCGGACCGATGGACGTCGACCTGCGCTGGGTGGGCGGCATTATGTACAAGAACTCCGAGATCGAGGAGACCGGCCTCGCCGCGGGCGTGCTCGGCCATCCGGCGATGGGTGTCGTCTGGCTCGCCAACAAGCTGGGCGAGCACGGCATCACGATGCAGCCTGGCCACATCATCCTCGCCGGCTCGTTCACCCGCGTCGTCTTCGCCCAGAAGGGCGACACGTTGCACGGCGATTTCGGCCAGCTCGGCGGCGTCGCCGTGCAGTTCATCTGAGGAGGCCACGATGGAGCTCCAGCGCAACCGTTTCAAGCACGACCTCGCGGCCGGGAAGCTGCAGATCGGCCTCTGGTGCAGCCTCTGCAGTAGCATCGCCGCCGAGATCGTCTCGGACAGCGGCTTCGACTGGCTCCTGCTCGACACCGAGCACGCGCCGAACGAGCTGCCCGATCTGCTGGCCGAGCTGCAGGCGGTCGCAGCGGGATCGGGGACGCCGATCGTCCGCCCGGCGTGGAACGACACGGTCCTGATCAAGCGCGTCCTCGACATCGGGGCACAGACCGTGCTGCTACCCTATGTGCAGAACGCCGAGGAGGCGCGCCGCGCCGTCGCCGCGACGCGCTACCCGCCGGCCGGCGTCCGCGGCGTCACCGGCACCGGCCGCGCCGCGCGCTATGGAAGGGTCACCGATTATCTCAAGAAGGCCGACAGCGAGATCTGCGTCCTGGTCCAGGTCGAGACTCGGACGGCACTCGACCAGCTCGAGGCGATCGCGGCCGTGCCGGGCGTCGATGGCGTCTTCATCGGCCCGTCGGATCTCGCCGCCTCGCTCGGCCATATCGGCAACCCGGCGCACCCCGAGGTGCAGGCCGCGCTGGAGGACGCGGTGCGGCGGCTGATGTCGGTCGGCAAGCCAGCCGGCATCCTGACGGTCAACGACGAGGAGGCGAAGCGCTACATCGGCTGGGGCTATCTCTTCGTCGCCGTCGGCATGGACGTCGGATTGCTGTCGCGCAACGCCGACGCGCTGGCGAAGCGGTTCAAGGCATCGTAGCGGCCACCGGCAGATGGCGGCAGCGGAGACCACACCGCTCCCCCTGGCCGAGTCGACTCGGCCGGGGGCCGATCCCAATACCTCGACCGGCAAGACCGGCTTCCTCGTCGTCTGCAAGACCGCGTCCTTCGTGCAGTTCTTCGATCCGGCATCCTTCGATCTGATCGACGAGATCCGCCTGCCGGAGTTCCCCCATGAGGTCGTGCTCTCGCCCGACCGGGGCCAAGGCCTATGTCTCGATCTACGGCACCGGCGTCATCGGCGCCAATCTTCAGCCGGGAACGCAGATCGCGGTGATCGACCTCGCGACGCGCCAGCTCGATGGGTTCATCGAGCTGACACCCTTCCTTGCGCCGCACGGCATGATGTTCGACCGCTCCGGCATGCTCTGGGCGACCGCGGAATCGAGCAACAGCATCGTCGTCGTCGATCCCCGCCGCGGCGTGGTCGTCGGCGATGTCGCGATCGGCAGCCAGCGGACGCATTGGCTCGCGATCACCCCGGACGGCAGCAAGATCTATACGC
>JAQGID010000189.1 GCA_028291405.1 Rhodospirillales bacterium | reverse complement strand
TCGTAGTCGCTTCGAAGTCGAACAGCCGCTGCCATGGCAAACCTCAAATCGTTTGACATGGTGAATCACATTCCGGCGTGTTTGGGAATCGGCTACGAGAGTCTCATTCAACGGGACTTGGTATTACAACGCGAGCAAGGCCGCGGTTCGCTCCTTTGCCCGCACGTGGACGAACGATCTGAAGGATCGCAAGATTCGCGTGAATGTTCTCAGCCCCGGTACGATCGATACCGGCATCTTCGTCGGCGTTCCCCAGGAGATCAAGGACCAGTCATTTCCCTCATTCCCATGGGCCGCATTGGCGAGTCGGAAGAAATCGCCAAAGCTGCGTTATTTCTGGCATCCAGCGACTCCAGCTTCGTCACCGGCATCGAGCTGTTTGTCGATGGCGGCGCGGCGCAAATCTAGGCTCCGCTCCGAAGGCCGCGACCGCCGGCCGGCGGCGCGGCTCACTTCATCGGGGATGCGCGCGCATCATCATTGACAACCGCAGCGTCACTTCCACCGCATCTCCCACGGCACCACACCATAGGCGTTGATCGAGCCCGGCGTCACGACGAGGTCCTTGGTGTGGACGAAGGCGTCGGGCTTGGTCGAGACCGGCAGGATGTAGCTCAGCTCGTTGACGCGATCGAAGATCTCGCGATAGATCGCCTTGCGCGCGCCCTCGTCGAGCGTCGTCATCCCGGCGTCGGCAAGGCGGGCGATCTCCGGGTCGCGCCAATAGTCGCGCGCCGCGCCGTCGAAGAAGAACTGCGTCGTCGCCGAGACGTCCGGCAGACCGGACGAGGGCCATTGCCCGACGATCATCTGCGCCTTGCCGTCGCGCTGCTTCTGGCGATAGCCGGCGAAGGTCACCTTGTCGACCCGCGCCCTGACGCCGATCTTGCGCAGCTCGCCGGCGAGCGCCTCGCCGAGCCCCTGCGAACCCGGCGTTGCCGTGATCTCGAGATCGAAGCCGTCGGGATAGCCCGCCTCGGCTAGCAGGGCGCGCGCCGCCGCCGGATCGTAGGACGGCGGCTTGGACGAGAACTCGCAGGCGATCTGGATCGGGACGCAGAGCCCGTCGAGCACCTGGACCTGGTCGCCGCCGGCGAGCACCTCCTGAGCCACCAGCCGGCGGTCGACGGCGCGGACCAGCGCCTGCCGGACCTTGAGCTTGGACAGCGCCTCGTTGCCCGAGCGGTTGATCGAATCGATCGTCATGTAGTGGAAGGTCAGGCCCTGGCTCGCCGTCACCTCGAAGGAAGGGTTGGCGCCCAGCATGTCGGCCTGGTCCTTCGAGAAGACCTTGAGGAGGTCGAGGCCGCCGGTGGCGAGCTGCGCCATCTGGGTCTGCTCGTCGGGAATCGGCAGGATGCGGACATGGCCGATCTGCGGCGCCTGCTTGCAGTCGCCGCCGTGGCGGTAGTCGTCGTTCTTGACGAACTCGATGCCGTTTCCGGCGTCGAGCGAGACGACCTTGTAGGGGCCGCTGCCGATCGGCGCAATGCGGCCGAAATCGCGTTTCACCGCGTAGCCGCCGTGCAGCTTCGCCGGCAGGATCGACGCCGAGACCGAGAGATGCGCCAGCGCCGTCGGCGTCGGCCGCCGCGCGACGAAGCGGACGGTCTCGGCATCGATCTTCTCGACCCGCTCGAGCCAGCCGAAATCCTCGGCGAGGAAGCGCAGATTGTTGCCCGGAGCGAGGATCCACTGCATCGTGTAGACGACGTCGGCGGCGGTCAGCGGCGAGCCGTCGTGGAAGTGAACGTCACCGCGCAGCTTGAAATCGATCGTGCGGTCGTCGACCTGTTGCCACGACGATGCCAACAGCGGCTTGAAGCTCCGCGTCGCCGGGTCGAAGCAGACGAGATTGTCGAAGACCATCGCCGAGGTCAGCCGCGTCTCGGATTTCGGGTCGTCGTAGTCGAGCACCGTCGAGATCGGGTCGACAAAGGCGAAGCGCAGCGTGTCCTTCGCCTTCTGCGCCTGCGCCGTGCCGCAAGCAACCAAGCCCGCCATGACGGCGACGGCCAGCCGGATCATCGGGCGCACCCCGTCAGAACCGCGCCCGCAGCTCTTCCTTCAGCGCCTCCCGCCAGTCCTGACCCTCGGGGATCAGATGGTCGACGGCGCGCACGCCGCGGTAGGATTCGGGATGCGCGCCGCGCGGCATCTGGCCGGCCTCGACCATATGCGTCGCCTCGAGCAGCAACTGCCGCATCGTGGTGATCGCCCGGTCTGTCGAGCCGAGATGCTCCTTCGAGCGGTCCAGGATGCGGCCCATGCCCTCCTGCAGCGCGACATCCTGGGTGTTGACCCCGGCGATGCCGGTGAAGGAGCGCGTCCGCTGCACCTCGCGGTCGATCAGATAGTCGTTCGCCATATTCCGCTTGAGTCGGAAATCGGGCAGCAGCTCGTCGGGACCGCGGCCGTCGGCGATCTCGTTCTCCATCGCGAACTCCGGCGTCATGGGCGTCGCCGAATCGTAGGAGTAGATGAAATTGTAGACGGCGGTGGTGACGTCATCCATCGGGACCCAGAGATGGCCGCAGATCGTCGGAATCTTCGGCGGAGCGTCGCCGCGGCGCAGCGGCGCGATGCGGCCGCGCATCTGCGTCACCGGCATGATGTACTGATAGATCCTGACCCACTGCTGCCCCGACTTGGCGCGGATGCCGCTGTAGGAGAAGCCGTAATCGGTCTTCTCGACGGTGAGCTGCGGCACCGTTTGCTCGTAGTCGCCGAGCCAGGCGAGCGAGTTGTCGCCGATGTTCGGGACATGCATGATCTGGGCATGGGCGCTGTCGAGACCGCCCTCCAGCGCCTGCAGGTAGTTGCAGTCCTGGATCGATTTCGACATGAACGCATGGTTCGGCGCGGCGCGGATGAACTCGAAATCGGGCGGCGAAGGCATCGTCTCGGGCGGGCCGAGATAGGCCCAGACGACCCCGCCGCCCTCCCAGGTCGGATAGCAGTCGAGACGGATCTTGTCCTTGTAGGTGCTGTCGGGCGGCTCGGTCGGCAGGTCGGTGCATTTGCCGGTGCGATCGAACTTCCAGCCGTGATAGACACAGCGCAACCCGCCATGCTCGTTGCGGCCGAAGAACAGCGGCGCGCGGCGGTGCGGGCAGAAGGCCTCGACCAGTCCGACCTTGCCGTCGCTGTCGCGGAAGGCAATGAGGTCCTCGCCGAGCAGCCGCACCCGCACCGGCGCGCCGTCCGGCTCCGGCAGCTCGGACGACAGCGCCGCCGGCATCCAGTAGCGGCGGAAGACATTGCCCATCGGGGTCCTCGCCCCGACGCGGGTCAGACGCTCGTTATCCTGATGCGAGAGCAATCGGGCACCTTTCTGCTGCGTAGTCGTCAGCGAACGATCGAGTCGCTCGACCCACCAAGGTCGTCATGGCCGGGCTTGACCCGACCATCCACGTGGCGCCGCTACACTGCCACTCGGCAGTGTCCACGTCGACCGAGAGAAGGCGTGGATGACCGGGTCAAGCCCGGTCATGACGAAAAATCTTGGACCGGCGATTCCGTGATGAGCTCTGTGCAGTCCGCTGGCCTCATTTCGCCTCCATCTTAGCAAATGGCGCGGCGGCGTAGACGATTTTCCCGCCGACCATGGTCAAGACCGACTCGATGCCGCCGATCTGTGGGACGGGGACCGTCATGTAATCCTTGGTCAGCACCGCGAGATCGGCGAGCTTGCCGACCGCCAGCGAGCCGCGCTTGTCCTCGTCATGCGCGAACCAGGCGCTGCCCAGCGTATAGAGCCGCAGCGCCTCCTCGCGGGTCGGGACCTCCGGCGTGTCGCGCGTCGCCGTGCCGCCGACGGTCTTGCCGTCGAGCATCCACTGCAGCGCGACGAAGGGGTTGTACGACATGACGCGATGCGCGTCGGTGCCGCCGCCGACATGGACGCCCATGGCGATCGCCGTCTTGATCGGCGGCGTCCGCTCCGCCGCCTCGGCGCCGCGCTCCTGAATGAAGCGCTCGCCGTCGAAATACATCGCGTCCTGCATCGTCCAGCCGACGCCCATCGCCAACATCCGCCGCAGACTGGTCTTCGAGGCGTCGTTGAGATGGGCGATGAACCAGCGCAGATCGCCGATCGGCGCCGTCTGGTTGACGCGATCGAAGACGTCGAGCAGCTGGTCGACCGATTTGTCGTTCGGCCAATGGATGGTCAGCGCCATGCGCCGCTCGGCCGCCCATTTCGCCGCTTGATAAAGCTCTTCCTTCTGCGCGTCGCTGGGGTTGTCGTTGTTGTACATTCCCCAGGTGACGCTCTCGCCGATGCCGTTGAAGCGCAGCATGTCATCGCCGAAACCCATCGGCAGGAGCTGCGTCAGATCCTGGAAATCCTCAAGCTCCTTGCCGGCGCGCTGCGCGAAGATGTTATAGGCGACGCGCACGGTCAGCTGATGGTCCTGCCAAACGCGGAACAGCGGCCGATAGTCCTTGGGCGCGATGTTGAAGCCGCCCGGATCGATGACGCCGGTCAGCGCCAGGCGATTGAGCTCGCGGAAGAAATGTTTGGTGCCGTCGACGCTCTGCTCGAAGTTCGGCACCGGCAGCTTGCCGAAAAGCGCGGTGATCGTCGGGTTGCTGCCCTCGATCCAGCCGGTCGGCTTGCCGTCGCCGTCGAGGGTGAGCTTGCCGGCGGGCGGCACGTCGGCGTCGCCATTGATGTTGAGCGCCTTCATCCCGGCCGGCGAGAGCAGCGCCGCGTCGTAGAAATGCTGGACGTAGATCGGATTGCCGGGCGCGGCGGCGACCAGATCCTGCTGGGTCGGCCGACGCTTTTCACGGAATTGCGCCTCGGTCCAGCCGCCGGCGACAATCAGCCAGCCGCCCGGCTTGACCTTGGCGGCGGCGGTGAGCCGCGCCATCGCCTCGGGGATCGAATGCGTCCCGATCCAGTTCACCTCGGTCGCGTAGAAGAGGGCGGCGCGGATCGCGTGCATGTGCGAATCGATGAGGCCGGGAATGACGGCACGGCCGCCGAGATCGATCACCGCGGTCTTGCCGCCGGCGAGCTTGCGGATGTCTTCGTTGCGCCCGACGGCGGCGATCTTGCCGTCGCGCAGGGCGATCGCCTGGCGGATCCCGATGGTGCCGTCGAGCGTCACGATCTTGCCGTTGAGCAGCACGGTATCGGCCGGCTGCGCCGCTGCCGGCCATGCCGCGGCCAGCGACAGCAGGGCGAAGACTGCAAGGCGCGCGATGGTTCTCGTCATGTTCAGTTCCCCCCGGGCGCTCGTCTCGGCGAGCGAACTCCACGATAGCGCGAACCTTTGGCATCAGACAATGCCATGCCACAAAGCGCTGCTTTATCCGCGAAACGGGAACCGATTGACGGCGCAGGGCATTATTTCTTACCAACGGTCGTAGAGCCGCCGCACAGGCGTAGATGCCATCCGAGCTGATTTTGACAGGAGTTTGAGAGGGTGCGACGTCGCGACCTCCTTCGACACGGCGCTTTGCTGCCGTTGACCGCGGTGCCGCTGCTGCGGCCGCTGACCCTCGCCGCCGCCGATGCGCCGGCTGGGTCCGGGGCGACGCCGGGAACGGTCTTCGACGGCTCGACGGTGCGCGCACTGGCCCGCGAGCTCGCCGCCAAGCCCTACCAGGCGCCGTCGAGCAAGCTGCCCGATTCGCTGGCGAAGCTCGACTACGACGAATATCGCGAGATCCGCTTCGACGCGGCGCGCTCGCTGTGGCGCGGCAAGGGGTTGCCGTTCGAGGTGCAGCTGTTCCATCGCGGCTTCCTCTATCCGGACCGCGTCGAGCTCTATGAGGTCGCCGGCGGGCGCGCCGAAGCGATCCGCTACAGCGCTGACATGTTCGATTTCGGCAAACTGCCGCGGCCGGGCGACGACGATCTCGGCTTTGCCGGGTTCCGGATCCATGCGCCGCTCAACCGCCCCGATTATTTCGACGAGGTCTGCGCCTTCCTCGGCGCCAGCTATTTCCGCGCTGTCGCGAAAGGCCAGGGCTACGGCCTCTCGGCGCGCGGCCTGGCGATCAAGACGGGCGATCCCGGCGGCGAGGAATTCCCGGTCTTCCGCGCCTTCTGGCTCGAGCGGCCGCAGCCGCGCACCAGCTCGATGGTGGTTCACGCGCTGCTCGACGGGCCGAGCGCCGCCGGCGCCTTCCGCTTCACCATCCGACCCGGCGAAGAGACGGTGTTCGACGTCGAATCGGCGATCTACCCGCGCGTCGACATCGCACAAATCGGCCTCGCGCCGCTGACCAGCATGTTCTACTTCGGCCCGAGCAGCCGTGCCGGGATCGACGACTACCGGCCCGGGGTACATGATTCCGAGGGGCTGCAGATGTGGACCGGCTGGAGCGAGCAGCTCTGGCGGCCGCTCACCAACCCGGCGGATCTGCAGATCAGCACCTTCTCGGACATCAACCCGCGCGGCTTCGGAATGATGCAGCGGCGCCGCGACTTCGCCGCCTACCAGGATCTCGAATCGCGGTTCGAGAAGCGGCCGAGCCTGTGGGTCGAGACGATCGGCGACGCCGGTGAAGGCGCCGTGCATCTCATCGAGATCCCGACCAAGCGTGAGATCCACGACAATATCGTGGCGTTCTGGCGGCCGGCGCAGAAGCTGAATGCCAAGAGCGAATACGTCTTCAACTATCGCCTACACTGGTGCGCAGACCACAAGCCGGGCAACGATCTCGCCCAGATCGTCGAGACGCGCAGCGGCGCGGGTTCCGAGGAGAAGACACGGCTCTTCGTGATCGATTTCGCCGGCGACAAGCTGAAATCGCTGCCTCAGGACGTCAAGCCGAGTGCCGAGGTCAAAGCCGATAAGGGCAAGATCGCCAATGTCGTCGCGCAGCCGAACGACCAAATCGGCGGCTGGCGGGTCAGCTTCGAGCTGGCGCCCGGCGGCGAGGCGACGGTCGAGATGCGCGCCCAGCTGCTCGCCGGCGATGCCGCGGTCTCGGAGGCATGGGTCTATCGGTGGACGCGCTGACCGACGCCGACCCGGCGGGCGACGACGCGGCGCTGCCGCCGGAAACGCCGCTGGCGATGCCGGTGCAGTCGCTGCGCGCGGCGCCATCATGGAAAGGCAGACCGCCGACCTCGCCGCGCTTCATGGCGCTGCGCCGCTTCTATGTTATCGGCGGGACGCTGGTGCTGACCGCGGCGGCCGGCAACGAGATGTATCGCGCCCTCAGCGTCGGCGGGCTGACGCCGCTCGAGCTCGTCGTCCTGCTGCTCTTCGTCGCGCTCTTCGCCTGGATCGCCTTCGCCTTCGTCAGCGCGCTCGCGGGCTTTGTCTCGCTGCTCGGCGGCGGCGGGCTGGGGCTCGGCATCACGCGCGACGGACCCTTGCCAATTCTGGCGAGCCGCACGGCGCTGCTGATGCCGACCTACAACGAGAGCCCGGCGCGGGTGATGGCGGGGCTGCAGGCGATCACTGAATCCGTCGCGGCGACCGGCGCGCTAGAGCACTTCGACATCTTCATCCTGAGCGACACGACCGACCCGGAGATTTGGCTCGCCGAGGAGGCCGCGTTCCTCGCGCTGCGCCAGCGCACCGGCGGGCATAGGCGAATCTTCTACCGCCGCCGTGCCAAGAATTTCGAGCGCAAGGCCGGCAATATTTCCGATTGGGTGCGGCGCTTCGGCGGCGGCTACGCGCAGATGCTGATCCTTGACGCCGACAGCGTGATGACGGGCGACGCGATCGTCCGCCTCGCCGGCGCAATGGAGGCGCATCCGACGGTCGGGCTGATCCAGACGCTGCCGATCATCGTCAACGGCACGACGGTCTTCGCGCGGATGCAGCAGTTCGCCGGGCGGGTCTACGGGCCGCTGATCGCGCACGGCATCGCCTGGTGGCACGGATCGGAAGGCAATTACTGGGGCCACAACGCGATCATCCGGACGCGCGCCTTCGCCGAGCAGGCCGGCCTGCCGCACCTGCGCGGCCGCAAGCCGTTCGGCGGCCACGTCATGAGCCACGATTTCGTCGAGGCAGCGCTGCTGCGACGCGGCGGTTGGGCGGTGCACATGGTTCCCGGCCTCAAGGGAAGCTACGAGGAGGGGCCGCCGTCGCTCTCCGACGTGCTGGTGCGCGACCGGCGCTGGTGCCAGGGCAATCTGCAGCATGCCGCGGTGCTGGCGGCGCGGCGGCTGCACTGGAACAGCCGGCTGCATCTGCTGACGGGCATCGGCTCCTATGTCACGGCGCCGATGTGGCTGATGTTCCTCGTCATCGGCGTCCTGATCTCGCTGCAGGCGCGCTTCATCCCGCCGGATTATTTCCCGTCGGGTCCGTCGCTCTTCCCGCAATGGCCGATCCAGGATCCGGTCCGCTCGATGTGGGTCTTCATCGGGACGATGGGCATCCTGCTGGCGCCCAAGCTGCTGAGCTGGATCGCGCTGCTCGCCGACCGGACGACGCGGCGCGGCTGCGGCGGCATGCTTCGGAGCTTGCTCGGCCTCCTCCTCGAGACGGTCGTCGGCGGGCTGATCGCACCGGTGACCATGCTGAGCCAGTCGCTCGCGGTCGTCGCGATCCTGATCGGCCGCGACAGCGGCTGGCGGCCGCAGCGGCGCGACGACGGCGGCATCCCGTTCCGCGAGATCCTGCGCGGCTACTGGCCGACGACCGTCTTCGGGCTCCTGCTCGGCATCGCCTCCTATCTCGTCGCGCCGTCGCTGCTGCTGTGGATGTCGCCGGTCGTGCTCGGCCTGTCGCTGGCGATTCCGCTAGCCGCCCTCACCTCGCGGGCCGATCTCGGCCGCGCGATCCGCAGCGCCGGCATGCTGCGGACGCCCGAGGAGAGCGAGCCGCCCGAGGTCCTCCTACGCGCCCGCCGCCTCGCCGACGAACTGCGCCGGAGCGAGGAGGCGACGACGGGTGGGCTCCAGCGATTCCTGCGCGACGACCGTCTCGTCGCGGCGCATCGCCGGATGCTGCCGCCGCCGCGGCGGCGCGGCGATCCGATCGACGCCGTATTGCTGGTCGGGCTGACGAAGCTCGGTGAGAGCGAGACGCTCGCGGCGGCGATCGCCGCCTTGACCACGGCCGAGCTCGCGGCTGCGCTGAACGACCCCCGCGGCGTCGACGCTCTGGCAACCCTCGCGCAGGCTGCCGCGGCGGGATAAGCTTCCTTCGGCGCATCGCCAAGAGCGTGCGACGGGAGGAAACGATCATGCGGATCTCACGGAGGCTGCTGCTCGCCGGCGGCGCGGCACTGGCCTTGGCGCGGCCGGCCTCGGCGCAGGAGCAGCTCGTCGCGGCCGCCCGCAAGGAAGGAAAAGTCACGCTCTATACCTCGACGCTGGGGGCACCGTTCCACGTCGCAGCGATGAAGTCCTTCGAGCAGCGCTATGGCATCACGGTCGAGCTGCTCGACGTGCGGGCGAGCGAGCTGCGCGAGCGGGTGCGGACCGAACAGACCAGCGGCCGCTTCCTCGGCGACGTCATCCAGAACGGCTCGGAGACGCTGCTGCGGCAGGAGCAGGAGGGCGTGCTGCAGGAGCACGGCGGGCTCGGCGGCGACCGTCGTTTCATCGCCGGGCTACAGCCGACCGACATCCGGGTCCCGAGCTACATCCTCGGCTACGGCATCCTGATCAACACGACGCTGATCAAGCCGGCGGAGGAGCCGAAGAGCTGGCAGGACCTGCTCGACCCGCGCTGGCAGGGCAAGATCCTCTCCGACGACATGCGCGCGCTGGGCGGCGGCCATACGATGTTCGCGGTTACCGAGACGGCGTTCGGCCGCGGCTTTCACGAGAAGCTCGCGGCGCAGCATCCGGTCTTCAGCCGCGACATCGGCAACGACGAGCGGCGCGTCGCGCGCGGCGAGTACCCGCTGCGCGTTCCGCAGCTCTTCTCGAATTTCACGGTGATGAAGGGGCTGCCGGTCAAGCTGATCATCCCGGTCGAAGGCGCGCCCTACGTGCGCTTCGATCTCGCCGTGCTGAAAGGCGCGACGCATCCCAACGCGGCGCGGCTGCTGATCGACCATTATCTCGGCGACGAAGCACAGCTGATCTATGCCAATGCCGGGCTGATCCCGGTGATCGACGCCGTCGGCGCCAAGGCCAAGGAGGACGTGCGGCCGATGGCGCGCGCCAGGCTGATGGGCTATTCGAAGGCCGAGCAGCAGGATGCGATGCTCGACCTAGCGAAAGAGATCTATCGCTGACCCGGGTGGGCGGGACGCTGTGTCCCGCCCACCCGCCCGTCAGTCGGCGAGCGCCGCCGCGCTGGAGGCCGAGCCGCCGCCGACCGCGCCGTGGTACTGCCGGCGATAGAGCGGCGTGATGATCAGCGCCGCGACGAGTCCGATCGCCAGCGGGATCGCCGCGATGAAGAACAGCGACTGCAGCGGCAGGTGCATGGCGATGAGATAGCCGCCGAACAGCGGCCCGACCGCCGAGCCGAGGCGACCGGCGGCGAAGCACGACCCGACGCCCCACGAGCGGATGTAGGTCGGGTAGATGTTGCTCTCCATCGCGATGTTGCCGAACTGCAGCCCGAGCAGGCAGAAGCCGGCGAGCGCGACCAGCGTCATGACGGCGGTCTCCGGCAGGCCGGTCAGGCCGATGCAGGCGATGATCGGGATGGCGCAGGCGAAGAGGATCGGCACCGGGATGAAGCCGTATTTGTCGAGCGGCCGCATGATCAGCAATCCGCCGACCGTGCCGCCGAACTGGAAGAGCGTCGTCGCGATCGCGGCATGCGCGACGGTCACTCCCGAGGAGGAGAGGATCGTCGGCATCCATTGGTTGACGAAATAGAAGACCATCAGGTTGATGGCATTGGTGATCCAGAACAGCGGTGTCAGCACCGCGAGACGTCCCTCGAACAAGCCCTTCAGCGAGAATTTCGCCCGGTTGTCCTCGCCGCGGATGACGAACTGCGTCTGCGGGCCGATGTCTAGACTGGGCTGCAGGCGGCGCAGCAGCACGACGAGCTCGTCCCGGCGGCTCGGGTGCAGCGCCAGGAACTTGATGGATTCCGGCAGGACGAAGGCGAGCACGAGACCGACGACGATCGGGACGATGCCGCCGATCTCGAAGAGGAAGCGCCAGCCGTGGCTCTCCATGAAATTGGCGGCGACGACGCCCGGCAGCCCGCCGCCGAAAGTGACGCCGGTGAACATGATGACGACGAGCGTCGCGCGGAAGCGGCGCGGCGCGAACTCGTTGTTGAGCGAGACGATGATCGGCAGCAGCCCGGCGATGCCGATGCCGGCGATGAACCGCAGGATCGTCATCGTCGACAGCGAGTGCGCCAGGACCGACGACCAGGTCATCGCGCCGAAGAACAGCGCCGCGCCGACGACGACGCGCTTGCGGCCGAACTTATCGGAAAGATAGCCGAGCAGCGGCGAGCCGATCAGCCCGGCGACTAGCGTCGCGCTGAACAGCACGCCGAGTTCCGGCCCGCGGAGGCCCCATTCCTTGATCAGCGCCGGCCCGGCGAAGGCGGCGGCGCCAATGTCATAGCCGTCGCACATCACGATGAAGAACGAGAAGATCAGCAGCTTGATGTGAAACGCGCCGATCTTCTGGCTGTCGAGCACGTCCGAGATGTCGATCCGAGCCTGGGGCATCATACCTTCCTGAGAATAGGATTCGATTGTCGAAGCTGCCGGTCAGCCGGCGAGCAGGCCCTTGCGCCGGCTCCAGTCGATGACCGTGTCGATGCATTGCTTCAGCAGCTCGGGCTGGCCGAGATAGTAGTGCGTCGCCTTGGCGATCTGCACGTATTCCTTGTCCGCCGTCGCCAGCGCATTGTGGATCGCCGGATTGTGCGTCGATGGGACCGCGTCGTCCGCCGTGTTCTCGATCTGGATCACCGGCGTCCGGCGGATCCGCGCGGCGTTCTTCGGACCCCTGGCGTTCGAGCGGTCGATGCTCCACTGGCTGAGCCATGAGCGCAGGCTGGAATACCGCGCGAGCCCTGCCGGGGCGACGTTGACCGTGCGCGGATCGCCGAGATAACACCAGTTCGGCTTGCGGTCGTTGGGGTCGACGGTGGCGTCGATCCAGCGCACGTCGCACATCGTGCGATGCACGACGAAGGCGCGCTCGACCTCGGCGCCGCCGCGCTGCTTCAGCGTCGCGAGCTGCTCCTCGACCCAGGCGGTGATGCGGCGGTTGCGGGCGATCTGCGCGGCGCGGAAGCGCGCGACGAATGCGGCATCGAACGGCGGCTTGTGGGGGCTGTCGGCGGCGTAGATGTCGAGCTCGCGGTCGCGCTTGTCGGGATCGAGCTCATCGGCGACCGAGGGGTCGATCCATTCGGTCAGCGTCTCGGCGCGCGACAGATGCGCCGCGATGAAGATGACGCCGTCCGCGGGCGACAGCCCGGCGCCGACGACGTCGACCGGATCGCCCGCCGGCGATTTGGTGATCGACGGCTGCTCCGCCTCGGCCTGGTAGAACAGCGACAGCGAGCCGCCACCCGACCAGCCGACCAGCACGACCTTCTCGTAGCCGCCCTCCTCGCGCGCCCAGCGCACCCAGGCGCCGAGGTCGAGCACGACCTTCTCCATGATCAGCGCGGCGTCGTTCTTCGGATAGCGGCTGGCGGCGCAGATGACGTGCAGCCCGGCGCTCGCCAGCGCCGTCGGCATCGGCAGCAGCTGCAGCGTCGAGGTCGGATGCATGAAGATATAGACCGTCTTGGACGGCTGCGCTGCCGCGAGCAGCTGCCCCTCGAGGACGGTAATTCCCTGGCTTCCGACGAAACCGTAGGTCTCGGTGAAGGTCGAGGTCTCGCGGAAGCGGAGGATGATCGGGGTACGGGTGAATGTCTCTGTCGGATCGGCCATGGTGTTTCCTGTAGTTCAGCGACGAAGCTCGACCAGTCGCAGGCCGAGCGGCGGATTTCCCGGCACGCTCTGTAGCATGGATTGGGGCGCGCGCATGAGGTTGAGACTCTGTTTCACGGGCTGGGTGTGCTCGCGCATCAGCGCCTCGACGCGGGCCCCCTCGCCCTTTTCCAGCGCGTCGACGATCGCGTGATGCTGGCCATGGGCATAGGATAGGATCTCGAAGATCGGCTGCGAGCTTGCCTTGTCGAAGGCGACGGCGCTTGCCGAGGCGAAGGGCACTCGATCGTTCAGCGCCAGAGCGTCGGCAATGACCGGCCCCGCCGCGGCGCCGATCAGCGCGTGGAAACGGCCGTTCATCTCGGCGTAGCGCGACTCGTCGCCCGCCGAGAAAAGCCGCCGCCCGGCGAAGATCGCATCGCCGGCCGTGAGGCACGCCCGCAGCTCGCGGAGCAGCTCCGGCGCCACGCCGCCCTCGGCGAGGCGTCGCGCGACCATCCCCTCGAGGGCGCCGCGCACGTCGAGCGCGTCGATGACGTCCTGCACGCTGAACGAGCGCACGACGTAACCACGCGCCCCGGCGGGGCTCAGGAGCCCCTCCTGCGCCAGGACCGGCAGCGCCTGGCGAATCGGCGTGCGCGAGACGCCGAGACGCTCGGCGATGCCAATCTCAGCGACGCGTTCGCCCGGCGCCAGTTCGCCGCGCAGGATCATCTCGCGCAGCCGCACCAGAACGCGGACGTGCTGCGTCGTCCCGGATTGCCTCGTATTCGGCTTTTTCGGGCCGTCGGATCGCATCGTCGCCTCCCGCTAGGCCTCATGCGCGACGGCGTCGTCGATGCCGATCAGCGAGGCGAGCATCGCGCGATCGTGCAGCAGCGTCGCGCTGTCGCCGGCCCAGACGATCTGGCCGCGGTCGAGCACGATCGCCTGCTCGGCGAGCGAGAGGGCGATCTCGGCATGATGCTCGACGAGAATGGTCGCGATGCCGGTCTCATTGCGGATACGGTCGAAGGCGGCAGCGAGCTGGTCGACGATCACCGGCGCCAGCCCCTCGAAGGGCTCGTCGAGCAGGAGAAGCACGGGATTGCTGATCAGCGCACGGCCGACCGCGAGCATCTGCTGCTCGCCGCCCGAAAGCTGATTGCCGTAGTTGCGCCGCCGCTCGGCGAGGCGCGGGAACAGCTCGTAGACCGCTTCCAGCGTCCAGGCGCCCTTGCGGGCGCGCGCGACCGCGAGATTCTCCTCGACGGTCAGCGACGGGAAGATCTCGCGCTCCTGCGGCACGTAGCCGATGCCGTCGAAGGCGCGCGTATGGGTCTCGCGCCGCGTGATGTCGCGCCCCTGCAAAGTGACGCGGCCGTCGGGGATCTTGGTCAGCCCCATGATCGAGGCGAGCAACGTCGTCTTGCCGACGCCGTTGCGGCCGAGCAACGCCAGCGTCGAGCCTTCGCCGAGGCTGAGCGAGATGCCTTCGATGACGACGGTGCCGTCCTCGTAGCCGGCGGTGAGCCCCTCGACGCGCAGCAGTTCGGTCATGACGCCATCTCGTGGTCGCGGCGGTGCCCGAGGTAGACGTCGCGTACCTGCGGATCGCGGCGGATCTCGGCGACGCTGCCCTCCGCGAGGATGCCGCCCTCGAACATCACGGTGATGCGGCGCGCGAAGTTGAAGACCAGCTCCATGTCGTGCTCGATGACTAGGACGGCAACCTCCGCCGGCAGGCGCATAAGGATTTCGAGCAGGCGCTCGCTGTCGCGCTTCGGCAGGCCGGCGGCGGGCTCGTCGAGCAGCAGCACCTTCGGCTTGAGGGCGAGCGCCAATGCCAGCTCGACCAGCCGCCGCTGGCCGTAGGCGAGATCGGCGACGCGGCGCTGGGCGGTCGCCTCGATCTCGAAGAGCGCGAGGAGACGCTGTACCTCGGCGACGATCGCATCGCGCCGGTAGACCGGGCCGTAGGGCTGCGTGTCGATCTTCGCCTTCGCCGTGACCGCGAGCGCGACGTTCTCGGCGACGCTGAGCGGCAGGAATAGCGAGGAGATCTGGAAGGTGCGCGCCAGGCCGAGCACGACACGCCGTTCCAGCCGCGCGCGCGTGATGTCGACGCCACCGAGGTGGATCGACCCGGACGTCGGGCGGAGCACGCCGGTGATGAGATTGACCAGCGTCGTCTTGCCGGCGCCGTTCGGGCCGATCAACGCATGACGGGCGCCGGGCTCCAGCGTGAAACTGATGTCGCGCGCGACGCGCAGGGCGCCGAAGTTCTTGTGCAGCCCGACGACCTCGAGCGCCGCCGCTATCTCATGACCCACCGTCATGTCCGCCTCGCGCCGGGCGAGAGACGCGCGACGAGGCGGTCGATCACCACGGTCAGCCCGGATGGCGTGAACCGGACCGCCAGGATCAGCATCGCGCCGAGGACGAAGAGCCAGTTGAAGGGATCGATCGCCGCGGCACGGTCCGAGACGACGACGAAGACGGTGGCGCCGAGGAACGCTCCGGAGAGCCGCCCGATGCCGCCGAGGATCAGCATGATGAGGACGTTGCCCGACAGCAGAAAGGACAACGAATCGGTGCCGATCAGCCCGGTCACCTGCGCCGAGAGCGCGCCCGCGACGCCGGCGAGCGCCGCCGAGATCGTGTAGAGCGTCAGCAGCCGCGCCGTCACCGGAACGCCGAGCAGCCGCATCCGCAGAGGGTTGTCGCGGATGCCGCGCACGGTGAGGCCGAAGGGCGAGTTCACCAGGACGCGGCAGAACAGGAAGACGACAGCGAGGATGACGAGGCCATAGATGTAGGCGGTATGGCCGTAGAGGTCGAACTCGAACTGCCCGAGGATCGGTGCGATCCGATAGCCGGTCAGCCCGTCGTCGCCGCCGGTGATCGATTTCGCGGTCGTCGCGACCTGCAGCAGCATGGTCGCGATCGCCAGCGTCAGGATGACCTGCGTCAGGCCGCGCACGCGCAGGATCAGGAGCCCCGAGAGGATGCCGAGCACCGCTGCCGCAAGGCCGCCGGCGACGAGTCCGGAAATCGGCTCGCTGCTGACGTAGAGCGCGTAGCTGCCGGCGGCATAGGCGCCGGTCCCGAAGAAGACCGCGTGGCCGAGGCTCTCGATCCCGCCATAGCCGATCGCGAGGTCGAGGGAGAGCGCGAAGATGATCATGATCACCGTCTGCGTCGCGAGCTGAAGATACTCGCTGGCGACAAAATAGACGGCGATGCCGACCAGCCAGATCAGCGCGTCGCTCCAGCTCAGGCGGTGCCGCAGGAACGCGTCCGCGATGACGCTGCTGCGCGGCGGCGCGATGGCGAGGTCAGCCACGGGCGAAGAGCCCCTGCGGCCGCGCGAGCAGCACGACGACCAGCGCGAAATAGATGACGAAGGCGCCGGCGGCCGGCACGAGGTAGCGGCCGAAGGTATCGATGATGCCGAACGACAGCGCCGCGACCAGCGAGCCCTTGAGGCTGCCGAAGCCGCCCACCGCGACGACGATGAGGACGAGGACGAGGTATTTCAGCGCGTAATAGGGCTCGAGCGGCAGCATCTGGGTCCCGAGCACGCCGCCGACCGCCGCTAGGCCGCAGCCCGCCGCGAAGGTCTGCGCGAAGATCTTGCGGACGTTGATTCCGACGCAACGCGCCATGCGCGGGTTGTCGACCGCAGCGCGCAGTCGCGCCCCGAAATAGGTGTAGTCCAGCACGTACCACAACATGCCGGCGAGCGACGTGCTGACCAGCGCGAGGAAGATACGCCACACAGAGATCGCGACGCCGCCGATCACCCAGGTGCCGGTCAGGGACGGCGGCACCGGCAGGGTGTAGAGCAGCGAGCCGAAGGCGAGGTTGATCGAGGCGACCATCAGGAAGGTGAGGCCGATCGTCATCAGGATCTGGCCCAGCGCCGTCGTCTCGTAGACCCAGCGATAGACCGTGCGCTCGAGCAGCAGGCCGATCACGACGGTGCCGGCGACGGCGATCGGCAGGGCGGCGAGGACGTTGATGTGCAGCCGGTTGACCAGCGCCAGCGCGAGGTAGCCGCCGATCATCGCGAAGCCGCAATGCGCGATGTTAAGCAGCCGCATCACGCCCAGCGTCACCGTCAGGCCGCAGGAGATCAGGAACAGAATCATGCCGAAGGAGATGCCGTCGACGAGCAGCGAAAGGGTCGCCAGAAGATAGTTTTCCAAAGCTCCTCCCCGACGCAGATTTATGGTGTGACTTATACCGGCAGGTCCGCGCCGTCGACGGGTTTTCACCGAGCCGCGCTCAGGAAAGCCTATTGCATCCAATCAGCCGTCGTACAACCCCTGCACGATGGATCCGACCGAAAAAACTCCGGCGATTTTAGTTGTGATGGGATCCAATTTCGCTACGATGCTTCGATAAGAACAGTGGTGTCAACACCATCGGACTCGCCTGACAGGGAGGAAGTCGAATGCGCCGCATGAACTTGCGTTGCGTGCTCGCGATCGCCGCGATCGTCGTCGGCGCCATGCCGGTCAGGGCCGACGAGATCAAGGTCGGCGTGCTCGGCTCCTTCACCGGTGCCTATGCCGATTGGGGCAAGCGGTTCCAGCAATCCATCGACCTCTTCATGGAGCAGCACGACAAGCGCGTCGGCAACCATCAGGTCACCGTCGTCTATCGCGACGTCGGCGGCAACAACCCGGCGCGCGCCAAGCAGCTGGCGCAGGAGTTGATCGTCCGCGACCAGGTGCAGTATCTCGCCGGGCTGGAGTTCACCCCGACCGTGCTGGCGCTCGCCGAAATCATCACGCAGGCGAAGATGCCCTTCGTCTTCTTCAACTCGGCGACCTCCGACGTTACGCGCAAATCGCCCTATTACGTGCGCGTCGGCTTCACCCAATGGGAGACCGCGACCGCGATCGGGGCCTACGCCGCCGAGCAGGGCAAGAAGAAGGGCGTCATCGTCGCTGCCGACTTCGGGCCGGGTTACGATGCGATCGATGCCTATACGAAATCCTTCACCGACAAAGGCGGCAAGATCGTCGACGTCATCAAGATCCCGCTCGATACGCCGGATTTCTCCAGCTATATCCAGCGCGCCAAGGACGATGCCGCGGACGCGATGTTTGTCTTCATGCCGACCGGCCCGATGAGCGTCAACGTGCTCAAATCCTATGTCGATCGCGGCCTGCGTGCGGCAGGCACCGAGTTCTACTGCTCGACCGAGACCGAGGAGCCGGCGCTGCCGACGGTCGGCGATGCGGCGCTCGGCGTCGTCTCGGCGCTCCATTACGGCCCCTATCTCGACAATCCGGAAAACGCGGTGTTCCTCAAGGCATTCCAGGCGAAATACGGCAAGGACGAGATCCCCAACATCGCCTCGGTCGCGGCCTATGACGGGATGCGCGTCGTCTTCCACATGATCGAGGCGACCGACGGCAAGCGCGACAGCGAAAAGGCTATGGCGGCGGCCAAGGGGTTCTCATGGGCCAGCCCACGCGGCCCCGTCACGATCGATCCCAAGGAGCGCGAGATCATCCAGAACATCTATATGCGCAAGGTCGAGAAGATCGACGGCGCGCTCGGCAACCGGACGATCTTCACCTATCATGACGTCAAGGATCCGTGGAAGGAAGCGCATCCGGAATAGTCCCCGGCGGCGACGCGCCGCGCGCGGCAGGAGAGCTCGATGAGCGAGACTAAGGAACACAAGCACGACACCACCGGCCGTGCCTATGGGCGGCAGCGGCAGCATGCCAATACCACCCTCACCGAGGTCGGTCCAGGAACGCCCTGCGGCGAGCTCATGCGCCGCTATTGGCAGCCCGTCGGGCTGTCGTCCAAGGCGACGGCGGTGCCGCAGGCTGTGCGCATTCTGGGCGAGGATCTGATCCTCTTCCGCGACGGCGCCGGCCATGCCGGGCTGCTCTATTCGCGCTGCGCCCATCGCGGTACGACGCTCTATTACGGCAAGGTCGAGGAGCGCGGCATCCGCTGCTGCTATCACGGCTGGCTGTTCGACGTCGAAGGCAACTGCCTGGAACAGCCGTGCGAGCCGAACGGCGGGGCGCATCGCGAGTTGGCGCGCCAGCCGTGGTATCCGGTCGAGGAGCGCTACGGAGTCGTCTTCGCCTATATGGGCCCGCCCGACCGGCAGCCGGCGCTGACGCGCTTCGACATCCTGGAGGATCTCGCGCCGGGCGAGTATCTCGAGGTCGACGATCAGAGCTGGGCGGCGGGAGTCGGCGGCACCATGCCGGTCGTGCCGCACAGCTGGCTGCACCACTACGACAACATCATGGACCCCTTCCATGTCCAGGTGTTGCACTCGACCTTCAGCGGTACGCAGTTCGTGCCCGAGTTCGCAGTCATGCCGAAATGCGATTTCGCCACGACCGATACCGGCATGAAGTACGTGGCGCATCGCAAGCTCGACGACGGCCGCATCGTCGACCGCGTGTCGCAATCGCTGCTGCCCAACGTCCGCATCGTGCCGAACACGCGGCTGGAGGACGGCCGCGCGACCGAGGTCGCCTGGCTCGTGCCGGTCGACGACACGCATCACCGCATCATCCACATCGCCAAGGTCACCGGCCCCGGCCGCTTCACCACCCGGATCATGTACAACGGCAAGCGCTGGCCGGAGATGACCGAGGAGGAGCATCAGCGCTTCCCCGGCGACTTCGAGGCGCAGATAGGGATGGGGGCGATCTCGCTGCACTCGGAGGAGCATCTCGCGACGAGCGACCGCGGCGTCGCCATGCTGCGCCGCCAGCTCGAGCAGCAGATCCGCACGGTGGCGGAGGGCGGCGATCCGCTTGGCGTGGCATTCGATCCGGAAAAGGCGGTCGTGAAGGTCGAATCGGGAAATTATTTCAAGTAGCCTATGCAGAATTCATAGCTCCCTCCCCGTCATGGCCGGGCTTGACCCGGCCATCCACGCGGTGCCGCTGCTTCCGTTGGAAGACGTGGATGCCCGGGTCAAGCCCGGGCATGACGATGTTGGGGACGAGGGAGCGCCAATAAACGGCCGATGCGGTCACCGGGGCCATCCCTCGGGCCGCGACGGAAGCAGCCCGGGGAGGATGTCGAATGTCACGCAGCAGCCTAAAGCGCGTCGCCGCAATCGCCGCGACCCTCGCCCTGGCGCCTCCGGCGGCGCGGGCCGACGAAGTCAAGGTCGGGATTCTCGGCTCGTTCAGCGGCCCCTACGCCGACTGGGGCAAGCGCTTTCAGCAATCGGTCGACCTCTTCGTCGAGCAGCACAACGGCAAGGTCGGCAATCACGACATCAAGATCATCTACCGCGACGTCGGCGGCAACAACCCGGCGCGTTCGAAGCAGCTGGCGCAGGAGTTGATCGTCCGCGACCAGGTGCATTTCCTCGCCGGGCTGGAGTTCACCCCGACGGTGCTGTCGGTCGCCGACCTGATCACCCAGGCCAAGATCCCCTTCGTGATCTTCAACTCGGCGACCTCGGACGTCGTGCGCAAATCGCCCTACTACGTTCGCGTCGGCTATCTGCAGTGGCAGATCTGCGTGCCGGCGGCGCAGTACGCCTACGAGCAGGGCTCGCGCAAGGCGGTCATCATCGTCGCCGACTACGGCCCGGGCTACGACACGATCGACGCCTATACCAAGGCCTTCACCGACAAGGGCGGCCAGATCATCGATGTCATCAAGGTGCCGCTCGATACGCCGGATTTCTCCAGCTATATCCAGCGCATCCGCGACGACAAGCCGGACACGCTCTTCACCTTCATGCCGGGCGGCCCGATGGCGATCAACCTGATCAAGGGCTATACGGACGGCGGGCTGCGTGCCGCCGGCATCCGCTACATCGGCGGCGGCGAGCTCGAGGAGCCGTTCCTGCCGACCGTCGGCGATGCAGCGCTCGGCCTCGTCTCGGCGTCGTTCTACAGCCCCTATGTCGACAACCCGACGAACAAGCAGTGGCTGACCGCCCTGCATAAGAAGTACGGGCCCGAGCTGATCCCGAACGTCGCGACGATCTTCGCCTGGGACGGCATGCAGGTGCTCTTCCATATGATCGAGGCGACCGACGGCAAGCTCGACGGCGAGAAGGCGATCGCCGCCGCCAAGGGCTACAAATGGGAGAGCCCGCGCGGCCCCGTCGAGATCGACGCCAAGACCCGCGACATCATCGAGAACATCTATATCCGCAAGGTCGATAAGGTCGACGGCGCCCTCGCCAACATCACGATTGCGACATATCCGAGCGTCAAGGATCCGTGGAAGGAGCTGCATCCGGAGTGACCGCGCCGGAACGCCGCAGCAGACCGAGAACCAACCAGCAGGAGAGATCATGTCGGAGAGAACGCAACCGCCCTTTCGCGCCGATCACGTCGGCAGCTTTCTGCGCCCCGCCAAGCTGAAGGAAGCGCGGGCGCGCAGCCAGCGCAACGCGATCCCCGCCGACGAGCTGAAGCAGATCGAGGACGAGGCGATCCGCGACATCGTCAAGATCCAGGAGGATCTCGGCTTCAAATCCGTCACCGACGGCGAGTTCCGCCGCAACCAGTGGCATCTCGACTTCATCCAGCAGATCACCAACGTCAAGGTCGTCGAGGCGCAGATCAAGGTTCACTTCCACACCCACGAAGGCGACATCGAAGTGGCGCCGCCGGGGATCAGGGTGGTCGGCAAGGTCGGCCGGCCGCACGGCATCTTCGTCGAGCATTTCAAGCAGCTGAAGGCGATGGCGCATGCCATGCCGAAGATGACGATCCCCTCGCCCAGCATCCTGCATTTCCGCGGCGGCCGCGACGCGATCGACAAGACCGCATATCCGGAGATGCAGGATTTCTACACCGACCTCGCGCGCGTCTACAGCGAGGAGGTGCGCGACCTCGCCGCCGCCGGCTGTCGCTACCTGCAAATCGACGAGACCAATTTCGCCTATCTCTGCGACCCGACGCTGCGCCAGCAGGTCCGCGACAACATCCACGAGGACCCGGACAAGCTGCCGCATACCTACGCCAAGCTGCTCAACGGCGCGATCGCCGACAAGCCCAAGGACATGGCGGTCTGCATCCACATCTGCCGCGGCAACAACCAGAGCGCCTGGGTCGCCGAGGGCGGCTACGACCCCGTCGCTGAGGTGCTGTTCAACGAGGTCGACGTCACCGGCTTCTTCCTCGAGTACGACGACGAGCGCTCCGGCGGCTTCGAGCCGCTGCGCTTCATGCCCAAGGGCAAGATCGCGGTGCTCGGCCTCGTCACCACCAAGGCCGGCAAGCTCGAGACGAAGGACGAGATCAAGCGGCGCATCGACGAGGCCACCAAGTTCCTGCCGCTCGAGCAGCTGGCGCTCAGCCCGCAATGCGGCTTCTCGAGCACGATCGAGGGCAACAAGCTGACCGTCGAGCAGGAGATCGCCAAGCTGAAGCTGGTCGTGGACGTCGCGCGCGACGTCTGGGGTACGACCTGACAAACAACCGACGTCTGACAAACAACGAACAGCGGGGACGATGATGATACGCAGCACCGATAGGATCATGACGACCCACGCAGGCACGCTGCCGCGCGAGGATGCGCTGACGAAGATGATCTACGCGCGCGCCGACAAGCGCCCTTACGACAAGGCGGCGCTCGCCGAGGGTGTCCGCTCCGGCGTCCTCGCGGTCGTCAAGAAGCAGATCGAGCTCGGCATCGACAGCGTCAACGACGGCGAGCTCGGCAAGACCAACTTCACCAACTACGTCCAGGAGCGCATGAGCGGCTTCGAGACGCGCCCCTACGTGCCCGGCAAGGGGCCGAACCCGCTCAGCATCGCCGCCCGCGACATGAAGAATTTCGCCGAGTACTTCACCGAGGGCCACGGCGGCTTCATCGGCCGCGGCGCGCCGGCGACGCAGAACTATTGCATCGGGCCGCTGAAATACGTCGGCCAGGAGGATCTCCAGGCCGAGCTCGCCGATTTCCGCAGCGCGGTCGACGCCGCCAGGCCGACCGAAGCGTTCCTGCCGGCGAACACGCCGGGCACGATCGAGCATTGGATGCACAACGAGTACTACAAGAGCCAGGAGGAGTTCATCTACGCGATCGCCGAGGTGATGCGCGAGGAATACAAGGCGATCGTCGACGCCGGCTTCATGCTGCAGATCGACGATCCCGATCTGCCGGACGGCTGGCTGATGTACCCGAACATGAGCGTCGCGGAATATCGCAAATACGCGCAGCTGCGCGTCGACGCGCTCAACCACGCGCTGCGCGACATCCCGCGCGAGAAGATCAAGCTGCACGTCTGCTGGGGCAGCTTCAAGGGGCCGCACCAGGATGACATCCCGCTGCGCGACATCATCGACATCATCTTCTCGGTGCGAGCCAGCGCCTACTCGATCGAGGCGTCGAACCCGGCGCACGAGCACGAGTGGAACGTCTTCGAGAGGGTCAAGGTGCCACAGGACGCGGTGCTGATCCCCGGCGTCGTCGGCCATTGCACCGATTTCATCGAGCATCCCGAGCTGGTGGCGCAGCGCCTCGTCCGCTACGCCAAGCTGGTCGGCCGCGAGAACGTCATGGGCGGCACCGATTGCGGCATCGGCAGCCGCGTCAGCCACCCGAAGATCGCCTGGGCCAAGCTCAAGGCGATCGCAGACGGCGCGAAGCTGGCGACGAAGGAGCTGTGGGGGCGGAATTAGGAAGCCCCTGACCCCGCCCCTCTCCCGCCCAAGAGCGGGAGAGGGAGTAGCCAACCTCGGCGCCTTAAGCCCCTCTCCCGCTCTTGGGCGCGCCATCGGATCGACGCGTCTTTCGCCTCGCTCTCGCCCCATCGTCTTCCCCGCGAACGCGGGGACCCATTCGTCCAAGAGCGCGATATCGGTACAATGGGTCCCCGCGTTCGCGGGGAAGACGATCGAGGAACATGCTGAATGAGTCTGGGCGCACTTCGCGCTTCCCCGAGCTCCCCTACCGAAACACCACTGTCCGCGTGCCGTTGAGCAGCACGCGGTGCTCGCTGTGCCAGCGTACCGCGCGCGCCAGCACGACGGCCTCGACGTCGCGGCCGATCGCGACCATCGCATCGGGCGTCATCGCGTGGTCGACGCGGGCGACGTCCTGCTCGATGATCGGCCCTTCGTCGAGCTGGTCGGTGACGTAATGCGCGGTGGCGCCGATCAGCTTGACGCCGCGGTCATGCGCCTGGTGATAGGGCCGCGCACCCTTGAAGCTCGGCAGGAACGAGTGGTGGATGTTGATCGCCTTGCCGGCGAGCTGGCGGCAGAGATCCTGCGACAGGACCTGCATGTAGCGGGCAAGGACGACGAGCTCGCATTTCTCGGTGGCGATGAGGTCGAGCAGTTGCCGCTCCTGCGCCGCCTTGCTGTCGGGCGTCACCGGCAGATGGTGGAAGGGGATGCCGTTGGCCTCGACCAGCGTGCGGAAATCCGGATGGTTCGAGACGATCGCCGGAATGACGATCGGCAGCGCGCCGATCTGGTACCGGTAGAGGAGATCGTTCAGGCAATGGCCGAAGCGCGAGACCATGATCAGGGTACGCGTCTTGACGGGCCCGTCGTGAACCGACCATTCGAGGCCGAAGGGCTGCGCCACGGGCGCGAAATCGCGTTTCAGCTCGGCGAGGGCGAGCGGCGCTTCGGGGACGAAATCGACGCGCATGAAGAACCGGTTCGTGGCGGCATCGCCGAATTGCGCGCTGTCGAGGATGTTGCAGCGATGCGCCAGCAGGAAGGCGGAGACCGCGGCGACGATGCCGATCCGATCGGGGCCCGACAGCGTCAGGACGAAATGCGGGGATGGCGCGGCAGTCGACATGGCATGACCTCGAAGCTAGTCGCGGGAAGCGTCGTCACTTCGTGACCGAGAAGTCGCTCCCGTTGGGATTCAGCGTAAATCTACCTTCGGCGATGGCCAGCGCCCAGCGTGCCGTCCGCTCCACTCCGCCGAAGGGGAAGAAATGGAAGCCGGCGATGCCCGCGGGATCACCGACGGCAATCGCGCGAGCCGTCGCTCGGATGATCGGCTCCGGACCGTTCTCGGAAAGCAGCCGCGTGATCATCGTCGAATGCGATCCGAGCGCCTTGACCGAAGCGCCGACGCCGCAGGTGATGGCGAATTTGAGCAGGGTCTTGATGCTCGCCGGTCCGGCGAGGCCGATCGTGATCGGCAGCCGGATGCCGAGAGCACGCGTCCGCGCGACCCAGGCGAGGATCGGCGCCGCGTCGAAGCAGAACTGCGTCACGATCGTGAACTCGATGTCGCTGCGTTGCGCAAAGGCGTCCTTGGCGACCAGCACCTCGTCGAGCACGGCAGCGGCGATCTTCGGGCTGCCTTCGGGATGGCCGCCGATGCCGAGCCGGCGAAAGCCGTGCTTTTCGAAGAGGCCGGTCTCGAGGATCTGCAGCGTCGCATCGAAGGGACCCAGCGGCTGCGCGATGTCGCCGGCGATGAGCAGCGCCTGCTGCACCCCTGCCTCGCCGCTGGCCCGCGCCAGGAAGTCGTCGAGCTGCGCGTGGCCGCGGATCAGCCGGGCGGCAATATGCGGAACGGGATTGAAGCCGGCTTTGCGCAGCCGTGCCGCAATCGCCAGCACGTCGGCAGGCGACGTCGAAGCGAGGACGCTGATGTAGACGTCGGAGCCGGGACGCACGGCCGCGAGCGAGCGCTCCAAATCGCCGCCCGCGCGGACCGAAACCTCGAGCGAATGGTCCTGCAGCGCGGCAACGATCCGTTCGCGCTCGGCCGGCAGGGCGGGATTCCCCGGCGCTGCCGCCGATTGTGGCGTCCGATCCATCATGACAGACTCCCGGCTCACCGACCGAGCCGCCGTCGTCAGTAGCGGTAATGATCCGGCTTGTAGGGGCCGGCGTTGTCGAGGCCGAGGTACTGCGCCTGCTGGCTCGTCAGCTTGGTCAGCTTGACGCCGAGTTTCTCGAGGTGCAGCGCCGCGACCTTCTCGTCGAGGTGCTTGGGCAGGACGTAGACCTTGTTCTCGTACTTGCCGGTGTTGCTCCACAGCTCGATCTGCGCCAGCACCTGGTTGGTGAAGGAGGCGC
>JAQGID010000417.1 GCA_028291405.1 Rhodospirillales bacterium | reverse complement strand
GCTTGGCGTGGTACCGTTCCGCGATCGAATCGAGCGCCGCGAGAATGCGCAAGCCGCGCGGGTCGAGGTATTTCTTGACGCCGCCGCCGCGCGTGCTCTTTCCGAGATCCGCCTCCGACCGGTACTTGCCGGTCAGGAAGCCGCTCGCCAAGGCGTAATACGGGATGACGCCGATCCCTTCGGCCCGGCACAGCGCGTCGAGCTTGTTCTCGAAGCCCGACCGCTCGACGAGGTTGTAGAGCGGCTGCAGGCTGGAATAGCGCGCGAGCCCGGTCCGGTCGCTGACCGCCAGCGCCTCGGCGAGGCGTTCCGCGGTGAAGTTCGAGGCGCCGATCGCCCGCACCTTCCCTTGCTCGATGAGCCGGGTGAAGGCCTCGAGCGTCTCCTGCATCGGCGTCAAGGTATCGTCGCGATGCGCCTGGTAGAGATCGATGGTGTCGGTCTGCAGCCGCGCCAGCGAGTCCTCGACCGACTTCATGATATAGGCCTTCGACAGGCCCTGCCGCCCCGCTCCCATCGGCGCCCCGACCTTGGTCGCGATCGTGACCTTGCCGCGGTTGCCGCGCGATTTCAGCCATTTGCCGATGATCGCCTCGGACTCGCCGCCGGAGTGGCCGGGCGCCCAGACCGAGTAGACGTCGGCCGTGTCGATGAAGTCGAAACCGGCGGCGACGAAAGCGTCCAGCAGCGCGAAGGATGTCGCCTCATCGATCGTCCAGCCGAAGACGTTACCGCCGAAGGCCAGCGGCGCCGTCACGATCCCCGATTTGCCGAGCTTGCGTTTTTCCACCCTGGGCTCCATTTCAGATCATCGGCCGATGCGGCGAATGCCATAGCATGCCGCCCGTCCCGCCTGCGGCGCAACCTTACGATTTTTCGGGGACAATGCGGCGAACCCGTCTAGACTTGGCGCAAGAGAGATCTGCGAGACAGGTGAACCATGGCTGAAATCGTGCTCGGGATCGGAACGTCGCACGGTCCCATGCTGACGACGCCGCCGCATCAGTGGGGTGAGCGCGTCAAGGCGGACCGCAAGAATCCGGCGCATCATTTCAAGGGCAAGACCTTCGGCTTCGACGAGCTGGTCGCGCTGCGCGCCGGCGACGGCCTCGCGGCGCAGATCGTGCCGGAAATCTGGGAAAAGCGCCACGCCGCCTGCCAGGCCGCGATCGCCAAGCTCGCCGACGTCTTCGCCGCGGCCAAGCCGGACGTCGCCGTCATCGTCGGCAACGACCAGACCGAGATGTTCACCGAGATCAACAACCCGCCCTTCGCGGTCTATTGGGGCGAGACGATCGAGAACCGCTGGCCCGACGCCGCCGATCTCGCCAAGCGCGAGCCCGGCGTCGAGCTCGCGATGAAGGGCCGCATCCCGCCGGAGGGCGCCACCTACCCCGGCCAGCCGGCGCTCGGCCGCCACATCATCCGCAATCTGATGGCCGACAATTTCGACGTCGCCTCGCTGAAGGGCGTCGCACCCGGCGTCGCCGCCTTCCCGCACGCCTACAGCTTCGTCTACCGCCAGATCATGCGCGACAAGGTCGTCCCCAACGTGCCGGTCGCGCTCAACACCTTCTACCCACCGAACCAGCCGACCGTCCGCCGCTGCTACGATTTCGGCAAGTCGCTGGTGCGCGCGATCCGCAGCTGGGACAGCAATGCGCGGGTCGCGCTGATCGCCTCCGGCGGCCTCACCCATTTCGTCATCGACGAGACGGTCGACCAGCTGTTCTTCGACGCGCTCAGCAAGCGCGACATCAGCGCCATCGCCGATCTCGGCGAGCCGATCTTCCAGGCCGGCACCTCCGAGCTGAAGAACTGGGTCCCGGTCGCCGGCGCCATGGCCGACCTCGGCTACAAGATGACGCTGGTCGACTACGTCCCCTGCTACCGCTCGCTGGCCGGCACCGGCAACGCGATGGGCTTCGTGCACTGGCAGCCATAGGGCATCGCCCGCTCGGATTTTCGCACCGTCCACTCGCCAAAGACCGTCATCGCGAGGAGCGAAGCGACGCGGCGATCCAGGAACCATCCGGAATAAGCTGGATGGCTTCGCTTCGCTCGCCATGACGACCCCCGAGTGCATTTCGGCCCTCCGATAGCCTTGTCCAAAAGTCAGCCAGTTCTCGCATCGCCCGGCTCGCAACCGCCTATAGGATTCTAAGGTTTCGGTCGCCTCGAACCTTGCGCGAGGATTAAAATATGGTGTTGCAACGCCGATGAAATCCACGACCCAGAACGGCCGAACGTGAACGACGGTCACACACCGCCAGCTGCGACGAACCGCTTCGCCCGCGCCGTCTGGATGGCGCTGGGCGGCGACGAGGCCGCAATCGCCGCCCTCTCCTTCGTCGGCGATGGAAACCTCTCCTCGGCATATGCCGTCACGGACCTGGCCAGCGCTGCGATCGGCGCCGCCGGGCTTGCCGTGGCCGAGCTCGTCGGGCGGGTGTCGCCTGCCGTCCCGACCGTCGTCGTCGACCCTCGCCTCGCCTCCTTCTGGTTCGGCTTGTCGATCCGCCCGATCGGCTGGGAGATGCCGGCGCCGTGGGATCCGATCGCGGGAGACTATCGCGCCGCCGACGGTTGGATCAGGCTCCACACCAATGCGCCGCACCATCGCCGCGCCGCCGAGCAGATCCTCGGCAGCCATGCCGACCGTACCGCCATGGCGCGCGCCGTCGGCGCCTGGGTGAAACGGGATCTCGAGACGGCCATCGTCGCGGCGGACGGCTGCGCCGCCGAGATGCGGTCCTGCGCCGAATGGGCGGAGCATCCCCAGGGCAGCGCCGTCGCGGCGGAGCCGCTGGCACGGATCGTCACGACCGACCGCGGGGCGCGTCCGGCCTGGAGGCCGACGCCGGAACGGCCGCTGGCGGGAATTCGCGTCCTCGACCTGACCCGGGTTCTCGCCGGCCCCGTCGCTACGAGATTCCTCGCCGGCTACGGCGCCGAGGTGCTACGCATCGACCCGCCGGGCTGGGACGAGCCGGGCGTCGTGCCGGAGGTGACGCTCGGCAAGCGCTGCACCCGGCTCGACCTCACGGATGCCGGCGGCCGGCAGCAGTTCGAGCGGCTTCTCTCGCAGGCCGATATCCTGGTTCACGGCTACCGTCCCGACGCGCTCGATCGCCTCGGCTACGGCGCGGCAGCGCGACGCCAGCTTTCGCCGGGGCTGATCGACGTCTGCCTCGACGCCTATGGCTGGTCGGGTCCCTGGGCGACGCGGCGCGGCTTCGACAGCCTCGTGCAGATGAGTACCGGCATCGCGGAATCCGGAATGAATTGGAAGCGCGCGGAGAAGCCGGTGCCCTTGCCGGTGCAGGCGCTCGACCACGCGACCGGCTATCTGATGGCGGCGACCGTCGTCCGCGCCCTTACGCGGCGGCTGGACGATGGCCATGGCACCGCGGCGCAGCTGTCGCTGGCGCGCACGGCGAAACTGCTGACCGACGGCGGCGATGACGGCCGATCGTCGGATCTCGCATCGGAGACGCCGGCGGATCTCGCGCCGGGCACCGAGGACAGCGATTGGGGAAAGGCCCGGCGCCTCGCGCCTCCCGTCACCGTCGCAGGGTCGGCGATGCGTTGGCAATCCCCGGCCCGACAGCTCGGTTCCGCGCCGGCGGCCTGGCGCCAATAGGTTCGCTCGCGCCCAAAACGGCCGTTCGCGGCGAATGCCCCTTGTCATATCCAATTTAATATTTTATATCTAGTCTGGATATTTCCGGGACACCGAAGACCAGTTCGCCAATGGCCGCAATCCGCTCTCTCAAGGAGAGCATTTCCTCCGTTATATCAGTTGGTTATGGCGCCTTATCAGTTTCTTTCTTTAACTTCGGTTCGGGCAGTTTTTTAAAGCCGCACGAAATCAAAGCGATACCGAAAATATCTCGTCCGGATCTCCTGTATTTCGCCTGTTCTTTCAGGCCCCCACCGCCACCTGGCGTTGTTTTAGGCAGCGCGACACCGTATCCTGATCCGGACGCACGACCCGCCGCCAATCCCGCCGGCACTGCAGGAAAGAGATCATGAAAGCCGTCTGGATCGAGGAATATGGTGGCCCCGAGGTCATGAAATACGGCGAGCGGCCGGAACCGGTCGCGGGACCGCGCGACGTCGTCGTCGCGGTCAAGGCCGCGAGTGTCAACCCGATCGACTGGAAGATGCGGCAAGGCATGCTGCGCGCCGCCTTCGCGCTGCCGATGCCGTATGTCCTCGGCCGTGACCTTTCCGGAGTCGTAACCGAGGTCGGCGCTGAGGTGACGAGCTTCGAGCCCGGCGACGAGGTCTACGGTCTGGCCGATGCGCAGCGCGGCGGCACCTTCGCCGAACGCATCGCGATCGACGCCGGATTGCTGGCGCCGAAGCCGCGCAGCGTCAGCCATCTGGAGGCGGCGTCGCTGGCGCTGGTCGCCGCGACCGCCCTCACCGCCCTCGACACCGCCGAGATGGGCGACGGCGAGCGCATCCTGATCCATGCCGGAGCGGGTGGCGTCGGTGGCGTCGCGGTGCAACTCGCGCGCCATTACGACGCCTGGATTGCCGCGACCTGCGGCGCCGCCAATCGCGACTATGTCACCGGCCTCGGCGCCGATCTCGCGATCGACTACAAGAGCGAGGATTTCACCAAGCTTCTCAAGGAGATGGATCTCGTCTTCGACACCATGGGCGGCGAGACCCACCGGCGCTCCTTCGCGGTGCTGAAGCCGGCCGGGCGGCTCGTCTATATCGCCGCCGCGCCGCTCCCCGAAGGGCCGGCGCCGGTTCAGCAGGTACTGCGCGCCACCGTCCGCGGCAACCGCGAGCTCTTCGAGCGGATCACCGAGCTGGTTGACGGCGGCGCCGTCCGGCCGCAGGTCACGAAAGTCCTGCCGCTCCAGGAGGCGGCGCGCGGGCTCGAGCTCAGCAAGGCCGGCGGCACGCGCGGCAAGATCGTCATCGACATCGCGTCTTAAACAGGAGGACAAGCCATGCGCCAGAAGCCTTGCCTGACCCACGCCGACGCCCAGACGATGATCGCCGCAGCGAAAGCCGAGGCGACCGCGAACAAATGGCCCGTCACCATTGCGATCGTCGACGACGGCGGCAATCTCCTGCACCTCGAGCGCATGGACGGTCCGCCGGCGCTCAGCGCCGAGGTGGCGACCGGCAAGGCGCGCACCGCCGCGCTGATGCGCCGGCCGTCGAAATTCTGGGAGGACCGCGTCAAGGAGCGCCCGGGAATGCTGAAGTTTCCCCAGCTCCTGCCGATGCAGGGTGGGCTGCCGATCCTGCACCAGGGCGAATGCGTCGGCGGCATCGGCGTCTCCGGCGTCCAGTCGCACGAGGACGAGCAGATCGCCCAGGCCGGGATCGCGGCGCTCGGCTGATGCCGGGGAAATCGGAATGACTGACCGCATCGCCGAACCGAAGCTGCTGTTGCCCGTCGATCGGGGCGCCGGTCTGATCCTGCCGGCGATCACGTTGCGCGGTGGCGGTCCGTCGCTCGACGACCGCCGCCGCCGCGAGCTCTAGGTCGGAGCGGGGCGTGCCCTTCCGCACGACGATCTGCGGCATCGAGGAACTCGGCGACCATTGCGAGATCGGCGTCAGCCACGTGCTGTCGATCCTCGACCCGCCGGCGCCCGAGCCGCCGGCCCTCGGCAGCTACGGCGAGCACGTCCGGCTCGAGCTGCGCTTCGACGACGTCATCGAGGAGCAGACCGGCTTCGTGGCACCCGACGCCGCCGACATCGACAGGATCCTCGAATTCGGCCGCAGCCTGCACGACGAGGCGCCAGGTCCGGCGCATCTCCTCGTCCATTGCCACGCCGGGATCTCGCGCTCTTCGGCCGCCCTCGCGCTCATCCTGGCGCAGGACCGGCCGGATGCTCCGGCGCCCGAAATCCTCGCCGAGGTGCTGCAGCTGCGCGACAAGGCCTGGCCCAATCTCCGCATGATCGAACTCGGCGATGCCGCGCTCGGTCGCCGCGGCGAGCTGGTCGCGGCGGTGCCGGCGCTCTACCATTTCCAGCTCCGACGCCGGCCGCATCTCGAGCAATATTTCATCGACGGCGGGCGCCGGCGCGAGGTCGATCTCGCCCTGTCGCTCGGCCGCGACTGGTAGCCGAACATGCACCGCCGTTTGACAGGGGTTGGACCCCGGCTTACGCTTTGTCCGGAGGAAACGGGCCGCAGCCGCGCGGCCGCCGGCGGATTTCCGCCACTGACCGAAAGCGAGAGCGACCATGGCCAAGCCGAGGATCCGTCATCTGGCGTTGTTTGCGCGCGACCCCAAGAAGCTCGCCGAGTTTTACCAATCGGTGTTCGAGATGGAGGTAATCGGCAAGGCGCCGAACGATACCGCCTTCTTCCTCAGCGACGGCTATCTGACGCTGGCTGTGCTGCCGCACAAGCTGACCGGCGAGTGCACGGTCGGCCTCAATCATTTCGGCTTCCATGTCGAGGATACCGAGGCGATCGCCGACAAGCTGGCGGTCTACGGCCTCGAGGATCCCAAGCAGCGCCCGGCCGAGCGGCCCTATGCCGAGCATCGCGCCTGCGATCTCGAGGGCAATATGTTCGACCTTTCGGTGCACGGCTTCCAGCGCTCGGAGACGGCGCCCGAACGCGAGGCCGCCAAGGCCAAGGACAAGG
>JAQGID010000126.1 GCA_028291405.1 Rhodospirillales bacterium | reverse complement strand
GTCGAAGACCTTGCGGATCGCCTGCGCGGTGAACTTGCCGTTGGCGATGTCGACGAAGGTGTCGGCGCCCGAGCCTTGCAGCGCGACGATCTGCGAATCGACCGAGGCGTCGGTGACCTCGTAGCTCTGCTTGGCGACGATCATCTGCTCGGCCTTGGTGCCGAGACCCTCCATCAGCCCGGCGAGGTAGTCCTTGCCGAGATCGTCGTTCTGGTAGAGCACGGCGATCTTGGCGTCGGGCTTGTTCTGCAGCAGGTATTTGGCGAAGGCCGTGCCTTCCGTGCTGTAGAGCGGCAGCATCGGCACCGTCCAGGGGAAGTGCTCGGGGTCGTTCCAATGCGAGGTGCCGGTCGCAATCAGCGCCTGCGGCACCTTCTTGCCGTTGAGATAGCGCTGCACCGCCATGTTCGTCGCGGTGCCGAGCGAGCCCATGATCGCAAGCACCTGGTCCTGTTCCACGAGCCGGCGGATCTGCTCGACCGCCTTGGGCGGGCTGTAGCCGTCGTCGAGGCTGAGCCAGGTGACCTTGCGGCCGTTGATGCCGCCGGCCGCATTGACGTCGTCGAAATAGGCGCCCTCGACACGGCCGAGCATGCCCCAGATCGACGAGGGGCCGCTGTAGGGCATCGTCTGGCCGATCTTGATCTCGGTGTCGCTGACGCCGGGCCCGTATTTCTTCTCGGCGCTCGCCGGCGACGCCGCCAGAAAAGCCGCGGCGCAGAGCAGCAGGAATCGAGCCGATGTCAGCATCGCGACCTCCCGAGGGTTATCGTTTGCCCATGCGGCCGAGCAGGCTGCCGAGCCGCTTGACGCCGCCGGCGACGCCGGTCGGCAGCACGTACATGAAGCCGATGAGGAAGATGCCGTAGATCGCCCAGGGCGCCGCCTTGGAGATCTGGTCGGCGATGTTGGGGATGAAGACGATGAAGGCGGCGCCGAACAGCACGCCGAAGATCGAGGCGATGCCGCCGACGACTAGGCCGACGATGAGGCTGATCGAGAGGAAGACCGAGAAGCTGTCGGGCGAGACGAATTGCGCGGCGAGGGCGCCGAGGGCGCCGGCGATGCCGGTGTACATGGCGCTGACGCCGAAGGTCAGCGATTTGTACATCGCCGTGTCGATGCCCATCGAGGCGGCCGCGATCGGATGGTCGCGGATCGCGACGATGGCGCGGCCCGTGCGGCCGCGCAAGAGATTCCAGCCGATCAGGAACATCGGCACGGTGACGGCGAGACAGACGAAATAGAGCCATTGGTCGCTGTCGAGCGGCACGCCGGCCGGCGGGCTCGGCTTGTCGATCACGATGCCCTGGACGCCGCCGGTCCATTTCTCGAAGCCGCGGAACTTGAGGAGCTGCGGCGTCGCGACGGCGAGGGCGAAGGTCGCGAGCGCGAGGTAGAGTCCTTCGAGGCGCAGCGCCGGCAGGCCGAAGAGGAAGCCGGCGCCGAGGCAGACGATGCCGGCGATCGGCAGCGTCGCCCAATAGGGGATGGCGGTGTTGTCGAGCAGGATCGCCGTCGTATAGGCGCCGATCGCGTAGAACGCGCCGTGACCCAGGGAGACCTGGCCGTTGAAGCCGGTCAGGATGTTGAGGCCGAGCAGGGCGATCGCATAGACCAGCACCATCGTCAGCTGGAAGAGATGATAGCTGCTGGTCGTGAAGGGCAGGACGCAGGCGACGATGAAGACGAGCGCGACGCCGAGCGTCTGCCAGGTGCGGAGCGGCAGGCCGGCGAAGCTCGCCGCGACGGGTCTCGTGGTTTCGCTGATGATCGCCATGTCTCAGACCCGGGTGACGAGGACGCGGCCAAAGAGGCCGGAGGGCCGCACGACCAGGACGCCGACGATGAGGACCAGCGCCACGGTCAGCTTGATCTCGGTGCCGACGACATAGGCGCCGGCGAGGTTCTCCAGGACGCCGACGATGAAGCCGCCCGCCGCCGCGCCCCACGGGTTGTCGATGCCGCCGAGCAGCGCTGCTGCGAAGCCGTAGAGCAGGATGCCGCTCATCATGTTGGGGTCGAGGTAGACGATCGGCGCCGCCATCATGCCGGCGACCGCGCCGACCGTGCCGGCGAGGCCCCAGCCGAGCGCCAGCATCCAGCCGACGCGGATGCCGACGAGGCGGCTCGACACCGGGTTCTGCGCCGCACCGCGCATCGCGAGACCCAATGGCGTGAAGCGGAAGAACAGGAAGACGAGCAGCAGCACGCCGAACGTCACCGCGATCATGCCGATTTCATGTGCCGAGAGATAGGAGCTCGCGTACCAGGCGTTCGACGGGAAGGGGCTCGGGAAGCTCTTGATCGTATAGGAGAAGATCCAGCCGGCGAGGCTGTTGGTGATGACGAGGAGTCCGACGAAGACGATGACCACGGTCAGCACCGGCGCGTTTTCGACCGGCCTGACGACGATGCGCTCGATCAGCACGCCGGCGATGAAGGAGAAGACCAGCGTCAGGAAGAATGCCGCCCAATAGGGAAAGCCGGCGTCGAGCATCATCCAGGCGATGTAGGTCGAGAACATCGCCAGCTCGCCCTGGGCGAAATTGATGTGGTGCGTTGCTTGATAGATCATCACCAGCGCCAGCGCGATGCTGGCGTAGATGCCGCCGGTGGCGAGACCCGAGAGGACTTGGTGCCAGAAGACTTGCATGGAGCCTGCCCCTAATAGCCGAGATAGGCGCGGCGCACGGATTCGTCGCTGCCGATGACCGCGGCCGGGCCGCCGATCACGATCTCGCCGGTCTCCAGCAGATAGGCGTGATCGGCGAGCGCCAGCGCCATGCTGGCGTTCTGCTCGACGAGCAGGACGCTGACCTGCTCCTGCTGGTTGATCGCGCGCAGGATGCGGAAGATCTCCTGGACGATGATCGGCGCGAGGCCGAAGGACGGCTCGTCGAGCAGCAGCAGCTTGGGCCGCAGCATCAGCGCCCGCGAGATCGCCAGCATCTGCTGCTCGCCGCCGGAGAGCGTCCCGGCCTGCTGCTTGCGCCGCTCCGCGAGGCGCGGAAAATAGCCGTAGACACGGTCGTAATCGGCGGCGACGCCCCTATCCCGCCTGGTATAGGCGCCGAGCCGCAAATTCTCCTCGACGGTGAGCATCGAGAAGGTGCCGCGGCCGTCCGGGACATGCGCGATGCCGAGGCGGACGATGTCCTCGGTCGCCTTGCCGTCGATCCGCGCGCCGGCGAACAGAACCTCGCCGGTGGCGCGCACCATCATGTTGCAGATCGCCCGGAGCGTCGTCGTCTTGCCGGCGCCGTTGGCGCCGAGCAGCGTCGTGATGCCGCCCTGCTCGACCGCGAGGTCGATGCCGTGTAGCACCTTGGTCGGGCCGTAGGCGGCGCGGAGGCCGCGGGTCTCGAGGATCGCGCTCATGCCGCCGGCGCTCCGAGATAGGCCCGGATGACGTCGGCGTTCTGCTGCACCTCGGCCGGCGTGCCGTCGGCGATCTTGCGGCCGAAGTCGAGCGCGACGACCTTGTCCGAGACGCGCATGACGAGGTTCAGGTGATGCTCCACGAGGAGGATCGTGACCCCGAAGCGGTCGCGGATCGAGACGATCGTCTCGCGCAGCCGGTCGACCTCCTCGTGGTTGAGCCCGCCGGCCGGCTCGTCGAGCAGCAGCAACTTCGGCTCGCCGGCGAGGGCGCGCGCCAGCTCGACGCGCTTCTGCGTAGCGAAGGTGAGGCCGCCGACCGGCACCTCGGCGACGCGCCGGAGGTCGAGGCTTTCGATGAGCGACATCGCCCGCTCGTCGAGCTTGCGTTCCTCGCGTGCGACGAAGGGAAGGCGCAGCGCGTTGGCGAGGAAGCCGCCGCGACTACGGCAGTGCCCGCCGATCATCACGTTCTGGCGCACCGTCATCGTCTTGAAAAGCGCGAGGTTCTGGAAGGTGCGGCCGATACCGAGCGCGGCGATGCGGTGGCGCGGCACGTCGAGCAGCTGCTTGCCCTCGAAGAGAATCCTGCCGGCGCCGGTGCGGTAGAGGCGGCTGAGGCAGTTGAACAGCGTCGTCTTGCCGGCGCCGTTCGGCCCGATCAGCCCGCAGATCTGTCCATGCGCGACGTCGAAGGAGATGCTGTCGAGCGCGACGATTCCGCCGAAGCGAACCGAGACCCCGTCGATGCGAAGAAGCGGATTGCCGTCCGCCGCCATCGCTTCGCTCACGCCGCGAATCCCTGTCTCGCGCGCCCGCGACCGGCCGGCTTCCCCTCGATGTCCAGCGTCGTCTCCACCCTGTCTCCGGCCTGGTCCGCGATCGACATCCCCTCGTCGACGGCA
>JAQGID010000120.1 GCA_028291405.1 Rhodospirillales bacterium | reverse complement strand
TTAATGTGGTCGCGCGCAACCCCGGCCGTCAAGCCGGGGATAGACGATTCGATCCGGCGCGGGCGCCGGCCGCCGCCTCAGCCCTGCCGCGCCTTGAAGCGCGGGTTGGCCTTGTTGATCACGTAGACGCGACCCGTGCGCCGCACGATCCGGCAGGTCTTGTCGCGCTTTTTCAGCGACTTCAATGAGTTGGCGATCTTCATGACGGACGGTCCTGATACTCTGACGGGCGCAAGAGGCGCGGAAAATAGGGATGAAGGCCGCGACTGTCAATCGGGCTGACGCGCATCGGAGCGTCTAGCGCATCGGCTTGTTGGCGAGGGCGATGACGCGATAGACCTTGAGCGCGCCGCATTGCAGCGCTGAAAGCCGGTGCATCCAGAGCTCGGCCTCGTCGATGATCGAGATCTTGTGGCTCCTCGGCATCTGCTTGAGGTTGACCTGCTCGAGCAGATGGGCCCAGCCGTTGACGATCAGCGACTGATAGGTCTTCGAGATATCCTCGACGACGCGGATGTCGAAGCCGAGACTCGTCATGCAGTCGTTATACTGCTCGATCGTCCAGAGATGCGGCGGCTGCGATTCGCGCTGGATCCAGACGGCGAGCTCGGGACGATCGGCGAGCGCCGGGTCGACGACGAACTCGTTCAGCAACAGCTGGCCACGCTGCTTCAGCCCTTGGAAGGCGACGCGGAGCAGGCGCTCCTTCTCGACGACGTTATAGGTGGCGGCGCGCGCCAGGATGCAATCGAAGCTGTTCGGCCGCAGCTCGATGGTTTCCGGATTGTACTGGCTGATCGCGGCGCGCTTGGCGAGATTGGCGACGACCGACATCTCCATGCCGCGCTTGGCGCGTTCGGCCGAGCGCTCGAGGCCGGTCACGTAAGTCCCGTAGGTCTGCGCGATGACTCGGGCCGCACCGCCAAGCCCGGCGGAGATGTCGAGCATGCTCATCGCCGGGTTGAGGCCGACCGGCTTGACGATCTCGAGGATGAACTCGGCGTTGCCGGGCATCGTGAAGCCGTCGCCCCACAACCATTGCGCGACCATCGTCCGGTCGAGCGGCGGCACGGCAAGCGCCGCCGCGGCGCTGCGGACCGGGCGCGCCTCGCGGCCGCGTTCCGCAACGGGCGCCGTAGAGGCCCTGACGAGTTTCAGCCTGAGTCGTCCCAGCCAGCCAAGCACGCGCGTCAGCGCACCGCCGCCCACGATCTCGCCGGCACCTCGGCTCACCGCCAGTTCTCTGGTTTTTGCCGGCACTTTCACCGCGGCCGTCATTCCTTTGCACTAGACTCGCGTACCCGCGCCGCAAGGTCAAGCACCGCCGCGCGCGGGTTCCGATCATGCCCTTGCATAATCGCGATCCCGGAAAGAATTAGTTTACACTGTTACGTTACGGTCTCCCTCGGAACAGGCCCACGCGTGCAGCCGCACGATGGCAGTAGCTCGGGAGTCAACAACGTGTCCATTCTCAACGCCTCCGTCCTCGTCGTGGACGACTACGGCACGATGCGGCGCATCATCCGCAACCTGCTGACGCAGATCGGCTTCAGCAACATCGACGAGGCCGCCGACGGCGCGGCCGCGCTGGGCAAGCTGCGCGAGCGGTCGTTCGGCCTGGTGATCTCCGACTGGAACATGGAGCCGATGACCGGCCTCCAGCTCCTCCAGGAAGTCCGCGCCGACAGCAAGCTCAAGCCGATGCCCTTCATCATGGTCACCGCCGAGAGCAAGACCGAGAACGTCGTTGCGGCCAAGGCAGCCGGCGTCAGCAACTACATCATCAAGCCCTTCAACGCCGACACCCTCAAGAAGAAGATCGAAAGCGTTCTCGGGCCGCTGTGATGGACTCGCGCCTGACCATAACCGAGGACGACTACCTCGCGCTCGAGGACGCGCTTTGCGCCAACGCGCGCGGGCGTGCCTTCCTGCGGATGCGTGATCAGCGCGCGCGGGTCGTCGCCGGCGATGAGGTCAAGCGCATGATGCGCAGCCTGACCAACAGCATCAAGAAGGCGGCGCCGTCGGAAGAGCCCGGCGGCGGCACCCATCTCCGCATCCTGCGACAGGAGCTGCAGGAGATGAGCGGCTGCATTCAGCAGACGCGCAACGAGGTTGCCGCCTTGCGGCCGGACGACACCGGCAACAATCGCATCATGTCGGCGACCGGGGAACTCGACGCCATCGTCACGGCGACCGAGCGGGCCACCGGTGAGATCCTCAACGCCGCCGAGCGCATTCTCGAGCTCGCCGGCCGTCTCGAAAAGACGCCGGAGACGAAGGCGCTGATCGACGACATCGAGGGCCAGGGAATCGAAATCCTGACCGCGTGCTCGTTCCAGGACATCACCGGCCAGCGCACGACCAAGGTCGTGAATACGCTGCATTACCTCGAGAAACGCGTCAACTCGATGATCGAGATCTGGGGCGTCGAGGAGCTCAAGCCCTCGATGATCCCGGACGAGCTCCATGACAAGCGGCCGGACGCCCATCTCCTCAACGGGCCATCGTCGAGCGGCGTCAGCCAGCAGGACGTCGATGCGCTGCTCTCGGAGTTCAACGCCGTCCCGCCGGCGGGGCCGCAAGCCGCCGCTGCACCCAGCGCTCCGGCGATACAGAGCAAGCCTGTCGAGGCCGCTCCGCCGGCACCGCCGCCTCCCGCTCCGGCGGCCGCGGCTCCGGCACCGCCGCCGACACCAGGCCCGATCAAGGTCGTCGCGCCGGTTCCTGCGGCAGCCTCGGCGCCGGTCGTCAACGGCGCCGCCAACGGCGCCGCCTTCAACCAGAACGACATCGACGCGCTGTTCGACTGATCGAGGCGGCGCAAGCCTGCCGCCGACGCTTGAACCGGCTTATCTCTACTTGCATGATAGCCGAACGTGCCCTCGACGGGGGCGCGTTCGTGGTCTTCGGCGCTTGCCGAGCCACGCGGCAACCGCGTGAGGGAGCACCCATGAAAGGCGAGGAATTGCGGGATCTTCAGGCCCCGCTGAAGGCACGCTACCGCGAAACGCCCGCGGCCGCCCTGATCACGCTGAAGGCGGAGGGAGAGCTCGGCGACACCGGCCTGACCTGCAAGGTCGACACCGGCCGCGCCCTCGTCGAAGCCGGGCTGCACCCCGCGACCGGCGGCGACGGTCTCAGCGCCTGCTCCGGCGACATGCTGCTCGAGGCACTCGTCGCCTGCGCCGGCGTGACCTTGCAAGCGGTCGCGACGGCGATCGACCTGCCGCTGCGCGGCGGCCGCGTCCGCGCCGAGGGCGACCTCGATTTCCGCGGCACGCTTGGCGTCGCCAAGGACGCGCCGGTCGGGTTCCGCGCGATCCGCCTGGCGTTCGAGATCGACAGCGACGCCTCCGAAGAACAGATCGCGACGCTGCTGAAACTGACAGAGCGCTATTGCGTCGTGCTGCAGACCCTGCGCACCCCGCCCAGCCTCGCGGCCAGCATCCGCGTCGCCGCGAACTGACGGGGGTCGGTCACCGGCCGCGCGTCGCGGTCGAATCCTGCGCCATCACGCTGTGCAGCTCCGCTGCCACGGCCGTCGGTGCCCGATTCTCCGCACCGGTCCTGAGAAGTGCTTTTCGTCGGGCGCCACGCCTGAATCTCGGAGCCAACCGGTCGCCGGATCGGCGCCGATCATCAGGAAAACGTTGCGGATCGCCTTCTCCGTCTCGTCGCCGGTCGGGTTGTGGCGCCAGCGGACCCGCTCCAGCTGGCCCTCGCGCGACCCGGAGACCGCGACGATCTCCGGAACGTCCAGCCTGCGAGGTTTTCGGGGCAACCCGAACGACCGCGGGCTGATTGGGAAACCTCCGCCGGAACGGCGATACGCTATTCCGCGAGCATTGCCGCCGCACCGTCGCCATGCCTTGACGGCGGTCAAGTTCTCGCAGGCGCTCCAGCTTGACCACGGCGGGAAAGGCCAGGGTGCAGCAGGTGTTCGTGAATTAGATTTTCGAATTTGATGCCGATCAACGATGCGCGCGCTACGCCTCAATAGGTTGAGGTCCGCTCGCGAGACACCGGCGGCCGGAGGCAAATGGACGGCTCCAATCTCGGCGGCTCGCAGCGCGGCTAGGCCGAATACGGGCTGACGACCTGACGCGCGATCCGGCAGGGATTTTAGGCCGGGCACCGCCGGCGTCGGTGGTGGCGTGTGACCACGCAGGAGCTGCAGCAGCGAAGGAGGAAGGGACATGGCGGACGGTAATCTCAATGGACTGAAGGTGGCGATCCTGGTGACGGACGGGTTCGAGCGGGTAGAAATGACCGAGCCTCGTAAGGCTCTCGACCAAGCTGGCGCCGAGACGCACCTCGTGTCGCCGAAGGAGGACCGGGTGCGCTCCTGGGAGTTCACGGAATGGGGTGACGAGTACCCCGTCGACGATGCGCTCGCCAGCGCCGAGCCGGGCGACTTCGACGCGTTGCTGCTTCCGGGCGGCGTCATCAACCCGGACAAGCTGCGGATGCAGCCGGAAGCGGTAGAATTCGTTAAGGCGTTCTTCGATGCCGACAAGCCGGTGGCAGCGATCTGCCACGGACCGTGGACGATCATCGAGACCGGTTACACGCGCGGGCGACGGATGGCCTCGTGGCCGTCGCTGAAGACAGATCTCCAGAATGCGGGCGCCCAATGGCTCGACGAGGAGGCGGTGCTCGACGGCAATCTGGTGACGAGCCGCAATCCCGACGACATCCCGGCGTTCAACCGCGAAATGATCGGCTTGTTCGGCGGCGCATCGGCCGGTGGCGGAGAGGCGCGCCGCAGGGCGTAGCGATCACCCGGCCGCGGAGTAGGGATTCGGGCTCTTCGCCCTTGGTCGAGCCGGGAGGCCGTCGATCTGCGCTAGCGGTCGCCGGCGCCCGGCGCGGCGGGGATTAGCCCCGGCAACGGGTCGGCTTGCGCACGGAGATCCTGGCCGAAACCATGAGTCGTATACGCGATCGCCAGGCCGACCGTGCCCCATACCGCGCCGGCGAGGATCAGCCAGATGGCGATCGATGCCCGCGCCGAGAGCCGGGCGATGCCGTCACGATCTGGACCGGATCCTTCCATCTGTCTCTCTAATATCTACCGTCTGCACCCCGAGACTATCAAATCGTGCGAGGTGACGCTAAGGGCCGATGTCGACCGCATGGCCGCGTCGGCGAACGTCGGAATCACCGGGCAGGAGTGTAAATCGATACTTTCGAGCAAGAATAGATAGAATAATATGAGTCTTTGATCGATCCAAGGTGATCCTGCTGCGAGGACAATTGCCGGCCGGTGGGCAAGGTGGCTATGATCGCGCCGCAGCCGGTGGGGAAACAGCCGGGATCGCGCGGGGGAGATATAGACATGAGGGTGGAAGACCCACCAGGTCGTCGGTCCGTTGAGGCGAGCGCGGAACGATCCGCCAGATCAACTTTGCGTTGAAGATCCTGACGCTTCAGAAATGACGAGCTTCGCTTGCCCGATGCGGTAGAATCGCTTGGATTCCGCGCTTTCCACCCTGATCAGCATCGCCTTTCACGGCGTCGCCTATGCGATGGTGCTGTATCTGATCTCGGTCGGCCTGTCGGTGACGATGGGGCTGATGGGCTTCGTCAACCTCGCGCACGGGGCCTTCGCGATGGCCGGCGGGTATCTCGCCCTGACCCTGATGAACCGAGCCGGCGTGCCGTTCTTCGCCGCCCTCGCCCTCGCCTTCCTGATCGTCGGCCTCGCCGGCGCGGCGATCGAGCGCACGCTCTATGCGCGGCTCTACAATGCGCCCGAGCTCGATCAGGTGCTGTTCAGCGTCGCCCTCATCTTCATGGCCGTCGCCTCGGCAAAATTCGCCTGGGGACCGCTGGCCCTCCCAGTACCGCTGCCCGACTACCTGCGCGGCCAAGTTGATCTCGCCGGCCATCCGTTTCCGACCTATCGCAGCTTCCTCATCCTCGCCGGCGGCGTCATCGTCCTCGCCGTCTGGCTCGGCCTCGAGCGGACGCGTTTCGGGGCGCAGATCCGCGCGGCGGTCGACAATCGCCGCATGGCGGCGGCGATCGGGGTCAATACCTCGCTGCTGTTCACCTGCACCTTCGCCTTCGGCAGCGGCCTCGCCGCGCTGGGCGGCGCGCTCGGGGCCGATATCCTGGCGATCGATCCGACCTACGCGCAGAGTCACCTGGTCTTCTTCCTGATCGTCGTCTCGGTCGGCGGCCTCGGCAGCATCCGCGGCCCGTTCTTCGCCGCGCTGCTGCTCGGCATCACCGACACCGCCTGCAAATATCTCATCCCCGAGTTCGGCGCCTTCTTCATCTACGCCGCGACGCTCGCCGTTCTGATGTGGCGGCCGAACGGTCTCTTCGGGCGCGCCGCATGACCGCGGCCGCCCGCTTGCCGCAACCGCCAGCGGTCCGCGCGGTGCTGACGCGCCATCGTCTGCGCCCGATCGAGGCGCTGCCCTGGGTCTGCGCCATCGCCGTCTATTACGCTTTCCCGGACTATCTCGCGCTGGGCGGCCAGATCCTGGTGATGACGCTGTTCGTCCTATCGCTCGACCTCGTGCTCGGCTATGCCGGGATCGTCACGCTGGGCCATGCCGCGTTCTTCGGCACCGGCGCCTATGTCGCCGGGATCCTCGCGGTGCGCGGCTGGGCGGAGCCGCTGAGCGGCCTCGTCGCCGCCGGCGCCGCCGCGGGGATCGTCGGCTTCCTCACGGGGCTCGTCGTCCTGCGCACGCGCGGCCTGACGCTGCTAATGGTGACGCTGGTCGTCACCCAGATGCTGCAGGAAGCGGCGAACAAGCTGGGCTGGCTGACCGGCGGCGCCGACGGGCTGCAGGGCATCACCATCCCGCCCGTGCTGGGCCTCTTCCGCTTCGACATGTTCGGACGCACCGCCTATCTCTATGGGCTCGCCGCGCTGTTCATCGGCTGGGTCGTCGCGCGCACCATCGTGCACTCGCCGTTCGGCCGGTCGCTGACCGGCATTCGCGAGAACGTCACGCGCATGCAGGCGATCGGCTCGCCGGTCTTCCGGCGCAAGCTGGCCGTCTACGTCGTCTCGGCGGCGCTCGCCGGGATCGCCGGCGCCGTGCTCACGCAGACGACGCAATTCGTCGGATTGCAGGTTCTCGGCTTCGAGATGTCCGCCGTCGTCATCATCATGCTGATCCTCGGCGGCATCGGCCGGCTCTACGGCGCCTTCATCGGGGCGCCGCTCTACATGATCGCGCAGGACCAGCTCGCCAAGGACGACCCGGCGAACTGGCTGTTCTGGATCGGTCTCTTCCTGCTGCTCGTCGTGCTGTTCGCGCGCGGTGGCGTGCTCGGCCTCGCCGACCGCATCCTGCCGCGCCTGCGCAAGGGAGGCGACGGTGGCTGAGGCCGCGCTCGAGACCGTCGCCTTGTGCAAATCCTTCGGCGCCTTGCCGGTCGCGCGCAACATCGATTTCCGCCTGCCGGTCGGGGCGCGGCACGCGCTGATTGGGCCGAACGGTGCCGGCAAGACGACCTTCATCAACCTAGTGACCGGCCGGCTGATGCCGAGCTCGGGGCGCATCCTGCTCGGCGGCGCGGACGTCACCTCGCTGGCGCCGGAAGGGCGCGTCAAGCGCGGCATCGGGCGGACCTTCCAGATTAACGCGCTGTTCAACCGACTGACGGTCCTGGAGAACGTCCTCCTGGCGGTCGGCGAGCGGCACGGCGTCGCCGGCGACATGCTGCGCCCGGCCGGGGCGCGGCGCGCCGTCATCGCCGAGGCCTATGCGCTGCTCGAGCGGCTGGCCCTCGCCGACGACGCCGGGCGCCTGGTGCGCGAACTGCCCTACGGCCGCCAGCGCCTCGTCGAGATCGCGATCGCGCTCGGCCTGGAGCCGCGGGTCCTGCTGCTCGACGAGCCGGCCGCCGGCGTCGCCGCCGCCGAGACCGGGCTCATCCTCGACATCATCGAGAACCTGCCGTCCGACATCGCCGTCCTCATCATCGAGCACGATATGGATCTCGTCTTCCGCGTCGCGCAGCGCATCACCGTGCTGGTCCAGGGCGCTGTGCTGGTCGAGGGCTCGCCGGCGGAGATTGCCGCCGACGAGCGCGTCCAGGAAGTCTACCTCGGCAAGGATTCGCACGGATGAATCCGCTGCTCGCCGTCGAGAGCATCACCGCCGGCTATGGCGCGACGATCGTGCTGGAGGATGTCTCCTTGACGCTGGACGAGGGCAGCGCCTGCGCCATCCTCGGGCGCAACGGGGTCGGCAAGACGACGCTGATGTCGACGATCATGGGCCAGACGACGCTGCATCGCGGCACGCTCGGCTTCGCCGGAAAGGACATTACCGGCCGGCCGCCCTACCAGCGCGCCCGCGGCGGGATCGGCTTCGTGCCGCAGGAGCGCGAGATTTTCCCGTCCCTCACCGTCGAGGAGAATCTGACGGTGGCGATGCGGCCGGGCGTCTGGCGACTCGCTGGCGTCTACGATTTCTTCCCGCGCCTCGCCGAGCGCCGCAGCAACATGGGGAACCAACTCTCGGGCGGCGAGCAGCAGATGCTGGCGATCGGTCGCGCGCTAATGGGAAACCCCCGCCTGCTGTTGATGGACGAGCCGCTCGAAGGCCTGGCGCCGGTCATCGTCGACATGCTGCTGACGTCCATGCATCGCCTGCGCCGCGAGGCCGGGCTGACGATCCTCCTCGTCGAGCAGCACGCCGAGCGCGCGCTCGATCTCGCCGAGACGGCGCTCATCCTCGACCGCGGCAAAATCGTCTACGACGGCGACAGCGCGACGTTGCTCCGCGAGCCGGAGCGCCTCGCCGCGCTGATCGGCGTTGGACGCGCGGTGAAACGGATCTGAGGATCACGATCGGGCGTCGCGGCAAAGAAAACGCGACGCCGATAACGAGATCGACGTCGCGCCCGCCTTAATGTGCTTGTCCAGAGACTATCGCGCGTTTGACGTTTCCGTGCTGTGAGCAAGATCACTTAGGGTTGGGTCTTCGCGCCCGTGTCAGCTCGACGCGCACGGCAGCTTGTAATGGTCGGCCAGCGCGGTCAGACCATCGCGCAGGATCGGCAGGCCGCCGGACGCCCAGCGGTCGAAGCAACATACGTCGACCACGATCGGCGCGACGTCGCGGCCGAGACTGGCCATCGCGCGACCGAGACGGCGGCGCGCCGCGAGCTGCGCCATCGTGAAATCCTGGCCGCCGGACAGCCGCGGCCCGTAGGTGCCGATCATCCGCTGCGTCGCCGCCGCGAGCAGCCAGTCGCGGCGAAAGCGCAGCCCCGCCTCGTGTTGGCGGTCGATGATGCTGCATTTGTCGAGATACCAGTCAAGGCGGCATTCATGCTTGACCCGCTTGCCGACGACGCCGGCCGCCTCCGTCGCGTGCGGCAGCAGCGCATCGTGCTGCCCGCGCTCGGGCGGGCCGTGATCGGCGGGGTTGGCAATTGCTTGGCGGCTGCGTTTGGCGCGGACCATCAGGGGACCTCCGGATCAGGGAAATTTGCGGGCGAGTCAGGATTGCGGGCGATGCCGGAACAGCGTCACGGCGACGCGGGGATCGGCGTGGTCGACGCCGGCGAAGACGTGCTTCTCGCGGATCTGACCGGCTCGCGGCGCGCTCGAGTGCGTCGATGACGAGCGTCTCGTCGATCGCCGGCCGCGCCGCCGAGGACCAGAAGCGGCAATCGAGCACGAGCTCGACAGCGAGGGGCCGCTCCGGCCGGCGGTTGAGGAGCTGCGGCATCGCGCGGTTCTGCCACAGCCGTGCCGGCCGGCTCTTGACGAGGCGGGGCTGGCCGCCGGCGATGACGACGTCCAGCGTGCGGGCGCGCGGCGTCGGCTCGCCGCGGATCACGCCGGCCCATAGATTCGGCAACGGACGCGCCTCGTCCGATTTGGCCGATCGCGGCGGTGCCGCAGCCGCCGCAATCGCGGGATTGGCGAAGGCGGCCGAGGCGCGGGATAGAGGGCGGCGAAGTACGACAACAGTTTTTTCCACGATGACCTCTCGCAACACGTGACAAAGCTCGTGACCGTTACTATAATTATAACGGTCATGACGTCAACCCGAAAAATGACCATTATGATTGAAATCTTTTTAAGAGGTCTCGGATCATCATGATCAAAGCCCTGCCCAACCGGATCCGCGAGTTTCGCGACCGCGCCAATCTCTCGATGCAGGCCCTCGCCGAACGCGCCGGCACGAGTGCCCCGCAAATCAACAAACTCGAGAAGGGCGAGCGCAAGCTGACGGTCGATTGGATGATCCGACTGGGGCGTGCGCTGAACGTCGAGCCGCGTGATCTGATGGTCACCGACTTCCCCGGCAGCGGCATGTCCGATTCGGAACAATCGGGCGCCCACCGATTCGACCTGCCGAGCTCAATGAGCGTTTCAGCGGTTGAATTCGGCAAGCCCGACCTGCCGGTGCGCGGTCGCGCCCAGGGCGGCGCCACCGGCGTCCTGATGATCCCGACGGAGCAGCCGGCGGTCGACTGGACCTATCGGCCGCCGCAGCTGCGCGGCGTGCCCGATGCCTTCGCGGTGTTCGCCTACGACGACAGCATGCACCCGATGTACAAGCATGGGCAGACGCTCTGGGTGCACCCGCATCTCCCGGTGAAGCCCGGCGACGGCGTGCTCATCATCAAGCGGAGCGACGAGGCGATCATCAAGGAGCTCGTCCGCCGCACCGAAAGCGAGCTCGTGCTCAAGCAGTACCGCCCGCGCGAGGAGCAATTCTCGCTGCCGCAGGAGGAGATCCGGGTCATCTACCGCATCGTCGGGGCACTCGACCTGCGCTGACGGGGCGGCGATCCGGACGAGGAAGAGCTGGAGAACGCAAATGCCCGACGCCGTCGTCCCGGCACCGGCCGCCACCCTGCTCCTGCTGCGCGACGGACCGGACGGGCTCGAGGTGCTGATGATGGAGCGGCCGGCGGCCGCCGGCTTCGCCGCCGGCGCGATGGTGTTTCCCGGCGGGCGCATCGAGCCGAGCGACCGCGAGCTCGGACGCCATTGCCCGACGGCGCACGGCATCGCCGAGGATGCGCTGGTCTTCCGCATCGCCGCCATCCGCGAGACCTTCGAGGAATGCGGCGTACTGCTCGCTCGTCGCGACGGGGCGATGGTGCCCGGCGCAGCATTGGAAGCGCTGCGGCGAAGCCATCGCGAGGCGATCGGCGCGGACTTCGCCGCCTTCGTCGCGCAGGCCGGGCTGGAGCTGGCGATCGATGCGCTCGTTCCCTATGCGCACTGGATCACGCCGGTCGATCGCAAAAAGCGTTTCGACACCCATTTCTACCTGGCGACGGCCCCCGCCGACCAGCAGGCCGCGCATGACGGGCAGGAGGCGATGGACACGGTCTGGACGACCCCGAACGCGGCGCTACGGGCTGCCGAGGAAGGGCGCTACAAGCTCATCTTCGCGACGCTGATGAACCTCGGCCGGCTGGGGCGCAGCGCCACCGTCGCGGAGGCGCTCGCCACGGCGCGGCGCGCGGCGATCGTGACGGTCTGCCCGGAGTGGGTGACGACCAGCGCCGGCGAGGTGATCCGCATTCCCGAGGCGGCGGGGTATGGTGCCGGCGAGCTCCCCGCCACCGGCATGCGCCGCGGCTGACGCCGAAGACCCGAAGGACGAATCATGGCTGGCCTATCGTTGCTGCGCGATTTCGACTGCGTCTATGGCGTCGCCGAGCCCGTGTCGCCGCTGATCCGCCGCATCGTCGCGCGCAATGCCAGCCCTTATACCTTCAAAGGCACCGGCACCTATGTCGTCGGCCACGGCACGGTGGCGGTGATCGATCCCGGGCCGGAAATGCCGGATCACGTCGATGCGCTGCTCGATGCATTGCGCGGCGAGACGGTCAGCCACATCCTCGTCACTCATACGCACCACGACCATTCGCCGGCCGCCGCGGCACTCAAACGCGCGACCGGCGCGCCGACGCTCGGCTTCGGACCGCACGGCGTCGGATCGGCGCTCGACATCGGCGGCAGCGAGGAAGGCGCGGACCGCGACTTCGTGCCCGATCGGGTGATCGGCGACGGCGACGAGATCGCCGGGCCCGGCTGGCGCATCGCCGCCGTCCATACGCCTGGCCATACCTCGAACCATCTGTGCTTCGCCCTCGCGGAGGAAAACGCGCTGTTTTCCGGCGACCATGTCATGGGCTGGTCGACGAGCGTGATCTCGCCGCCCGATGGCAACATGACCGACTACCTGCGCTCGCTGGAAAAGCTGCTGCCACGGCAGGATGCGGCCTACTGGCCGACGCACGGGCCGGCGATCACCGAGCCCAAGCGCCACGTCCAGTCCTTCATCGCGCATCGCCGCGAGCGGCGCGCCGCGATCCTGCACCAGATCGCCGCCGGCGAGACGACGATTCCCGCAATCGTCGCGGCGGTCTATCCAGGGCTCGACCCGCGGCTGCACGGCGCGGCCGCCCGCTCGGTGCTGGCGCATGTCTTCGAGCTTCTCCAAGAAGGGCGGGTCGTCACCGACGGAACGCCGTCGCTGACCTCGCGCTATCGCCTCGCCGGCGCCTGATCGATCCGATCATCACGGCCTGACTGCATTTCCTGCCACGGAGTCGCGCGTGAATCGACAGTCGCACCTCGATCCGCTGGCGATCGTCCTGATGACGATCCTGTCGGCGTCATGGGGCGTCAGCCAGGTCGCGATCAAGGTCGCCAACGCCGACATCTCGCCGCTGCTGCAGGCCGGTCTGCGCAGCGCCGGCGCGGCGATCCTGGTGCTGGGCTGGTCGGCGCTGCACGGCGGCCGCCTGTTCGCGCGCGACGGCTCGCTCGGCCTCGGCCTCCTGATCGGCGCGCTCTTCACCGCCGAGTTCGCCCTCATCTACGTCGGGATGCTTTTCACGACGGCGTCGCGCGCCGTCATTTTCGTCTATCTCGCGCCTTTCGTAGTGGCGATCGGCGCGCATCTCTGGATCCCCGGCGAGCGGCTCAGCGGCCGGCAGGTCGCCGGTCTCCTCTGCGCCTTTACCGGCGTCGCGCTCGCCTTCGCGGAAGGGCTGCGATTGCCGACGCATCGCGAATTGCTCGGCGATGCGATGGCGACGGCGGGTGCCGTCTTCTGGGGTGCGACGACGCTGGTCATCAAAGGCAGCCGGATCAATCAAATCAGCCCGGACAAGACCCTGCTCTACCAGCTGGGCGTCTCGGCGATCGTCCTGCTGCCGCTGTCATGGCTGCTCGACGGGCCGGGGGTCGCCATGCCCGGCGCCCTCAGCCTCGGCGCCCTCGCCTTTCAGACGATCTGGGTCGCGTTCGTCACCTATCTCGTCTGGTTCTGGCTGATCGCGCATTATCCGGCGGCGAAGCTCTCGTCCTTCTCGTTCCTGACGCCGCTATGCGGCGTCCTCGCCGGCGCGGCGCTGCTCGGCGAGCCCGTGACGCCGTTGCTCGTGGCAGCCATGTCGCTCGTCGGAGTCGGCATCTATCTCGTCAACCGCGTCCGGCGCGGAACGGCCTGACGGCGTCGGCGAACTCGGCGAGCTTCGCCAGGAGGACGGCGGGGTTGATCGGCTTCGAAAGGTAGTCGTCCATGCCGGCGGCGAGGTATTGCTCGCGCGCCCCGACCATCGCATGCGCGGTCAGCGCCACGATCGGAACGCGGCACTTCGGCGGCGCGAGGGCGCGGATCTGCGCCGTCGCCTGCAAGCCGTCGAGAACCGGCATCTGGATGTCCATCAGCACGATGTCGAAATCGCCAGACCGGATCGCCTGGACCGCCTCGGCGCCGTTGTTGGCGACGGTGACCTCGTGGCCGGCGACGCTGAGCATCGCCAGCGCCAGCTTCTGGTTGATCAAATGGTCCTCGGCGAGCAGCACTTTCAGCCGGCGCGATTGTTGCGGCACCGGCACATCCGCGGCGATCTTCGGCGGCGCCTTCGTCGTTCCGAACAGCAGCCTCAGGCATCCGCTGAGCGCTTGCTGGCGCAACGGCTTCGCCAAGACGGCGTCGACGATGTCCGAGGGCACCTCGTCGACATCCTCGGCCGCTGACGCGAGGATGACGAGCTTGGCTGCCGCACGGTGCGGCAGCGCCCGAATGCGCGCCGCGAGCGCCGCGCCGGAAAGCTCCGGCATCGTCCGGTCCATCAGCACGAGATCGAAGGGCTGCCCGCGCGCGCTTTCGTGCTCGATCCGGGCGAGGCCGGCGAAGGCATCCTCCGCCGTCTCGCACGGCAGATCGAGGCTGGCGAGCTGGCGCGACAGGACCCGCCGGCTCATCTCGGAGTCGTCGACCACGAGGATCCTGATGCCCTTCGCCGCTTCCGGCATCTGCGGCGACACGGGAAGCGGGTCGAGCGCTCGGGCGAGCGGTACCTCGAAGTGGAACTTGCTGCCGGCGCCCTTGCTGCTGACGACGCCGATCGTCCCGCCCATCAGCTCGACGAGATCGCGGCAAATCGCGAGGCCGAGGCCGGTGCCGCCGAACCGGCGGTTGACCGAGTTGTCGCCCTGGCGGAATTTCTCGAACAGGCCGGCGCAGGTCTCGGCATCAATGCCGATTCCACTGTCGGTCACCTCGAAGCGCAAGACGGACATGTCGACGGTCTGCCGTTCCGCTGCGACCCGCGACACCTCGACTGCAACGTTGCCGCATTCGGTGAACTTGATGGCATTGCCGATCAGGTTGAGCATGACCTGGCGCAGCCGCGTCGGGTCGCCGCGGAAACCGGTGTGCAAGGTCGGATCGATGAAGAGATCGATCTCGACCCGCTGCTCCCGCGCCTTCGGAACGAGCAATCCGATGGCGTTCTCGACCATCTCGACGAGGTCGAAATCGATCGCTTCAAGCTCGACCTTGCCGGCCTCGAGCTTCGAGACGTCGAGAATATCGTTGATCACGTTGAGCAGCGCGTCGGCGCTGACCCGGACGGATTGCGCATAATCGCGCTGGTCGCTGGTCAGGCCGGTGTCGAGCAGCAACCCCGTCATGCCGATGATGCCGTTCATCGGTGTGCGAATCTCGTGGCTCATATTGGCGAGGAAATCGGATTTGGCGAGGCTGGCGCGTTCGGCCTCGGTCTTTGCGGCGGCGAGCTCGCGCTCGCGACGATGGCGCTCGGTCGTATCGACGAAGACTGAGGCGAAGCCGCCGTTCGCCATCGGCGCCTGCGTCACCTCGAGCACGCGGCCATTGGGCCGGATGCGCTCGTAGCGGATCGTTCCCGCCGCCGTGCCCAGAGCGACGCGCTGCCGCACGATCTCATCGGGATCGACGTCGCCGAACTCGCCGCGCAGGGCATCGAAGCGCATCCATGTCTCGAGCGAATCGCCGATCTTCACCTCGTCGGGAAGATCGAGCAGGTCGAGATAGGCGCTGTTGAATGCCTTGATCGTCAGGTCGCGCGCGGTCAGCACGATGCCGACAGGGAGATGCTCGATCAGCTCGTGCAGGCGGTCGCGACCTTCGGCAGCGCGCCGGTCGGCGCTGGCGAGCTCGGCGATGTCGCGATGATGGGCCTCGCGCAGCCGCTCGAGCTCGAATGCATCGATGACCGAGGCGGCGAGCGCAGCCAGCTGCGACTGCTCGAGGTCGCCGAAATCCGGGCGCGCCGAGTCGTCCATGAGGCACAGCATGCCCAATCCCCCACCCTCAGAGGACGGGAGCGGGGCGGCGGCGAGGAATTTGACGGCGGGGGACGGAAAACCGCAGAACCGGCCGTCGCGGTCAAGATCGGCCATGATGCTGGTCGTCCGGGCGAACAGCGTCGGCGAAAGGAATGCGGCGATCGCCGCCGCGGCGTCGGAATCCAGCCCATCCGCCGCCCTGCAGCGCAGCACCTCGCCGTCGGCGACGAAGACCGCAGCGAACCGAGCTGCGAAGATCGAAGCGGTCAGTCGAACCAGGCGCTCGAACGGCGAGGATGGCCCGCCATCCAGGACCGCAAGGCTTCGCACTGCACGGAGGCGTGCCCCCTCTCGCTCGATCTCCTGTGCCGTCCCGAATGGCTCCAATTTCGGCGCTCGCGAAATGATCTGGTCATTTTACGCTAGCCCTAACTGCTTTAAAATTCGGAAACTTACGCAACCATTGCGAAAAAGACCCGACCGCACCCTCGCGGAGAGGCCTCAAACGCCCTTTGATTTCAGGTGATCCGCCAGACGGATCGCGAGCGCGACCAGCGTCATCGTCGGATCGTCGAAACTGTAGGTCGGGTAGAGCGAGCTTCCCGCGATGAACAGATTGGCCTTGCCATGCATGCGGCAATCGGCGTCGACGACGCCTTGCTTCGGATCGTCGTGCATCCTCGTCGTGCCCATGTGATGGTGGCCGTTCTCGATGTCGGTCATCGGATCCTGGACGGTTTCCGCGGTATTGATCCGCAACCGGCCGAGTCCGAGACGCCCGAGCTCCTCGCCGACGATCTCGTGCGATCGCTTCATATTAGCTTCGAAATCGCCAGGGAGGCGCCAGTCGAGCTGGACGCGACGCTGCCCCAGCGCATCGGTTTCGCGCGTCAGGACGACGCGACTGTCGGGATCGGGCGGGACCTCGCAGGAGAAGGAGGTCGAAAACACCGCAGTGTCGCGATGGGTCGCATGCCGGTAGAGCGCCGATGCCAAGCCATCGACGTCGCGCACGACGCGGCCGAGGTGGAAGCCGAGACGGTCCGGCCAACGGCCCGAGCGCGCGCTCTTGTAGAGCGAGCGCAGCGAGGCGATGGCCGTCGACTGGTCTGCCAGCTGGCCGCGGTCGAGGCTGATGAAGAAATTCGGCAGGCCTTCGCGCCGCTGGACCTCCGGCGTTGCGGTGAGGAAACCGTAGACTTTGACACCATTGACAAGATGGTAATCGTAGAAGCCGAAATTCGGATACTCCTCGTTGAAGGCGATGACGCCGGTCTTCTTCAGATTGGGATGGTCCATGAAGAACCGTCCGACGAGATCGTTGGCGTTCCCCAAGCCGCCTCCCTCGACCTTGTCGGCATTGAGCAGGATGCGGGCGTTCTCGATGCCGCCGGTCGCGAGCACATATTGCGGCGCCTTCACCCAGAAGCTCGGCCCGTCGAGGCAGGCGACGCGCAGTCGCGTCACCTCGCTGGCGGTCTCGGTCGTCTCGATGTCGACGACGTTGGCGTGGAGCATGACCCGGAGCGTCGCCGGCCGCTCGAGATCGCTGCGGTAGACGATGCCGAAGCGGGTCGGCGGGCTGTTCTGGAACATGCCCGTGCGGATGCGGGCGTCCGGCCCGAAATCGAAGGCGCCGGCGTCGCCGACTTTCCAGTCGGCAGGATCGTAGGTATAGGGACCGAGCTGGCAGACGGGCTGCGCACGCCGGTAATAGGGTTCGAGCACGTCGCGTCCGAAGGGCCAGCCGCTGTGCGGAATATAGTCGCGCTTCTCGAAATCGATCGGCTCGAAAGGCTTGCACGAGCCGTCCCAGTGATTGGTCGCGCCGCCGAGGAAGCGCAGCCGGTCGGCGTCGAGCGCAGTGAAATCGCGGCCTACGACTGCGCCGGCGTAGAGCTGCTGCGTCGCATCCTCGAGCTCGAGCCCGCCGCTTTCGAGGACGACGACCTGACGGTTCGCGTCGGTCAGCTCGCGCGCCAGGGTGATCCCCGCGGCCCCCGCGCCGATGATGCAGATATCGGCCGTGATCGTGCTGTCCTGTTCGATTTTACGCGCATCGACGAGCATAATTTACATCATCCTTCCAACGCAGCGGTTGAACGGATCGGGCGCCGATCGGTTCCGCGGCGCGCCGATCCGCCGCATCCGGCCGCCGGATGGCCCGCCGCGACCGCGCCGACCGATCGGGTGCGATGCGGTCGACAGGCGAGCGGTTTCCGATCTATGTTATTGTATGAACAATCGGGCGCCGCACGAGCGGCGGTCCTGCCTCGACGACGCGCGGCGATCCGACGCGCCGCGCGAGATGACCGAGGAAACGAAGCCATGGCGAAGATCGTACTTGGAATCGGCACATCCCACGGCCCGATGCTCTCGACGCCGCCCGACCAATGGCACCTGCGCGTCGTCGCCGACCGCAAGAATACCGAGCATTGGTACAAGGGCAAGGCCTTCACCTTCGACGAGCTCGTCAAGATGCGCGCCGGCGAGCATCTCGAGCGGCAGATCACCCAGGAGGTCTGGAACCAGCGCCACGCCGCATGCCAGGCGGCGATCAAGAAGCTCGCAGGCATCTTCGCCGACGCCAGGCCGGACGTCGCGGTCATCGTCGGCAACGACCAGATGGAGATGTTCACCGACGCGACGATTCCCGCCTTCTCGTGCTATTGGGGCGAGACGATCCCGAACGAGTTCCCGGACGAGGAACACCTCGATGCGATGCCGCCGGGGATCGCCGTCTCGGTGCCCGGCCATATCCCGCCGCAGGGCGCCACTTATGCCGGCATGCCGGAGCTCGGCCGGCACATCATCGCCAGCACGGTCGCCGACCAGTTCGACGTTGCCTCGATGAAGTCGCTGCCGAACGGCCGCGACCATATCCCGCACGCCTTCGGCTTCGTCTTCCGGCAGATCATGAGCGACAAGCCGGTGCCGACCGTTCCGATCGTGCTCAACACCTTCTATCCGCCGAACCAGCCAACGGTGGAGCGCTGCTACGATTTCGGGAAGTCGATCGTCCGTGCGATCCATTCGTGGAAGAGCGACGCGCGCGTCGCGCTGATCGCCTCCGGCGGGTTGACGCATTTCGTGATCGACGAGGAGGTCGATCAGACGATCCTCGCTTCGATGCGCGAGCGCAGCATCCAGAAGGTCGCAAAGCTCGGCGAATCGATCTTCCAGGCCGGTACCTCGGAGGTCAAGAACTGGGTCCCGGTCGCCGGCGCGATGGCCGATCTCGGATACGAGCCGAACATCGTCGATTATGTCCCCTGCTATCGCTCAGAGGCCGGCACCGGCAACGCGATGGGCTTCGTCTCCTGGCAACCCTGACCGCGCGGCATCATCATCGCTGAGCACCGTCGCGCCACGCGATCGTTTGACCCCCGACTGTTTGACTAAAAACTATCTTGAAGTTTTCGCCGCTTTCCCGCAGTTTTCGCCGCAAGAGGTTTTATCGGGAGGAAGTCGGGTTGCGCATCAGAGCGGCGATGACATGAGGGAACCGACGCCGCGGCGCCGTCCCGCGACCGCGGATGCCGAAACCCAGTGGGATGGGCAACTGCGCCTCGGCGCGCTGTCGAACGCGATCGGCTTCCATCTTCGCCTGGCCCAGGAGGCCTCGTTCCAGGCATTCGCGCGCCACGTCGACAAGATCGACCTGCGCCCCGGCCGCTTCGCGATCCTCGCCCTGATCGACGAGAACCCCGGCCTGTCCCAGACCGCGCTCGGCCGCGCCAGCGGGCGCGACAAATCGAGCCTGACCCCCGCGCTCAACGACCTCGTCCGCCGCGGCCTCGTCCTGCGCCGCCGCCTGCCGCACGATCAGCGGAGCTATGCGCTGTCGCTGACCGATGCCGGCAAGGCATTGCTGGACGATCTCCTGGTGCATGCGCACGAACACGACCGCGAGCTCGACCAGATCGTCGGCACGGCGAACAAGCCGGAGTTCATCCGGCTGCTGCGGCGCATCACCATGGCGCTCGATCGCGGCGGCTGAGCCAGACGACACAAGGAAAATCTCCATGTACTCGACTGCAACGGCGTTCTTGGAAGCACTGACGGAAGCCGGCGTCTCTTATATCTTCGCCAATCTCGGGAGCGACCATCCGGCGATCCTCGAGGCGATGGCGGAGGCCCATGCCAATGGCCGGCGGGTGCCCAGCATCGTCACCTGCCCGAACGAGATGGTGGCGCTGAGCATCGCGCACGGCTATGCCCAGACCACCGGCCAGGCCCAGGCAGTGATCGTCCATGTCGATGCCGGAACGCAGGCGCTGGCGGGCGGCATGCACAATGCCGCCAAGGGTCGAGTCCCGGTCCTGATCTTCGCCGGCGCCTCGCCGCTGACGCTCGAGAACGAGCTGCGCGGCAGCCGCAACGAGCATATTCAGTGGCTGCAGGACGTCTTCGACCAGCGCGGGCTGGTGCGCGGCTACGTCCGCTACGACAACGAGATCCGCACCGGCCGCAACGTCAAGCAGATCGTCCATCGCGCCATGCAATTCGCCCACAGCGATCCGCGCGGCCCGGTCTATCTAATGGGGGCGCGCGAGATCATGGAGGAGGAGATCCCGCCGGCGACCGTCGACGCCGCCGATTTCCAGCCGATCTCGCCCGGAGCCCTGGCGGAGGGCGACGTCGCGCTGCTCGTCGAGGAGCTGCAGAAGGCGCGGCGGCCGATCGTCGTGACCTCGTATCTCGGCCGCAGCCACGCGGCGGTGGCGGAGCTCCAGCGCCTGACCAAGCGGCTCGGCATCGGCGTCCTCGAGCCGGTGCCGGTCTATATGAACTTCCCGGCGAACGACCCGCTCTACCAGGGCAATTACTGGAACCAGCCGCGGCAGAACGCGGTCCTCGCCGCGGCCGATCTGATCCTGCTGCTCGACGTCGACGTGCCGTGGATGCCGTCGGTCAACAAGCCGAGCCCCGAGGCGCGCATCTTCCACATCGACCTCGACCCGCTGAAGCACCAGATGCCGCTGTGGTACGTCGCGGCGAAGCGCGTCTTCCGCGCCGACGCCGCCACCGCGCTGCAGCAGATCAACAAGATGCTCGACGGCCTTACGATCGACCAGGCGGCGGTCGCCGAAAAAACGGCGCATTACACGCGGCTGCACGAGGCGCGCGATGCGTCGCTGCGCGCCCTCGAGGTGCCGAAGGACGATTTGATCACAGCCGAATATCTCACCGCCTGCGTCCGCAAGCACGTCGACGACAAAACGATCGTGTTGAACGAGGGCATCTCGAACTACCACGTCATCGCCGACCACATCGCGGCGACGCAGCCGGGCGGCATCATCAGCGCCGGCGCCGGCTCGCTCGGCTGGAACGGCGGCGCAGCGATCGGCGTCAAGCTGGCGCATCCCGACAAGACAGTCATCTCGATGACGGGCGACGGGTCCTACATGTTCTCGGTGCCCTCGTCGGTGCATTGGATCGCCCGGCAGTACCAGACGCCGTTCCTGCACGTCGTCCTCAACAACCGCGGCTGGAAGTCGCCCAAGCTGTCGATGCTGAGCGTCCATCCCGACGGCTTCGCCAGCCGCGCCAACGAGATCGGCGTCACCTTCGACCCGCCGCCGGACTATGCCGGCATTGCCGTCGCGGCCGGCGCCGGCCACGGCGCAACCGTCAAGCGCGCGACCGAGCTCGAGGCAGCGCTGGCCAAGGCGATGGACGTCGTCAAGAATGAGAAACGCTGCGCCGTGCTCGACGTCTGGCTGCCGCATCTGTAAATAATCGACGAACCAGGGAGGAAGATGATGACGAACAAGACGATCCTGCGCGGCGCCCTGCTGATGAGCGTGCTCGCCCTGCCGTGTCTCGGCGGCGTCGCCGTCGCCCAGGACAAGCCCGTCGCGCTGAAGCTGTCGCATTGGGTCCCGCCGGCGCATCCGCTGCAGCCGGCGATGGAGCAATGGGCCGAATCGGTCAAGCAGGACTCGAACGGCACGATCACCTCGACGATCTTTCCGTCGGAGCAGCTCGGCAAGGCCTTCGACCATTACGACATGGCGCGCGACGGCATCGCCGATTTCACCTATGTCAGCCCAGGCTACCAGCCCGGTCGCTTCCCGATCATCGACGCCGCGGCGCTGCCCTTTCTTATCGCCAACGGCCACGGCGGCACCAAGGCGATCGACGCCTGGTACCGCAAATATGCCGAGCGCGAGATGAAGGACGTGCATTTCTGCTTCGCCTTCACCCATGCGCCGGGCAGCTTCCACTCGCGAAGCAAGATCCTCGTGCCGGCCGACGTCAAGAACATGAAGGTCCGGCCGGCGCATACGACGATGGGCAATTTCGTGACGCTGCTCGGCGGCACCAACGTCCAGGCCTCCGCCCCGGCGGCGCGCGACCTGCTGGAGCGCGGCACCGCCGACGCGATCACCTTTCCCTGGGGCTCGGTCTTCCTCTTCGGCATCGACAAGGTCGTCAAGTACCACATGGATGCGCCGCTCTATACGACGCCCTTTGTCTGGGTGATGAACAAGGACAAGTACGAGGCGATGTCGGCCAACCAGAAGAAGGTGATCGACGCCCATTGCACGACCGACTGGGCCGAGAAATTCGCCGGCCCCTGGTCCGATTTCGAGGATGCCGGCGTCGCCAAGATGAAGGCGACGCCCGGCCACGAGGTCTATCCGCTGACCGCCGAGCAGCTCGCCGAATGGAAGAAGGCCGCCGAGCCGCTGGTCAAGACCTGGGCCGACAGCGCCCGCAAGACAGGCATCGATCCGGAAGCGGCGATGGCCGAGCTGCGCGCCGATCTCGTCAAATACGACGCGGCGTTGAAGTAGCGGTCCCTCCCGAGAGCAAGCGCATCGTGCCGGCGGCGGACATGTCCCCTTTCGCCGCCGGCATCGCGATCGCATCATGGAGCAGAGCGTGAGACGCAGCCTGATGGACCGTTTCATCGACGGGATCGAGCTTGTCGCGGCAGGCTTCGTCGGCATCGTCGCGGCCGATATCTTCATCTCGGTGCTACTGCGCTATTTCTTCAATACGCAGATTCCGGACAGCTACGACTTCGGCCGCCTGCTGCTCGGCATCCTGATCTTCTGGGGCATCGCGGCGACGAGCTACCGCGGCACGCATATCACCGTCGATCTGCTATGGGGCTCGGTCGGGCCGCGCTGGCAGCGCTATATCGACATCTTCGCGACGGTGGTGCTGCTCTTCGTGGTGACGGTGCAGACCTGGACGCTCTTCGACAAGGTCCGCACCACCTACCAGGACAACGTCCTCACCTACGATCTCCATTTGCCGAACTGGCCATTCTTCGCGGTCGCCTGGGCCGGGGACGTCTCCGCGGTGCTGCTCATCGCGATCCGGACCTATCGGCTCATCTTCCACCCCGAACTGATCGGCGAGACTGCCATCAAGCCCGTCGAATGAGGCTGCCGCCATGAGTACCGACGCCGTCGCCGTCATCGGCTTCATCGTGCTGTTCGGGCTGATGCTCCTGCGCGTCCCCGTCGGCATGGCGATGGGGCTCGTCGGCATCACCGGCTACAGCTACATCGTCGGCGGCGGCCCGGCGCTGAAGCTGATCGGCCAGACCTCAATGCGGACGGTGACCGACTACACCTTCGGCGTCATCCCGATGTTCCTGCTGATGGGCGCCTTCGTTACCCGCTCGGGCATCAGCCGCGAGCTGTTCCGCGCCGCCAATACCTTCGTCGGGCATTTGCGCGGCGGTCTCGGCATGGCGACGATCGCGGCCTGCGGCGGCTTCGCCGCGATCTCGGGCTCGTCGGTCGCGACCGCCGCGACCTTCTCGACCGTGGCCTATCCCGAGATGCGGCGCTACGGATACCCGCAGTCCTTCGCGACCGGCGTCATCGCGGCGGGCGGCACGCTCGGCGCCATGCTGCCGCCCTCGACGGTCCTCGCGGTCTACGGGATCATCACGCAACAGGACATCGGCAAGCTGTTCCTCGCCGGCATCATCCCCGGCCTTCTCGCGATGTCGATGTATATGATCACCATCGTCGTCATCGGCCTCGTCCGCCCCGGCTATCTGCCGGCCGGGAAGCCGGCGACGATGCGCGAGCGGATCGCCGGCATCCGTGACGTCTGGGCGCCGATCCTGCTCTTCGTCTTCGTCATCGGCGGGCTCTATGGCGGGCTCTTCACCCCGACCGAGGCCGGCGGCATGGGCGCCGGCGGCGCCTTCCTCCTCGGCGTCCTGCGCCGGCGGCTGTCGCGCGACGACATCCGGGAATCGCTGCTACAGGCGACGCGCACCGCCGCGGCCGTCTTTACCGTGCTGATCGGCGCGCTGCTCTTCGGCTATTTCCTCACCGTCACCCAGACGCCGCAGAAGGTGACGCTCTTCCTCACCGGCCTCGGCCTCGGCCGCTACGGCGTCCTCGCCATCATCATGGTGATGTACCTGGTGCTCGGCTGCCTGATGGACGCAATGGCGATGATCATTCTGACCATCCCGATCATCTTTCCGCTGGTCACCTCCCTCGGCTTCGATCCCATCTGGTTCGGCGTCATCATCGTCATGACCGTCGAGCTCGGCCTCATCCATCCGCCGGTCGGGATGAACGTCTTCGTCATCAAAAGCGTCGTGAAGGACGTCAGCTTCTCGACGATCTTCGCCGGCGTCCTGCCGTTCGTCTTCACCGATATCATACGGCTGATCATCCTCATCGCCTTTCCGATCCTGGCCTTGTATCTGCCGAACCAGCACTGATATTGCTCAAGCGATGAGCAAGGCCTTCACCAGGGAAGACGACGGCGCCGGCGACGAGCTCGATCATGTCGAGGAGCCCGATCCGCTACCGTCGGGGACCAAGAACTACATGACGCCGGCCGGCTTCCGCCACATGCAGGAGGAGCGGCAGCAATTGACGCGCGTCGAGCGCCCGAAGGTCGTCGAGATCGTCTCCTGGGCTGCGGGCAATGGCGACCGCTCGGAGAACGGCGACTATATCTACGGCAAGCGGCGGCTGCATGAGATCGACCGCCGCATCCGCTTCCTGACAAAGCGCCTCGAAAGCGCCGTGGTCGTCGACCCGGCACAGCAGAAGAACCACGAACAGGTCTTCTTCGGCGCGACGGTGACCTATGAGAACGCCCGCGGCGAAGAGCATGACGTGACGCTCGTCGGTATCGACGAGGCCGATATGGAGCAGGGGAAGATCAGCTGGATCTCGCCGATCGCCCGCGCCCTTCTCAAGGCGCGGGAGGGCGATGTCGTCGAGGTCAGGACGCCGGCCGGGCCGGAGGCGATCGAGGTCGTCAGGATCCGCTATTCCGACGACGCCGTCTGAGTAGACCGAAGGCGGCGGATTGGGCCCTAGCGGGCGAGCATCCGTTGCGCCAGATAGCGCACCTCGATCTCTTCGCGTCCGGGCTCAAGCTGGCCCGAGGCCATCGCCGCACGAGTCTGGTGCGGCGCCGGCGGTCCGGATGGGCCGAGCGCGGCCCAGGCCACGATGATCGCAAAAAGAGAGGCGTAACAGACGATCGGTACGAAGTCGCGACGCATCAGCATGGGAGCACCCATTCGCGCACGAAACACCTGACAATGCACAGCCTATGCCCACCGCCCCGCAGCGCCAAGCCAGATTTTGTGAAGATTTGTAAGGGCCTCGCAGGGGCGTATGGTTAATGGCTCTCGTGCGCGCCCTCGAAGGATTCGAGGCTGCGGGCGAGATCGGCGAGCAAGGACGATGCCTCCGCCGGCGCCGCCGCCGCGGGATCCGCCAGGGCGCGCAACAAGTCCTGCAGGCTGCCGGACTGCGCCGTCCGATATCCCGCCTTGTCGCGCAGCAATCGCAAGACGTCCTCGGCGCCAGCGTATTTGCCGTGCAGGTAATCGAGAATGTCCTGCTCGAAATCCTGCATCCGCAGATGCCCGAAACCGCCGCCGCACGAGCAGCCGCCGCCGGTCGCGATATGGCCCTGCGCAAGATGAGACCAGCGGTCGAGGAGGATGCTCGCCAGGCGCGACGGCGGCTCCGCCGGTCGGCTGGTTGCGC